>NZ_JACSLC010000004.1:0-243591 GCF_018617905.1 Exiguobacterium sp. s40 | reverse complement strand
CAAAGAAGGGGTCCGGCCACCGAAAATCGGTGACCGGACCCCTCTTTTTATTAAAAAGCTCTAAAGCCGGCTAGTTATGTCCCAGCCTCGTTTTTTGATTAACGCAAACCTGGAAGTGTCTCCCGCAAACGACCGAGCGCATTGAGTCCGGCCAGGAACGGTAGGACGGCCACAAGCCCGATGGCCCAATCGATGGACAATATGTCGGTCAACACCCCGGCAAAGATGGCTCCGAACGCATAGCCGCTGTCGCGCCAAAACCGATAGACGCCCATTGCTGAGGCGCGCCAATATGGCTCGGCGACGTCACTGATCGAGGCTTGGAGCGTCGGATAGACCATTGCCGTCCCGATGCCGAGCATGACCGCGGCGAGCACCCATTGCCAATAGTCGGACATGACGAGAATCGCCCAAAGCGAACCGGCCTGGACCCACATCCCGGCGACAATCAATCCTTTGCGTCCGATGCGATCGCTCCATACCCCGGTGAACAGTTGGAAGAAGCCCCACGCCGCCGGATAGACTGCCACGATTAATCCGACTTCAGCTAGACTGAGCCCTTGTGCGGCGAAATAAATCGGGAACAAGCCCCATGCCATGCCGTCTTTCAGATTGGTCGACAGACCGGCCACCGTCAGACTCGAGAGCGAGCGATCTTTCCAAGTCGTCGTCATAAATACGTCTCTCGCAGAACGTGTTTTCTCAGACCCGCTCGTCGGTTGGAGCTGTACCTGATTCGTCGTATCACGGACGAACAATGATAACCCGAGACCGACGAATGCGACGAGGACACCGATATAAAACGGTTCCGGCCGACTGCCGTACGTGACGGCAATCATCCCAGAGACGGCGGCCATCACGGCGACACCGACATAACCGGCGAATTCATTCAGTCCGACCGCGAGCCCACGCTCCGTCGGTTTAGCCAAATCAATCTTCATATTGACCGTCATCGACCACGTCAGTCCTTGGTTAATCCCAAGCAAGACGTTCGCCACGATGATCATCCACCAGGCCGGGGCCAACATGACGAGCACGGGGACGAATACCCCGATCCCCCAGCCGAAGACGAGCACTTTCTTGCGCCCGAATCGATCGGCGATGGCTCCTGCGAAGTAATTGACGACAGCCTTCGAGAACCCAAAGCTGATGATGAACGATAGCGCCGCACTCGTCGAGACGAGACCGAAGTCCTCTTCTCCGATGATGGGCAAGATCGTCCGTTCGAGGCCGACCATCGACCCGACGAAAAAGTTCGTCACGACGAGTAAGATAAAGTTCATTTGATTTTCTTTTATTCCAATCCGGGTTTCACCCATATACATCCTCCTTGCCGATTGCTAACTGGATTGAGTATACCAAAAAATACCCCCCTACGTATAAAAAGCGTCTTCCCGATCATGAGATCAGGAAGACGCTTGTTCATTGTCCGGTCGCTTGCTTGGACTTCATTCGTTTCTTGCCTTCGCGGCACATGTGCAACAGCGGGCACGTCTCGCAGGCAGGACGTTGCGCTTTACAATGGTAACGTCCGAAAAAGATGAACTGATGATGGAGCTGAGACCATTCTTCGCGTGGGAACTTCTTCATGAGCGTGTCCTCGACTTGACGGACGTTGTCTTTCCAACGACAGATTCCGAGCCGTTTCGAGACGCGCTCGACGTGTGTGTCGACGGCGAACGCCGGTTCATGAAACGCGACGGACAAGACGACGTTCGCCGTCTTCCGTCCGACGCCAGGCAATGCCTCGAGCGATTCGCGGTCCGACGGGACGATTCCGTTATGACGTTCCACGATTTGCATCGACAGCGCCTTCACGTTTTTCGCCTTGTTCCGATAGAGACCGATGCGCTTGATTAACGCCTCGATGTCGGCGACGTCTGCCGCGGCCATCGATTCGACGGTCGGATAGGCCTCGAACAGACCAGGCGTCACTTTGTTGACGAGTGCATCCGTCGCCTGCGCCGATAACGCCACGGCCACGACCAGCTCGAACGGGTTGCGGTGCGTCAACTCACAGTGGGCGTCCGGGAACATACGGCGCATCTCGTCCGACACTTCGTTCAATTGGGCTCTCGTCAACATCACTTTTTCCTCCGTTGATAATCGACGAGGTCCTCGAGCGACTCGACGTTATGGTCTTGCCACACCCGGAGGATCTTGTCCATATATTTGAAGTTCCGTACGTTGCGTAGTTTCGCTTCCCGAAGCGCGGCCATGATCAGCTCTTCGCTGAAGCCGTCCTCGGTCAACCAGCCGACAATCTGCTCGATCTCAAATGGAGTGATTGTCCCGAACTCGCGCTCAAACGTATGAATGATGTTCTCATTCAACGAATGGGCCGATTTTTCAGGTGCCGCCCCTTCCTCGAGCGCCAAGAACAATGGAAGCAGACTGTATCGTTCGACCTCGGCCGACGCGTCGATGGCGATCAACTCTTTTTGGAGCAGGCCGAGCAACACGGCGCGGGCCTCGCTCTCGGCCACGTTCATCCGGTCCCCGAGCTCACTCGGGAGCGGCATCTCGATGCCTTCCCCGATCATTTCAAGCAGATGGATGACGAGATTGAACTCGACCGGCGTCAAGTTGAGGCGACGTGCCTCGGTGAACAGTTTCCTCGGAACGACGACTGGATTTTGTTCGAACAGCTTGATTATATTATGTGCATCCATGTCGCACATCCTTTCTAGACAAATCAATCGGGGAAGACAAAGTCATCCCCGATCGGCGATTATGGGTGAATGCGGTTCAAGAGACGTGGGAACGGGATCGCTTCGCGGATATGCTCGATACCGCTAATCCAAGCAACCGTCCGCTCAAGGCCGAGGCCGAAGCCAGAATGCGGGACCGACCCGTATTTACGGAGTTCGAGATACCAGTCGTACGCGTCCGTCTCATCAAGACCTTCTTTGATGATTTCTTCTTTCAAGCGGTCGTAGTCGTCTTCACGCTGCGAGCCGCCGATGATTTCGCCGTAACCTTCCGGCGCGATCAAATCGGCACAAAGGACGAGTTCCGGGTTCTCCGGGTCGACTTTCATGTAGAACGGTTTGATGTCTTTCGGCCAATGGGTGATGAACACCGGGAGGTCATGCGCGTTGGCGATGGCCGTCTCGTGCGGTGCACCGAAATCGTCACCGTACTCGATGTCGTCGAAGCCTTCCTCTTTCAAGAACTTGATCGCATCCGTATAACGGACGCGCGGGAACGGTGCTTGAACTTTTTCAAGTTTTGACAAGTCACGTCCGAGCAGTTCCAATTCGTTACGGCAGTTCTCAAGTGCCGACTTGGCGATGTATGAGACGTAACGCTCTTGGAGCTCGAGGCTCATGTCGTGGTCGAAGAACGCCATCTCTGGCTCGATCATCCAGAATTCGATCAAGTGACGGCGCGTCTTCGATTTTTCGGCCCGGAACGTCGGTCCGAACGAGAATACTTTCCCGAGTGCCATCGCTGCGGCTTCCATATAAAGTTGGCCCGTTTGCGACAAGTAGGCCGGCTGTCCGAAATAATCTGTCTCGAACAATTCCGTCGTGCCTTCCGGTGCGCTCGACGTGATGATCGGTGGGTCGATCTTCACGAATCCTTCTTGGTTGTAGAACTCGTACGTCGCCCGGATCAATTCGTTACGGACTTTCATGATCGCGTGCTGACGACGCGAGCGGAGCCAAAGGTGACGGTTGTCCATCAAGAACTCTGTCCCGTGCTCTTTCGGTGTGATCGGATAGTCGACCGATTCCGCGATCACTTCCATATCTGTCACCTCGAGTTCGAACCCGAGCGGCGTGCGACCACCGTCCGATTTGACGGTACCGGTCACCCAGACCGATGTTTCTTGTGTCACGCCTTTGGCGAGGGCAAACAATTCTTCGGCCACATCGGCTTTGACGACGACCGCTTGGGCGAAGCCGCTCCCGTCACGAAGTTGAAGGAACGCGATCTTTCCGCTCGAACGTTTGTTGGCGATCCAAGCTCCGACCCGGACCGTCTGGCCTTCATAGTCTTTAAATTGGCTGATTGAAATAGTTGTCATGTTCATATCCATCCTTTCGCTTATCGAGCGTTACGTGTAATGAAGTCTTCCACTCGATCGAGCGCTTCTAGTACTCGTTTTAATTCTGTTGCATATGACAAGCGGACGTAGTCGTCCTGACCAAAACCTGAACCCGGGACGAGCGCGACGTACGCCTCACCGAGGACGGCCTCGCACCACGCATCGACCGAGTCGTAACCGCTCATCGTGGCCGCTTCTTTGGCGTTGGCATATAAGTAAAATGCGCCTTGCGGCTTCAAGCATGTGATTCCTGGAATCGCAATGAGTCGTTCATAGACGATCTCGAGTCGTTCAGCAAACGAGACACGCATCATCTCGACGTCATCTTGTGGCCCATTGTAGGCTTCGACCGCCGCAGCTTGCGCGATCGACGTCGGGTTCGATGTCGAGTGCGACGCGAGGTTCGTCATCGCCTCGATGATCGTCTTGTCACCGACTGCATAGCCGATGCGCCATCCCGTCATCGCATGCGACTTCGAGACACCGTTGATGATAATCGTCCGTTCCCGCATGTCAGGAAGCGTCGCGATGGAGACGAACTCCGCCTCACCGTAAACGAGTTTCTCATAAATCTCGTCACTGACGACGAGCAGATCGTGCCGTTTGACGACGTCCGCAAGCGCCGAGAGTTCAGATTCTGTATAAATCATGCCGGTCGGGTTCGATGGGCTGTTCAAGATGACCGCCTTCGTCCGATCCGTGATGGCCGCCTCGAGCAGCTCCGGCGTCAATTTGAACATCGTCGTCTCGTTCGTGTCGACGTAGACCGGAACCCCGTCAGCCAGCTTCACTTGCTCCGGATAACTGACCCAATATGGTACCGGAATGATGACCTCGTCCCCTTCATCTAAAATCGCTTGGAACAGCGCATAGAGGGCGTGTTTCGCACCGGAAGCAACCATGACCTCTGGACGTGTGAACGTTAAGTTGCTGTCGCGTTTCGTCTTTTCGATGATCGCGTCTTTGAGTGCGACCGTCCCGCCAGATGGGGTATACTTCGTGTCGCCATCGCGTGCAGCCTGACAGGCTGCCTCGATGATGCGTTCAGGCGTATTGAAGTCCGGCTCACCGGCCCCTAGCCCGATCACGTCTTGACCCGACGCTTTTAACGCTTTCGCTTTCGCCGTGATGGCGAGTGTCGTTGAAGGTGTCAACTGCTTTACACGTTGTGCCAATAGATGTTCCATTGAGATCCCCCTCTAGTTTCGTCAAGGCGAGTCCGTCAATTGGACCCGTCGAATGAATTCGCCCGCTTGGAGCGTATAGTACGAGTACGTGTAAGACGTGCCCGCTTTTGTCACGACTTCGATCAATGCCCGTTCATCGAAGCCATATTTACAGCTGACGAGCGTACCGCCGGTCTCTGCGACCGAGTCGGCACAGATTTGTTCTGAATCGACCGTTGCGATGTCCCGTGTCTCGATTGGCAACTTGTCGTCGACCGGCACGAACTGGACCCGATCCGTCTCCTCGAAGACGACATACGGTTCTGTCCCGTTAAACAGTTCGGCCCGTTCAATCGAGACGGACGGTTGCTCGTCGACGAGTCGCTCGCGCGCTTCCTCGATCATTTTCTCTTTCGTCCGCTCGGTGTGGCCGACCGTGAACCAATAAATGCCACTAAATACGATGACGACACCGATGAGTGCCGTCATGAACGCAATCACTACTTTTGTCTTCCGTGTCATTCCGTCCGATAGATGGTGAACACCATCTCTTCTTTCTTCGGATCATTCACTTTTTTCTCTAAAGCAAGACCGAACATTAAATCTTGGCTCTTCAACGTACGATTCAACAAGTCGACGATTTTGTAGACGTCTGCCGTCGGCTCGATTCGAACCGTCGCCAACGTCTCAATATTCGAATTCATGATTACTCCTCCTTCAAAAAACACTATACCCATTATTATAAAGCGATAATTTCACGATGCCTAGCGTTATCTCTGATTTCCTAGCCCGGTCTTCTCTTTCTCGTCTAAAAACAGCTCAAGTTCAGCGAGTGCGGTCTCGAGCGGTCCGTCAATTCGATCGACGGACGGTAGACTGTTGATGAACTGCTTGCCATAACGCGTCGTCTCGACGCGACGGTCGAAAACGAAGATGGCGCCGTAATCCTCTTTCGAACGGATCAGGCGACCGACCCCTTGCTTGAAGCGGATGACCGCTTGCGGAAGCGATAGTTCAAAGAAAGACGATTTACCGGTCGCCTCGATCTTCTCGGACCGAGCCTGCATGACCGGCTGGTCGGGCGGCGCGAACGGAAGCCGGACGATGATGAGGCAGGTGAGTGCCTCGCCCGGAATATCGACCCCTTCCCAAAAGCTTGCCGTTCCGAACAAAATCGACTGGTCGATCCGTTTGAACTGTTTCGTCAAGCGGCTTCGCGATCCACCGCTGACGCCTTGGGCGAGGAGCGTGTACGCCTCATCCAATTGGTCTTTGACAGCCTCGTGCGTCAAACGCAACAGTTCGTTCGACGTGAACAAGACGAGCATCCGTCCTTTCGTCACGTTGGCGATTTGGGCGATCGAGTCCGCAATCTGCTCGACGAACCGCGGCAACGGAACTTCGTTGATGAGCGGGATATCGGACGGGACGAACAGTTTCGCTTGCTTCTTGAAATCAAACGGTGACGCCAGGACGACGCGGCGAACGTTTTCCCCATCGAGTCCGAGACGCCGCTCAATGAAGCCAAATCGTCCTGAGACGGTCATCGTCGCCGACGTCAGGATGGTCGGCCGTTTGGCGAACAGCCGCTCATGCAGGAGCGGTCCGATCTCGACCGGCTGGGTGTACACCGAGGTCAACTTGCGATTAGCCAGATTGAGCTCAACCCAACTGACGGCATCGTCGTCCCGCGTGAGCATCGTCTCATAGAGGACGCTCTCTATATCGCGCACGTCGCCGATGAACGCCTTCAAATCACCGAGCACGGCCCGTTGTTTGAACGTCATATGCTCTTTATGCTCATCGAGGAGACGGTGCAGTTGTCGCAATGTCGTCCGTAACGTGCGCAGACGGTCTTCGAGCCGTTTCGCCACTTCACGGATCGGTCGGAACGGTTCCCCTTCCCGCTCGAAGCGGACGGTTTGACGTTGCTCCCGTTTTTTCCCGAGTGACTGGAGCGCCGTGAGCAAATCGTTCAGCTCATCGTCGACGCGGGCGAGTGCTTGATCGGTCGCTTTGCTGAACGCCTCCGCCTCTTCCGAGACGGACGTCAAATCGGCGAGCCCGAGCACGCGCGAATGAAACTTGCCGTCGGCACCGTAGCCGAACCATTTGAACAGGCGGTCAAATTGAATCGCGTCAAACGTGACTCCGAAGTGATGCGACGCGACTTCCTCGACTTGATGCGCCTCGTCCAAGACGAGTGGCGTATCGGTCGGGAGAATCCCAGCCTGGTGTTGCAAATCAGAGAACAACAAAGCATGGTTCGTCACGATGATATCGGCCTCTTTCGAGCGCAAGACGGCCCGGGTGAAGAAATCACGGCTATACCAAGGGTCGAAGCGACCGAAGTCAGAGGCTGCATCGGCCTGGATCAGCCGTTTGAACGAGGCCGGCCCTTGTGACGCCGCACCGGGCAATGACAACTCTTCCAAGTCCCCCGTCTCGGTCTCGGTCAACCAGACGAGGACCATCGCCTTGCACATCGCCGGGAGCAGCCCGTCATTCGTTTCTTCGAGAATCATCTCGAACTTTCGGAGGTCGATGTAGTTGCGTCTCCCTTTCAAAAGTGTGAACTCGATTTCAGGGAAAATCGCTTTTAAGATTGGTAAATCTCGATTCAACAACTGTTCTTGCAACTGAATCGTATGTGTGCTGACGACGACCGGGCGCTTCGTCTCGAGGGCGTGGTGTGCGCTCGGAATCAAATACGCCAATGTCTTTCCGGTCCCCGTACCCGCCTCGATCAACAGCGTCGCCTCGTCGTCGAGCGCCTTATAGACGTGTCGCATCATCTCGAACTGGCTTTGACGCGGTTCAAATTGACCGAATAGTGCCGGAAGCGTCTCTTCGATCGTCCGGTGAAGAAACGGCTCGAACGGTTCGCGTTCGACAGCGGGTTCGAACGTATCGACGAGACGTCGGAGTGCGATTTTCCGATGAATATCGAACGTCGTCTCATCGTCGGCTCGGATCCCGACCTCAAGAATCAACTCGTCGAGGAGCGGTTCGACGTTGCTCGTCCACGACTCGGACAGGCGTCGTAACTGTTGTAACGTCACGAGCGGCAAGGCGCGCAACCGTTCAATCAAACGAATGAACAGTTCCGCCGTCGCCTCGGCATCGCTGAGCGCCCGGTGCGCGTCAGTATGCACGAGATCAAACGTCTCGGCGAGCGACTCGAGCGCATGGCTCTCAAGCGTCGGGTATAGGATCCGGGCCAGCTCGACCGTGTCGATGGCCCGTCCCTGGAACGGGATATACCCGGCTTGCTCGAGACTTTCATTTAAAAAATTCAAATCGAAAGACACGTTGTGGGCGACGAATATTCGCCCATCGAGCATCTTCCATATATCTGGGATCACTTCCTCAAACGTCGGGGCTTCCGCCACGTCTTGGTTTGTGATCGTCGTCAACTGCGTGATAAAAGGCGGGATTGGGCGACTCGGGCGAATCAAGGTACTGTAGCGCTCAATCACTTCACTCCCTTGAACGACCACCGCCGCAAATTCAATCAGTTCGTCGCCGGACTTGACGGAATGACCAGTCGTCTCCAAATCCACTATCACATAGGTGTCCATAACATCCATCCCATCTTCGGCACGCTCGTGCTTTCTGTCTGTCTCATCTTACCATAGAACGATACACGAAAAAACGGGGATGCCTCTATCGGACATCCCCGCTCGTGTCATAGAATCGTATGGGCGATCTCTTCATAAAGAAGTTGATCGATCTCGTTCCGTTCGTTCAAGACGGCGACTTTCGGACGATGCTGTTTCGCTTCCTCGGCCGTCATTTGGCCGTACGCCATGATGATGACGACATCTCCGACTTGGAAGTGGCGGGCCGCTGCCCCGTTCAGACAGACGACACCCGAACCTCGTTCTCCTTTGATGACATACGTCTCGATACGAGCTCCGTTATGGTTGTTCGTGATGTGCACATGTTCGTTTTCCATGATGCCGACCGCGTCCATCAAATCTTCATCGATTGTGATTGAACCGACGTAATGCAAGTTCGCCTCGGTGACGGTCGCTTTGTGTAGTTTCGCGTGCATAAATGTTCGAATCATTGGATTCATCCTCTCTTCCAAATCACATTATCAATCAAGCGGGCCCGTTCGAACTGCACCGCTACGGCAATCAATAGTTCGGTCGACGCGGAGGTCACCTCGGTCAACGTCGGGTAGTCTTTGATCTCGATATAGTCGATCGTACTGTTTGGGACGTTCTTCAGGCGTTCCTCGAGATGTGCTTTCACATCTTGAATCGTCTCACCTTGCGCAAGGGCGTCTCGCGCCTCGATCAAGGCACGGTTGATGTCACTCGCATCCGCCTTCTCCATCTCCGACAAATAGACGTTCCGGGACGACTTGGCGAGACCTGATTCTTCACGGATGATTGGACAGCGTCGAATCTTGACCGGGACGAAATAGTCACGGACGTATCCTTCGATCAAGGCGACTTGTTGCGCGTCCTTCAAACCAAAATAAGCGCGCGTCGGACGGACCAAGTTGAACAGCTTGGACACGACGGTCAAAACGCCATCGAAATGACCGGGCCGGCTCGCTCCGCAGAGAACATCTGCGCCGGTACGTACCGTGACACGAGCCATGTCGAGCGGATACATCGTCTCCGTGTTCGGGTAGAACAAGACGTCGACACCCGCCTCGCGGGCGAGCGCCTCGTCCCGCTCGAAATCACGCGGATAGCGGTCGAGGTCCTCGTTCGGACCGAACTGGGTCGGGTTGACGAAGATGCTCATGACGATGAGGTCGTTCTCTGACTTGGCCGCCTCGACGAGACTGAGGTGCCCTTCATGCAAATAACCCATCGTCGGGACGAAACCGATCGTCCCGGCGTCGTTCAACAGTTTCTGTAAGTCATGTGGTGTCGTGACGATGTTCATGCCTTGCCCCCGTAGAGCGTGTCGAGCAACGACTCATCCATCGTGAACGTGTGCCGTTCGAGCGGGAACGAGCCGTCTTTCGTCGCCTCGACATAATTGCGGATTGCCGTCGTCGCGACCTCGTTCACATCGGCATACGCCTCGACGAACTTCGGCAGACGGTCGACGCCATATTTCAAGATATCGTGATAGACGAGCACTTGACCGTCCACGTCGGCACCGGCACCGATGCCGATGACCGGGATTGTAAGTGCCTCGGCAATCTTATTGGCCAATTGGTGCGGCACACACTCGAGAACGAGCATCTTCGCACCGACCCGTTCGGCCTCGAGACTGTCGGCGATCAACTGTTCGGCATCCTCGAGCGATTTTCCTTGTACTTTATAGCCTTCAAGCACACCGACCGATTGTGGGGTGAGGCCAAGGTGGGCGACACACGGCATACCGACTTTCGTCAGACGTTCGATCGTCTCGAGCACCTCGCCGGCCCCTTCAAGTTTGATGGCATCGGCCTGACCGTCTTGGAACAACGTCGCGGCCGCTTGAAGCGTGCGGTCGAAGGCGCCATGGTATGTCGCGAACGGCATATCGACGACGACGAACGTGTTCCGTGCCCCGCGGCGCACGGCCTTGGCATGGTGCACCATGTCGGAGGTCGTCACCGGAATCGTCGAATCGTAGCCGAGCACGACCATTCCGAGCGAGTCCCCGACTAAAATGATGTCGACCCCTGCTGCCTCGGCCAGTTTCGCCGACGGATAATCGTAGGCCGTCAACATGACCAATTTCTCTTCTTGCTTCATCTTCTTCAATAACGAAGTCATCGTATGCATATGGTTCTCCTCCTAAATGTGGAGACAGGTTACAAAAAACGCCTTCCTACACGAATGGTAAGAAGGCGCACGAAAACGATCTCAAGTAGTTGAGTGTCCTTCTGTCCCTGTCAAAATGATCAAGGCAGACAAAATATAGAGTGGCGGTCTGCAGTTCCGGTACACTTCGCGAGCGATAGCGTCCGGCACATTCATTATAGACCACGAACCCGTTTCCATCAATCATTCCAAACTGCGATCTCCGCCGAATAAATCGGCTCGATGATTCCTTCTTGTTCCAAAAGGAGTGCGCCTTCTTCCGAAATACCGCGCATCGTTCCATACCTCGGCTTACCTGACGCCGTCAACGTGATCGATTCGTTCAGATAGGCGGCATGCTCGAGCCAATGCTTGCGCACAGGGCCGAACCCAGACTCAAGGAACAAGTCATATTCGCTTTCAAGCTCGGCGAGTAAGTTGGCAAGCAGCTCGCTTCTGCGATGCGTCTGATTCGTCTCGAGTTTGATCGATGTTGCCCGATGCGCGAGCTCTTCCGGGATGACCTCGCTGTTGACGTTCATCCCGAAGCCGAGGATGACGGCTTGAATCCGGTCACCCTCCGTCTGCATCTCGGTCAAGATGCCGCCGATTTTTTTCCCGTTGAGCAACAAGTCGTTCGGCCATTTGATGGTGGCCGGGATGCCTTGCGCGTGCAGGGCGCGCGCGAACGCGCTCGCCGCCATGAGCGTCAGCTTCGAGGCGTCTCGAATCGGCAACGCCGGCCGCAAAATCACGCTCGCCGCGATATTGACGTGGCTCGGATTATACCAGTTCCGGCCGAGTTGGCCTCGGCCCGCTGTCTGCTCTTCGCTGATGACGAGCGTTCCTTCGAGGACGCCCTTTTGCGCCAATTCATGAGCGATGCGTTGGGTCGTGTCGATTTGCTCAAACGCATGGACGAGTTGTCCGAACCGCCCTTTTCGGAACGATACGAACGCCGGTTCATCGAGCCGGTCGGTCTGGCCGAACAATTGATACCCTTTTCGAGGAATCGTTTCAATCGCATACCCGTCTTGTTTTAACGTCTCGATATGCTTCCAAATAGCGGTACGTGAAATATTTAATTGGCGGGCCAACTCTTGACCGCTCCAGACGGCCCCGTCCTGCAATAGATTTAAGACTTTTCCGCGTGTCGAAGCCATTGTTCGGCCTCCTTTCGTAACGATTCCGGCTCATTGGCGAGCTCGCCAATGAGCACGAGCCGCTCAACGTGGGCGAGCAGCTGTTTGATGAGCGGTCCCCGGGCACCGAGATGTAGCGCATCGCGACCATCGAATCGGAGTTCCCGACGCGACTGGATCGGCAACTGCCGCTTCAACTGTTCGGCCGTCTCGCTTCGTCCGGACATCCGCAAGTATGTCGCTAGCGTCTCCGGCGTCGTCTCATAGATGGTGAACGTGTCGAGCCCGCTGTCGAACAGACGCGCGAGCACGCCCGCCTCCCGCTTCAGTGCGTTCGAGCGTTTCCACGGTGTCAGCCAATCGGTGGCGTCAGCATAATAGACGAACAACGCCCACCCCCCGACCGGGTCGACCGGGGTCCGCTTGTCGGCGATGACACGGCGGATGAGCGTCTCCGTGACGTTCGGCAAATATTGATGGATGCCGAGGTCAAGTATCGTCGCGAGCGCCTTTCGGTATGCCGGGCCCACCATCAACTTCTCGAACTCGATGGCGACCCGTTCCATCGCGATGTCTTGCAGTTTGTGGCCGAGTTCGCGTGAGGCCCGTTGCACGTCTTCGTCGAGCCGGAAATCGAGTTGGGCCATGAAGCGGAACGCCCGCATGATGCGGAGCGCGTCCTCGTTGAAGCGTTCATAGGGGCTGCCGACGGTCCGAATGACACGTGCCTCGAGGTCCATCCGTCCGCCGAACAAGTCGACGACGTTGCCGTCGTGGAACGCCATCGCGTTCATGGTGAAGTCACGCCGTTTCATATCTTCTTCAAGCGAGACGCCGAGCGAAACATGGTCGGGTCGTCTCGAGTCCGAGTACGTCCCTTCCGAGCGGAACGTCGTCACTTCGAACGGATGATGGTCGAGGATGACCGTCACCGTGCCGTGGTCAATCCCGGTCGGTACCGATTTCGGGAACAAGCGCATGACTTCGTCCGGGAAGAGCGACGTGGCGATATCGATATCATCCGGAAGCGTACCGAGCATATAGTCACGGACGGCACCCCCGACGATGTACGCTTCGCCGCCGTGGGCGTTGATCGTCTCGATGATTCGTTTGGCGTATTCCCATTCCGTCATCGTCCCACCACCTGTTCATAAAGCGATTCATACGCCGTGACGATATCGGCCGAGGCGAACTGTTTGGCCCGCTCGAGCCCGTTCGCACGGAAGCGTGCATGGAGCTCGTGGTCGAGCAAGATCGCTTCGAGCGCTTTCGTCGCCGCGGGCGCGTCGCCGCGTTTGACGACGAACCCTTCCACGCCGTCGGTGATGACTTCCGGCAATCCGCCCGCATCGCTGACGACCGACGGCACACCCGTCGCCATCGCCTCGAGGGCGACGAGGCCGAACGCCTCTTTGTCCGACAACAGGATATGGACGTCGCACATCGATAGAAGTGCCGCCACTTGCTCTTGCTTCCCGGCGAAGATGACTTGCTCTTCGAGCCCCATCTCGCTCACGAGGCGGCGCATCGCTCCCATGAGCGGACCGTCACCGACGAGAAGCAGTTTTTTGTGCGGCACGTTCATCTGCTGGAACGATTCGAGCACGAGGTCGATTCGCTTCACTTGCCGGAAGTTCGAGATATGGATGACGACCCGGTCCTGTTCCGATAAACCGTATCGTTCGCGAAGCGATGTATCGGCCTGCGGTTGATAGACGGCCTCATCGATAAAGTTATGGATGACGTCAATCGACAAATCGGACCCGATCCGCTCGAGCGTCTCTTGTTTCAAGCTGTCCGAGACGGCCGTGATCGCGTTCGATTGGCGCAACCCATAAAGGATGGCCGGCTTGAGTTCTTCGTCTTCCCCAAGCACGGTGATATCGGTCCCGTGGAGCGTCGACACGATCGGCGTCTTCGTCCCGGCCATCTCGCGGCCGAGGGCGGCACAGACAGCGTGCGGCACCGCGTAGTGGGCATGAATGACATCAAGACCGAACGCCTGGATGACGCTCGCGATTTTCGAGGCGAGCGTGATGTCGTACGGCGGATAGCGGAACACCGAGTACTGGTTGATCTCGACTTGGTGGAACGTGATATTCGGATGGTAGGCGTTCAGTCGGAACGGGATGCTCGACGTGATGAAATGAACGTCATGCCCCCGGTCGGCGAGTTTCATGCCGAGCTCGGTGGCGAGTATGCCCGAACCTCCGACCGACGGATAACAAAGGACCCCGATGCGTAGTCTCATGCGAGCTCACCCGCCTTCGTGACAACGTACGGACGGGTCGTCATGAGCCCTTCGGCGTACTCCGTGCCAATCAAACTGCCGAAATGCCGTTCCCGTGCCAACACCCGATCGAGATAGGCGTCCGTGAGCGGTGTCGCCACACCGTCGACCGGTGTGAACTGACTGGCATAAGCCCGTAAAGCGTTTAGTTTATGTTCAATCGTCGCCGTGATGTCGATGCAGACGTCAGGCGTCGTATGGGCATTAATCATATATTGATAGACGCTCGCCGGTCGATACGCGGCGACGTCCGGCATAAATTTACGGATTCCCGCGTTAAAGAGCGCCTCCTCGACGAGTCGGGCGCAAGCCCCATGGTCAGGATGGCGGTCGACGCCGTATGGATAAAAGACATGTGTCGGACGTTCGGTCCGAATCAAACGGACGAGCGCCTCGACTTGTTCATTGTCCCCTGTCAAACCCCGGTCCGGAAAACCGAGGTTCACACGCCGGATACCGAGCACACGGTCGGCCATCTCGGCTTCTTTCCCCCGGGTGACGACGTCCCCGTTCGATGACAGTTCGGCTCTCGTCAAATCGACGTATAGGACTTCGACCCCGTCCTCGGTCCATTGGGCGGTCATACCGGCGATGCCGATCTCAATGTCGTCCGGATGGGCCCCAATTGCTACTATTTTCATAAAATCACCTCTTCTGTGAAAAGTATATCGGACTCCGTCTCGATTGTCATATGTTCAGGGTAGGCAATCGAGAGGTTTTTCGAGTACGCTACTAGATGGGAGGTGAACCAGATGACGGTACAATTACCGATTCGGTTTCGCAATATATTCTTCATTTTGATTGGTTCCTTTATTTTCGCGTTCGGTGTCTACCACTTCAACGTCCAGAACAACTTGGCGGAAGGCGGCTTCACAGGCATCACCTTGATTCTGCGGGGCTTGTTCGATTGGTCGCCATCGATCACGAACTTGGCGCTCAACATCCCGCTCTTCTTCGTCAGCTATAAGCTGCTCGGGCGGACGACGTTCATCTACACGCTCATCGGGACGTTCAGCTTCTCGCTCTGGTACGCCCTGATTGCCAAGTACTCAAACCTCGTCATCGATTTGACGGACGACATGGTGCTCGCGAGTTTGTTCGCCGGCCTGTTCATCGGGGTCGGTCTCGGCATCATCTTCAATAACGGCGGCACGACCGGAGGCGTCGACATCATTGCCCGGCTCGTGCAACGTTACGTCGGCTGGTCGATCGGCAAGACGTTCCTCGTGTTCGACTTTTTCGTCATCGTCCTCAGTTTGACGTATCTCGATATTCGCGAGGCGATGTATACGCTCCTCGCCGTCTATATCGGGGCCCGCGTCATCGACTCGATGCAGGAAGGGACATATGCCGGGAAGGCCGCCATGATCATCAGCGACCATCGCACGGCCATCGCCGACGGCATCCACGCCACGATGAACCGCGGGACGACCCGTCTTCTCGCCAAAGGCGGCTATTCGAACAAGGAACTTGAAGTCCTCTACGTCGTCGTCGGGCGGAACGAAGTGAACCGGTTGAAAACGATCGTCAAACAGATCGACCCGCACGCCTTCGTCACGTTCCACCACGTCTATGAGGTCGGTGGTGAAGGCTTCACGTTCGATGAGAACCGGATTCCTTTGAAATAAGTCACGACGCACAACGCCCCATTCGAATGAACGGGGCGTTGTTTCATTATCGTTCGATGCGGACAATCTCAAACGTGAGCGTGCCGCCCGGTGAAGCGATGGAGACGGTTTGACCGACGGCAGCTCCCATCAAACCGCTACCGAGCGGTGACGTCGCGGAGATCGACCCGTTTGCCAGATCAGCCTCGAGCTCGCCGACGATTTGGTACGTCTCGGTGTCACCATCCGGCAGTTCTCGCAACGTCACCGTGTCGCCGAATCCAACCTCTCCGGCAGTCGCTTCCTCTTCCACGACGACGGCAGCGGCGAGCGTCCGCTCTAGTTCGCTGATTTTCGTCTCGATGCGCTCTTGTTCACGCACTGCGTCAAAATACGTCACATCTTCTCGAAAGTCACAAAATTTCCGGGCCGCTTTGACACGTTCGAGCGCTTCACGCCGACCCTCGATGCGAAGCGTCTCGAGTTGTTCGATCAGACGCAGACGACCCGCCTTCGTCAACTGTGGTTTTGACATCTCGGTCCCCTTTCCAAACATGATAAAAAAAGTCCCGTCACGTGGACGGGACCGTTGATTCTACTCATCACGTGGCATGAAGACGATGAGTGCCAAGCGGATCAATTCGGCGACGGCGACGAGCGTTGCCGCCACGTACGTCCATGCTGCCGCATTGAGCACTTTGCGCGCACCCGACTCTTCGGTTGCCGTGACGATTCCGTGGCTCGTCAGTTCAGCCATGGCCCGTTTCGAGGCATCGAATTCGACTGGGAGTGTGACGAGTTGGAACACGACCGCCCCGAGCATCATGATGACACCGAGTTGGGCGAGGCCCATCGCGCCGAGCAAGAAACCACCTAAGAGAAGCGGGAACGACAAGTTAGACGTGATGTTCACGACCGGCACGAGCCGGTGGCGGACACGCATCATCTTATAGTCGGTCGCATCTTGAATGACGTGGCCGATCTCGTGGGCCGCAATCGCAGCCGATGAGATTGTCGAGCCTTGATACACTTCACGTGAGAGACGGACGACTTTATTGACCGGATCGTAATGGTCACTCATCAGTCCGTCGACCATCTCGATGCGGACGTTGTTGACGCCGTTTTGTTTCATGATGAAGTCAGCGACTTGGGCGCCGGTGACGCCGCTTTGAATCGGTTGTTGAAGAAATTTTTTGTACGTACTTTTCACTCGCATCTGGGCCCATAATGGGATGAGCATAATCAGTGCAAGATAGAAAATATAGCCACCTAATGACATGTTCTCTATCACCTCTGCGTGTATTTGATACCCTGATTTTACATTCTTATGAACTTATTATCAAGTGAAATGCGCAGGATGAGGTGGTATCCCATAAAAAAACATATTCCCGTCAACCAGAACGAACCGTAGCCGATCCAGGCGATATGCTCGGCGAGCGACGGATAGCGCGGCCATTGGCCGAGCACATAATCGACGACGTCATTGTGGACGACCCAGACGAGCGTCAAAACGAACGAACGAACCGTCCATGTCATGAACGGTGCATACAACAGCGCCTGGAACGCCATCGCTCCGTGCGACACCATCAGCATGACCGCCATGAGCACGGTGAACGTCTCCGCGTCCGGTCCGAGTTCCCGCAAGAACAAGAGGTTCATGATGACGGCCCACACCCCATACTTGATGAGCGTCACGAAGGCGAGCGTCTCCATGAGCGGCGACTTCTTTCCGGCGAGCCATAGGCCGAGCACAATCGTGAAGAAGAGCGAGGCCGTCGGGCTGTCCGGCACGAACGGCCAATAAAGGAGCGGCGTGTCACGGAGCTGGGGCTCATACCAGATGTACCCGTAAATCGAACCGAACAAGTTGATGATGAACAAGAGCACTAAGACGATTCGATGAGTGAGAATCGGTCGTAACATATGTATCATGCGTGTATTCCATCCTTTTTTCTCTATTGTAGCGCAACGGAGACGAAGTAAAAAGAAGCGTGACCCGTTAAACGGGCCACGCTTCTTGAACCAATCGATTATTGGTTGTTTTCGCCGCCTTCACCGTATGACGCGATGAATTCAGACATGGCTTGGAGGTCTTCATCCGAACCGTCCCATTGACCGGCTGGCATCGTACCGACACCGTTGACTGCGATATCTGCGATCTCTTCGGGCGTATACTGTGTGCCGACGAGTGCAGGAGCTGCTGCCCCGCCTTCGAGGTTTTGTCCGTGACAGTTCACACATGACTGAGCCGAGTAAATCTCGTAGCCAGGTGCGGCCGTATCGATTTCAGGACCTTCGCCCGGAACTTCCAAAATCCCTTGTTCATGAACTTGATCCCAGTGTGTCGTTTGAACCGATTCCCACGTCAAGTAGAAAATCGACAACACGCCGAGCAACATGAAGCTGATGGCGACCGGACGTTTCGCCGGACGGCGTTCAAGTCCTTGGTCGAGCCATGGTGCGATCAAGAGCGCCGTGAAAGCGACCCCTGGCAAGATGACCGTCCCAAGCAAGATCCAATCCCCTGCTGCGAACTGATACTTGAGCAATTGATACAAGAACAAGAAATACCAGTCCGGTAACGGAATGTAAGACGTGTTCGTTGGATCGGCGATGTTTTGGAGCGGTGGTGCCTCGACGATCGTCAAGGCGATGAACCCGATCAAGAAGACCGAACCGACCATCCACTCTTTCAACAAGAAGTTCGGCCAGAACGCCTCAGTGCGTCCTGGGTATTCAGAATAGTCTTTTGCAATATTTTGTTTCCGATTCGAGATTCCTACTCGAGAGTCGGTTACAAATTTCATCCCTTTACCGCGATGCATATCGTTTCTCCCCCTTTATATCTTCGAATCGGCTTATAGCGGTCCTGAAATCCCTTGTTTACGAATCATCAAGAAGTGGGCTCCGAGGAGTCCGAACAAGGCCGCCGGTAAGAAGAAGACGTGAATGGCGAAGAAGTTCGTGAGCGTCCGTGCGCCGACGATCTCACCACCGGCGAGAAGCGTCTTGGCAATGCCACCAATGACCGGGACACTCTCGGCAATTTGAAGCGTAACTTTCGTCGCGAACAACGCTTTCATATCCCACGGCAACAAGTACCCTGTAAGACCGAGCGCCAAGACGACGAAGAACAAGAGAACACCGACGACCCAGTTGAGTTCGCGCGGTTTCTTATACGATCCGGTAAAGAATACGCGGAGCGTATGTAAGAACAACATGACGATGGCGACCGATGCGCCCCAGTGGTGCATCCCACGAACGATTTGTCCATGTGCGATCTCGTTTTGTAAATAATACACCGACGCGTGCGCGTTGATGATGTCTGGTACGTAGTACATCGTCAAGAACATCCCTGACAGAATTTGAATCACGATCGTGAAGAACGTCAGACCGCCGAAGCAATAAACAAATGCTGAAAAGTGATGGGCAGGGTTGACGTGTTCTGGAACTTCATGGTCAGCGATGTCGCGCCATAACGGCGTGATGTCGACGCGTTCATCGACCCAATCATAAATTTTTTGTAACATCGACTATTCCCCCTCTCACAACTGTGCGACTGGACTGCCCAAGTATAGGAAGCCGTCTTTTTCTTCTTTTTCGTAGCGTGCAAGTGGTGCAGTCGGAGGCGTACCAGGAATGTTCGTTCCATCTTTCTCATAGCGACCGAAGTGACACGGGCAGAAGAACTCTGTCGGTCGAGTCGGGTCTCCACCATATCCTACTTGACAGCCGAGGTGCGTACAAATTGGAGACAAGGCGATGATCTCGCCGCTCTCATCTTTAAATACCCACGCCGAAAGCGTTTCTTCAAATTCATACCAAGCATCTTGCGTTTGTTTCTTAAAGTCGACACGTTGCGGCTCAGTCGTGATGTCGTCGAGACTGATGACTTTTACTTTATCGCCCGCTCCCGATTTTTTTAAGACCGGATCGATCGCAAAGTTGACCATCGGACTGATCAATGTTGCCGCCATAAAGCCACCTACACCAGTCAACGTATACGTTAAGAACTGACGGCGTGTGACTTTTGACCCATTTTGAGCCATTTCGTTCCCCCCTCATTCGTGTGCATAACCCCATAATTCTTTATGCATTCTTCACAAAAATTTCTCACTCAACAAAATAGTATATCAATAAAACCTCCACGTCAACCGCTTCATGTCGCCATCCAACGGCTCGAAAGCTCGGTAATGACTTGCGTCGCAAAATTTTGAACCATCGTGTGCGACTGCTCGCCGGACATGCCTTTTAAAGCAAGCGGCGGAACAAACATAATCGGCAGTTCAGACCCTTTGAAACGCAAATCCGAGGAGATGAACAACACGTGGGAAAACCCAGAGGACACCGCTTTCGTGAGTACCGCTTCTGCCGTCGCCCGGCCAGCGTCCACGTCGACGTAACTAAGTGTCGGGCTGAGCATCGTCCGTCCCGACAGTTGCCGTTCGGTCTCAAGTGCCACCGCCTGAATGACTTCGTTCCCTTCGGCTTTACGCACCATGTCCTCATCAAACGCCAGTTCGACGAGTGGGACGACGAGCGTGTCGACGTATTGGCGTTCTGTCAGCGATTTCATCGCGTCTATGCCATCGAACCTCATCTTCCTCCTCCTCTCCTCCAGACATACATCATCATGTCCATTGTAGCGTACCTACAAACGTTCCCTATGCGAAACTTATGAACGAAATGTGAAATTATTGTGTATTCCTACGTCATTAATATACCAAAAAACAAGCGCCGACCATAACGGAAGCGCTTGTTTTTATTAAAATAATTTTGAGGCTCGCACTTGATGCAGCTGACTCGTCAAATTGCGGAACAATTTCTCGTCACGCCGGTCGAGCGCCTTGTCGATTTCGACGAGCAGACGTTCTTCCTCGAACTGGGCGACCGAGGCCCGGATGACCGTTTGCGCGGACGTCGTCACTTCATCCTTAAGTTCGGCCACGGGTTCGAACGGGTTCAATTCAACGATGTCGATCCACATTTCGTCGATCATCATCCCTTGGAAGTTGAGCTCCACGTAGATGGCGCCGTCATGGAGCCGGATGTCGTGATACGCCTTCTCGGGATTGACCGTGATGAGGTCACCCCGGCGGTAACGGAACGGTTCCCCGTCAAAACCGTACGCCGTCATGATCAGGCTACGCGGTGAGACCGAGGCGTTCGTGACGAAATGAACGTTCCCGAGTTTTTCTGGATGTCTGAGCCAGTAGTCGATAATCCACTTGGCTTCTCGTTTGCGAAGCGTATGATGAGCGAGGAATCGCTTTAAGAACATCTTTTTCCGCTCGACCATATGACCCCATCTCCTTTGTATCGATTAATCGTGGTCCGTCAACCGTTCGAGCCGCTCCTCCAGAACTTGGCGGTCGTCGACATCGACGGTGAGCGCAAGCGTTTGCTCGAGCACTCGTTGCGCTTCGGCACGCTGTCCTTCTTCTATCAATAGTGTAGCCCATTCGATGGCAAATGACACGTCCTCTTTATAAACTTGCTCGATCGACCCGTATAACGTGACGGCTTGATCGTAGTCCTCGAGTTCATAGGCCGCCTTCGCTTTGTACCAGGTCATGAGCGGAGACGTCGAATGCTCTTCGAGCGTGTCGATCGTCTCGAGGACGGCCTCCATGTCACCCGATTCGAATAAGACAGATAAGAGGAGCTCGGTCGCCTGGAGCGATTCCGGGTTTAGCGCGAGCGCTTCCCGGAGTTCCGTGACCGCCTCGTCCGTCCGCCCTTGCTTCAAGAACAGCTTCGCCTTCACCGTCCGCAACTCGTCGTTGTAGTCGTCACGGTCGATTCCCTGATCGATCACATCCAATGCCTCTTCGAAGCGGCCGAGCGCGTCGAGCGCTTCCGTATAAGGCAAGTAGAGCGACGTGAAGTCCGGGTCCATCGCCCGGAGTGACTCGAACTGCTTCACGGCGATTTCATCGCGACCGATGCGATGGGCGGTCATCGCGTGACCGAACACGGTATTCAAGTTGCGGTCGTTTGCTTTCTCATACTCATTGAGCGCCTCTTCGAACGAGCCGATCATCGTCAGCGCCTCGGCGTAGTCCGCCTGATAGTCGAGTTCTTCCGGCAAGCTCAAGTGCGGCAGACGGGCATAGAGCGGGACCGCCTGTTCGAATGAACCGATCGACGCATACAACTCGGCTAGGCCATAGATGAGGAGCGGTTCGTCTGGATTCGCCTCAAGCGCCTCCATCAATTTCTTCACCGCGACCTCATCCAACCCTTGAGATTGATAGAGATCAGCGAGCAAGACGAGGCTGCGCATATGCGCTTCCTTGTCTGTCGTATCAATCTTTTCGAGGACGGCGATCGCCTCTTCTTCCCGGTCGCTGTCCAAGTAAGCCTCGGCGAGTGACAAGGCGACGTGCGGATTGCCCGCGTAGTCGACGTAGAGTGCCGCGAGTACGTTCACGGCCCGATCGGCGAGCCCGAGTTCGAGGTAGATGTCGGCGATGGCCAGACGGTCTTCGTCCGACCCTTCCTTCTCGAGCGACTCGAGATGCATGAGGGCATGCTCGGTCTCACCTTTCTCGAGCATCTCAATAATATGATTCAATTCTATTTCGTCTAACATGTTTATAATTCCTCCTACCGGCTACTCGTATTGACGTTATTCTATCTCACGGCCGAGGCGTTGTAAATCGTCACGGAATCGTGGGTAACTTATATCAGCTGCCTCAACATGTTCAATCGTCACACGGTCCGTCGTCAATAAGTCTGCGATTTGGAGCATCATCGCCAAGCGATGATCCCCGTGCGAGGAGACATGACCCCCGTGCAACCGGCTCGGATAGACGTCAAATCCGTCCTCGGTTTCGCGCACATCGACCCCGAGTGCCGAAAGTTCGTGCACGACCGTCTGAATCCGGTCCGTCTCTTTCACTCGGAGTTCGCCCGCGTCCCGGACCGATGACGGACTCGTCGCTTGCGACGCGACGAGAGCGAACAACGGCAATTCATCAATTTGGTGCGGGATGGCATCCCCGTCCAAGCGGATGCCGTGAAGTGTACTCGTCGACACTGTCACGTCGCCGACCGACTCTTCCCCGAGCAAACGAACGTTCGTCACTTCCGTCTTCACACCCATCCGTTCGAGCGTACGTAAAAATCCGATTCGTGTCTCGTTCAAACAGACGTCGGTCGTCGTGACGCGACTGCCCGGGACGAGCGCCGCCCCGGCCCACCAAAAGGCAGCCGAAGATGGATCGGCCGGAACGGCCACCGTGGCCCCCTTGAGCACGGATGGAGCTAACCGGATCGTTCGGACACCGTCCTCTGCCGTGATGTCCAATTGCCCACTGAACAAAGGCAGCATGCGTTCCGTATGGTCCCGCGATAAGACGGGCTCGCGCACGATTGTCGGTCCGGTCGCACGAAGTCCCGCAAGCAGGACCGCTGACTTCACTTGCGCGCTCGCGACAGGCAACGTGTAATCGATGCCCGCCAGCGTCCGGCCGTGAATTTGGATCGGGGCGAACTTCCCGTCGAGGTCCGCGCCCATTTGTCGGAGCGGGTCCGTCACCCGACGCATCGGACGTTTTGAGAGCGAGGCGTCTCCGGTAAGCGTGAACTCCCCATCGTAACCCGCGAGAAGCCCTGTCAAAAGACGCATCGTCGTGCCCGAGTTCCCGCAATCGAGTTCGGCCGATGTGAGCGTCTTCGCCCCCGTGATGAGGAGACGGTCCGGCTCTTCGATGACGTCCGCTCCTAATCGCCGGATCGCCTCGAGCGTCGACCGGCAATCCTCGCCAAGGAGTGGATCATAAATCGTCGTCTCCCCCGTCGCCACGGCCCCGAACAAGAGAGCGCGATGCGTGATCGACTTGTCACTCGGTACCCGTATGAATCCATTCAATCCCATGTCAAAACCACCCTTTCATTTGATGGAACGCTCCAGTGAGTCGCTCGGCCGTGACGCTCGCAACGGTCACCTCAGCGTCGAGCAGGACGAAACGGATCTGCCCGTCCCGATTCTTTTTATCGTGTCCCATGCCTGCGAGATACGTGTCAAACGATTGCCAGTTGACCGTTGTGATGCCTTCCCGCCTCATGAATGAAGCGAGGGTTTCGGCCCGTTCCTCGTCGCCGGAGACGAGGAAGGCGTACACCATCCCGTAGAGAATCGCTTCCCCGTGCGACAACCGGTATGCCTCAGCCGACTCTAACGCATGGCCGAACGTATGACCGAAATTCAGCCACGCCCTCACGCCTTGTTCGCGTTCATCGGCCTCGACGACTAATCGCTTCACTTCGATTCCTCGTGCGAGCCACGTTTCCCAATCGAGCGGCCCTTGTGCCAAAGCTGTGAACAACTCGGTCTCAAACGAGTGACCGAGGACGTAACGTGACAGATAGGCGTGCTTAATCAATTCACCGAGCCCGCTCAAGACGTCCCTCGCGGACAACGTCTCGAGACGGTCCACGTTATAGTGGACGCCCGCCGGTTGATAGAAGGCACCGATCGCATTTTTCGCGAACGGATGGTTCACCGCCACTTTCCCGCCGACGGCCGAGTCATGCGCGAGAATCGTCGTCGGCACTTGTATGTAACGCACACCGCGCATATAGACGCTCGCTAAAAAGCCGGCTAAATCCCCGACCATGCCACCTCCGAATGCCACGACGAGCGTATCCCGGTCACAACCGCCCGTCAATCCGTCCGTGACGAGCCGTTCGATCGTGTCGAGCGACTTCGAGCCGTCACCCGGGCGGACGATCGACCAGACGACGTTCCGATGTTTATGCTCGAGCCGGTCCCGGAACTCACTTCCGTGCAACCGGTCGACCGTCTCATCTGTGACCACCCAGACGGTGGAGCACGAGAAGTAAGGGACGCGGTCGAGCCAGGCGTCCCCTCGTTCAATTGTGACGTCGTACGGGGTCGAGGCGTTCACATGGAGCGTCACCACGTCCGAATCTCCTCTCGGTATGCGGCGACACGTGACTGGATCCGGTTGACCGTGTCATGTCCGAACGTCTCGCATAACTCGCGGGCGAGCTCAAACGCGACGACGGCCTCGACGACGAGCGAGGCGGCCGGGACGGCACAGGCGTCACTCCGTTCGATTTGTGCGAGAAACGGTTCTTTCGTATCGATATCGACGGATTGGAGCGGTTTATATAGCGTCGGGATTGGCTTCATCACAGCCGTACAGACGATCGGCATGCCCGTCGTCATCCCGCCTTCGAAGCCACCGAGATGGTTGCTCAGCCGCGTATAACCGTCCGGGCCATAGGCGATCGGGTCCATGACTTCAGAGCCTGGTCGATACGCCATCTCGAACCCATCCCCGAACGCGACCCCTTTAATCGCGTTGACGCTCATGACGGCTCGGGCGATGGCCGCGTCGAGTTTTCGGTCGTATTGGACATACGACCCGAGGCCTGGGATGACGCCATGCACTTCCGTACAGACGACACCGCCGAGCGAATCACCGGCAGCTTTCGCCTCGTCGATTCGATTCATCATCGCCTGACCTGCCGCCTCATCCATCGTCCGGACCGGCGACGCCTCAATCGCGGCGTGTAACGTGTCGAGCGACTCGTATGATGTCTCGGCCGTGACACCGCCGATCACTTTGACATAGCTCACGAGTGACATGCCGACCGCAGCGAGCAGTTGCTTGCTCAGGGCGCCGACGGCGACCCGGGCGGCCGTCTCACGTGCGCTCGAGCGTTCGAGGACGTCTCGCAGGTCACGATGGTCGTATTTCAAGCCGCCGACGAGGTCCGCATGTCCTGGTCGCGGGCGGACGACGCGGCGTTTGATTTCCACGTCCGCATCGATCGGTTCGGCCTGCATGACGTTCCGCCAATGAGTATGGTCCTTGTTCTCGATCCAGAACGAAATAGGGGCCCCTGTCGTCACCCCGTGACGAATACCGGCCCTCACCTCGATTCGGTCTGATTCAATTTGCATGCGGCGGCCGCGGCCGTAGCCGGACTGCCGTTTCGCGAGTTCCGCATTGATGGCTTGCACATCGACCTCAAGCCCGGCCGGCACACCCTCGATGATGATTGAAAGTCCAGGCCCGTGCGATTCTCCTGCCGTCAAATAACGCATAGCTGCCACCTCATTCTTCAAATTTTTCGTAGAAGAAGCTCTGCTTCATCTTGTAGCCGTATCGCTTCGGTTGAAAGATCTGCTCGGTCCCTCCGACGAAGAGGACACCGCCTGGTCGGAGCGATCGGTGGAACGATGTATAAACTTTCTCTTTCGCTTCCTCGGTGAAATAAATCAAGACGTTGCGACAGACGATCAAATCAAAATTCCGCTCGTACACGTCGGCCAACAAGTTATGTTTTTTGAACGTCACTAATTTTTTGATGTCTTCTGTGATGTAATAGTCATCTCCACGGCGGGTGAAGTAACGCTGCCGAAACTCTGATGGCAAGTCGACGAGCGCCCGCTCATGATACTTGCCTTGTTTCGCTTTTTCGATCACCACGTCATCTAGGTCCGTCGCCGTGATTGTGAACTGTGCGGGTGACAAATGTTTCGATAACAGCATCGCCAACGAATACGGTTCTTCACCCGTCGAGCACGCCGCGCTCCAGACGCGCAACTTGCCCTGGCTCTTACGGATGAGTTCCGGCAAAATGTCCGTCTCTAGTTGCTGCCAACGGACCGGGTTCCGGTAAAATTCACTCACGTTGATCGTCATGCGGTCTAAAAATTCATCGTACAATCCTCGATCCGCTTCCATCGCTTTGAAATACTCGATGAACGTGGCATACCCTTTCTTCTCACGAAGCGCGATCATCCGCCGCTTCATCTGAGCCTCTTTATATAAATTCAAGTCGATCCCTGACTTCAAATAAAACTTTTTAACGAAGATGGCATAATCATTTATCACCAGTTCCAACCTCAATTCTTTCTCTTCTCCTAGATCATGTCGTGCCAAAACAAGCGAAAGCGCTTCAATCCCAATATAAAAAGGGACAGGAGGCCCCCGTCCCTTTTATCGTCATCAAACGTGTGATGCTTCAGTGGCGAACCAGAGTGACAATTCACGCTCTGCGCTCTCCACGCTATCTGAACCATGGATGACGTTTTGTGACATCGTCGAGGCCAAGTCGCCACGAATCGTTCCAGGTTGTGCGTCAAGCGGGTTCGTCTTCCCGATCATCAACCGAGAGACGGCGACGATATTCTCGCCTTCCCATTCCATCGCCACAACAGGACCAGACGTTAAAAAGTCGACTAGCTCTCCAAAGAACGGCTTTTCCTTATGTTCCGCATAATGCGATTGTGCAACTTCCACTGATGGTGTCAACAATTCAAGACGATTCAACGTATAGCCTTTTTGTTCGAAGCGCGAGATGATTTCCCCAATCAATCCACGTTTCACGCCATCCGGTTTCACCATTAAAAATGTTTTTTCCATTCCCCTAATCCCCCTAAATCGATATGTGTACCATGTACGTTATTAGTTTACACGGTCATCACCATTATTGAAAGGGTTTACAAGGTGCCGATTACCATTTTCGTTTCCCGATGTACTCGGCAATCTCGATGAGGGAGCGTTTGTCGACCACGTCCGGTAACCCGTCAAGACGTCGGATCGCCCGGTTCACATAACGGTCGATCGTCCGTTGGCTCCGCTCGAGCGTCCCGTTGCGTTGCACTTCACGAACGAGCGTGTGCGTCAAAGCATAATCAGACGAATGACTGACTTGTTGCAACCGATCGAAAAATTCCGGATTTTCCGCTGAATAGAAGAGCGGTAGCGTTTTATGGCCGTGTTTCAAATCTTCACCGACCGGTTTTCCGAGTTGGAAACTTTTTGCGGTGAAGTCGAGCAAGTCGTCCGTCATTTGAAACGCCATCCCGATATCATAGCCGAACAACCGCAGCTGTTTGACAACGTCAGGAGAGGCTCCCGAGACGACGGCACCAGCCACACAACTCGTCTCGATCAACAGCGCCGTCTTGCGGGCGATGCGGTCGAGATATCGTTTCGGAGACTGGGCCCAGTCATATTGATCTTGGATTTGATTGATCTCCCCGACACAGATCAGTTCCATCGTATCAGCCATGATTTGCATCACGTCTGGGGAATCGATCTCAGAGACGAGCCGAATCGCTTCACCGAACAACGTATTACCGGTGTACATCGCAACCCGTTCATCGTAACGTTCCATGACGGTCGGTTTGCCGCGGCGCAATGTGGCGTCATCGATGACGTCGTCATGAACGAGCGAGGCCATATGAATCAATTCTAGACTCGCCGCCACTTTCGTCAATCGGATGTCTTTCGTCTGTCCGAATCCGGCGCTAAGCAGGACGAACGCCGGCCGAATCCGCTTCCCGCCCGCGTCTAACAGTTGTTTCGAAGCCGCTTCGATGACCGGATGATCGGTTTGGACTCGCGTCGACAAGAACCGGTCAATCTGTTCAATCTCTCGGTTCATGTGGCGATAAAGTCGCTTCAAAGACATCGGTCACCACTTCTTTCCTAAGTGCATGGCACACGCACCGCCGGAGAACGCCTTCACTTCGACTTGTTCGAATCCTGCCGTCTCAAACATCCGTTTTAGTGTCAACCGGTCCGGGAATTGATCGGTCGATTCTTGGAGCCACTTATATTGATCATACGAGCCGGCAAACACTTTACCGAACAGTGGCATGACCGACCCAAAGTAAAATCGATATAGCTCGCTGAAGAGCGGTGCCGTCGGTTGGCTCGTCTCGAGACAGACGACCGTCCCACCCGGCTTCAACACCCGGTGCATCTCACGGAGCACCGTCATATAGTCCGGGACGTTGCGAAGACCAAAACCGATCGTCACATAGTCGAACGAGTGATCGCCGAACGGCAATGCCATCGCGTTACCATGGATGAGTTCGATTGTCGGATATTCTTCCACTTTCTCTTGTCCGACCGCGAGCATGTTCTCGGAGAAATCTAGACCTTTGACGACACCGGTATTCCCGGCCGCCTCGGCGAGTTGAATCGTCCAATCAGCCGTCCCGCAACAGACGTCGAGACATTTAGCCCCTGGGAACACTTGCATGCGACGCATTGTCGCTTTGCGCCACCATTTATGCAAACGGAAGCTGATGATCGAGTTCATCGTATCGTAGCTCGGTGAGATTGATTGAAACACGTCATATACTTTTTGCTCTTTTTCTTTCGGTTGCAATACGTAACATCCTTTCCGTTCTAAGCGACAGCGTGCGCCAGGAGCGTCGATAGCTGTTCTCGTTGTTCTTGGCGCAGTTCCGCCGCCTTTCGTTCGATGATCGTTTTTCCGTATGCGGTCAAGTAAGCCTGACCGATCACTTCAGAAAACGTTTTGATCAATCCGAAGTTCGCTTCCATCCACGTCGTGACAGGTACGTCTGCGTCTAACGCAAGTGTACATTTCGCCCCATTGACGAGCTGGACCGTCCGGCCGAAGCAATTGCTATAATCGGCAGGAAACAGGGCCAGAATTTTATAAAATTGAGCCGAGGCATAATCGCCGGCGAGCACTTTCAATTGCCGCTCGAGCGATCCGTTCGGACTATCCTTTACTTGATCGTGCAGTTCGAGCGCTTGGTGCGCAAAATACGTCGCAAGCACGAGCTGACGTTGTTGATTCGATTCGATTTCAATCATCTCGACCATCCAACGAAGTAAAGGCATGTCGACTGCGGGTACAATCTCGTGTCTCGTCAAATACGGATGGGTCATGCGTTCTTCGATTTGACGAGCAAGGTCGGTGACAACGGTTTCGTATGTCATCTGTTCCATGCTATTCCCCCTCGTCCTCTTCGTTGTCATTCTGACATAGTATAGCACATTTTTGTCACATTCACGCCATGTGAACTCGCTTTCCACCACAAAAAAAGCCGCCTTTCGGCGACTTATGTATTGCACATTATTTGACCGCATCTTTGAGCGCTTTACCTGCTTTAAAGGCAGGAACTTTGCTCGCCGGGATTTCGATATCTTCTTTCGTACGTGGGTTACGGCCTTTACGGGCAGCACGTTCACGAACTTCAAAAGTACCAAAACCGATCAATTGAATTTTATCACCGTTTTGGAGTGCTTCAGTGATAGATTCGAATGTAGCTTCTACAACTTGTGTAGCTTCTTTTTTCGAAACGTTGGCTTTCTCCGCAACTGCTTGGATCAATTCAGTTTTGTTCATCACGATTCACCTCCTCTCACAGGGAGTTTACGGGATTAATCATATCGTACAAACGTTGATATGACAACATTTTTTAAGTGAAAAGCCCATATTCGACCCGTTCCGACGATCAGTTGTTTAAAAACTCGACCTCACCTTGTTCATTAATCGTGTACCCTTGCGAATAAGCAGGGGCGAACGGGGAGTCATTATAGAGCAAATACCGAATGTCTTCCCCGACTTTTGGCTCTACATCCGTGTTCTCAAGGGCGGCTTCAAGGTCGGTCCGGTAATCGACAAATAATTGCCCGGTCCCGTCGACATAGATTGGCAACTCGGTATCGGTGTATGGACTCGGGACCGTCGGTTCTTCTGAGACGAAGATGAGATCATAATCGATCGTGAATTGATTCTTGCCGACCGACCCGTCAAACGGAAATTTCCCTTCTTTGGCCCGAAAGGCGTTAATGTTCGTCTGTAACGTTTGCAACCGTTCGGTCACGCGCAAATCAATGAGCTTGACGGTAGGGTCGGTCTCGGCGTCGACAAGGACATATAAGAACAAGCCGCCCCCTTCGAAACTGTTCACCGGCGGATCGGCCAAATAACCAGGCACGAGACGGGCGAATTCGATCGGGTAACGCTCCATGAGAGGCGTTTCAGCCGGTTTCGTTTTGATTGGCAAGACACCGGTCGTCTCTTTGAACGAATCAACGGCCGTCTGGACCGATGTCAATTGATCTTCATACGGCACGTTATCGACCCGGTTCGAGTCCGGGAACATACATCCACTGAGCACGGTCGCCGCCAAAAGACTAGCGACCAACAAAATCCGTTTCACGTGTTATCCTCCTGTCGGTCCTGAAGCGACCACATAAATCATGATGATCGTTCCAAATAAAAATATGACAAATGCGATGACGCGGACGAGCGCCGCGAACCATCCCGATAGCTTCGTATGGCTGATTGCCACCATAAGCGCGGCGATGGCAAACGCTCCAATCCCCGCAAATGAAATCCACATCTTGATGAGTGACGGTGTCACGTCTATCCCCTCGACTTTCTCTTTAATTCTTTCTCCGTACATAAGTGTAGCAAAAAAAACAAAGGAACTGAACGAAAACGTCAGTCCCTTTGCTCTTCGCCGCCTTCGAAATGGAATACTTCTTCCATCTCATGCTTTTGCGGGCGTCTCATTAACTTTTGTACTTCATCATGCGGGCTCTTGCCTTCGAACAATACGTTGTAAAGGGCTTCCGTGATCGGCATCTCGACACCGGCTTCCCGAGCGAGCGTATGCGCCGCCTCACAGGCACGAACACCTTCGACGACCATTCCCATATGACCGAGCACGTCCTCGAGTTTTTCACCACGGCCGATCGCGTTCCCGGCACGCCAGTTACGGCTATGCTGGGACGTGGCCGTGACGATTAAATCCCCAATCCCGGTCAATCCCGAGAACGAGGCCGGGTTGGCACCGAGTTTGACCCCGAGTCGCGCGATTTCAACGATCCCGCGCGTCATGAGGGCCGCTTTGGCATTGTCGCCGTAACCGAGGCCGTCCGTCATCCCCGCAGCGAGCGCGATGATGTTTTTAAGGGCACCACCATACTCCGCTCCGATGACGTCCGAGTTCAAATACACCCGGAACTGATCGTTCGTGAGCAACTCTTGAATCTCATCGGCCACGTCCAAATCCTCGCAGGCGATCGTGATGGTCGTCAATTTACGGACCGCCACTTCTTCCGCGTGGGTCGGGCCGGTCAAAACACCGATGGCCCGGCGTTTCGCCGGATCGATTTCTTCGGCGATGATCTCCGACAGACGTTTGTGCGTCTTCGGTTCGATCCCTTTAGCGGCGTGGACAAGAACGGCCGGCTCCGTGAGAAGTGCGTTCAACTCACGAGACACCGGACGAATCGCCGAACTCGGGACGACGAGGAACACGATGGAGCGGCCGGCGACCGCTTCTGCCAAGTCCGTCGTCGCTCGAATCGAGGTCGGTAACGGCGCATCTTTCAAATACGTCGAATTCGTGTGGTCGGTATTGATTTCATGCACATGCTCTTCTTCACGTCCATAAAGCAGGACGTCGTGTCCGTTGTCAGCGAGGACGAGTGATAACGCCGTTCCCCAGCTCCCTGCGCCGATGACAGCAACTTTTGCCATAGAAGGCACCCCCATTACTAGTTTTTCTGACGCGCCACGATATGAATCGGTGTACCAGTGAAGTCAAATGCGCGGCGAATCTGGTTGTCTAGATAACGTTTGTACGAGAAGTGAAGCAACTCTGGGTCGTTGACGAACAACACGAACGTCGGCGGCTCGATGGCCACTTGCGTCGCGTAGTTAATCTTGAGTCGCTGTCCTTTGTCCGTCGGTGTCGGGTTCATCGCGACCGCGTCGACGATGACGTCGTTCAACACGCTCGTCGAGATCCGACGACGGTGCGACTCGGCCACTTCCTTGATGACCGGAAGCAACGTCTGAAGACGTTTCGACGTGAGAGCCGACAAAAATACGATCGGCGCGTAGTCGAGGAACAAGAACTCTTTACGAATCTTCTCTTCCATCTTCTTCATCGTCTTATCGTCTTTGTCGACGGCATCCCACTTGTTGACGACGAGCACGATGGCTTTCCCCGCTTCGTGGGCGAGGCCGGCGACGCGTTTGTCTTGCTCGATGATGCCTTCTTCGCCGTCGATGACGACGAGGACTACGTTCGAACGTTCGATTGCCTTTTGGGCACGCATGACGCTATAACGCTCGGTTGATTCATACACTTTTCCGCGTTTACGCATACCGGCCGTATCGATGATGACGTACTCTTGCCCATCCCGTGTGAACGGTGTATCGATCGCATCACGAGTCGTCCCCGCGATATCCGAGACGATGACGCGTTCTTCACCGAGAATCGCATTCGTCAAGCTCGATTTCCCAACGTTCGGACGTCCGATGAGCGAAAACTGGATGACTTCTTCATTGTATTCATAGTCATCTTTATCTGGCGCCAAATCGAGAACTTTGTCGAGCAAGTCTCCAAGCCCGAGTCCGTGTGTCCCCGAAATCGGGAACGGATCGCCGAATCCGAGCGAATAGAACTCATACATGAGTTCGCGCATCTCGAAGTTATCGACTTTGTTGACGGCGAGGACGATCGGTTTGTTCGAACGGAACAACAAGTTCGCCACTTCTTCGTCTGCCGCTGTAATGCCTTCGCGTCCGTTCACCATGAAAATGATAACGTCCGCCTCATCGATCGCAAGCTCAGCCTGGTGGCGCATTTGAACGAGAAGCGGCTCATCACCGACCTCGATCCCGCCTGTATCGATTAAATGAAACTTACGGTTCAACCACTCACCCGTCCCATAAATGCGGTCGCGTGTTACCCCCGGTTTATCATCGACGATCGACACGCGATCTCCGATAATCCGGTTAAAAATCGTGGATTTCCCAATATTCGGGCGGCCTACGATGGCCACTGCTGGAATTCCCATATAAACACCTCTCTAACTTTCATTTAATAACTGATCGTTTCTAATTGCAACTGTACTATCATATCACAGCGCTATTTCCGTGACCATACAAAAAGAAGCGGGAGTCTGGCTCCCGCTTGAACGACCGTCTTATTTAGAATCGTCCGAGGTCTCTTCTCCTGTCAATTCAGAGACAGAGAACCCTCCTTGGTCACTATACTCGTCAAGCAGCGATTGGTCCGCGTCTTCACGCGTCGAATCACTCGACTCGAGCGCACGCATCGAGAGTGAGATTTTCTTCTCATCAAGATGGACATCGAGCACTTTCACTTTCACGTCTTGGCCTTCTGACAACACTTCAGACGGCGTCGCGATGTGTCGGTTCGCAATCTGCGAGATGTGCAGCAAACCTTCGACTTGCGGCGCGACTTCGACGAAAGCACCGAACGTCACGAGACGTTTGACTTTCCCGTCGATCACGTCGCCCGGTTGAATTTTACCTTCCACCGATTCCCACGGTCCAGGTTGCGTCTCTTTGATCGACAACTTCACTTTCTCGTTGTCGAGGTCAAGTCCAAGCACTTTCACTTTGACTTTGTCTCCTTCAGTCACAACATCGCTCGGTTTCTCTACCCGGCTATGGGCCATTTCCGAAATGTGGACGAGTCCGTCGACGCCGCCGATATCGACGAATGCACCGAAATCAGTGAGACGTTGAACCGTCCCTTCGATGATTTGACCGACCTCGAGCGATTCGAGCGTCTCCGCTTTCTTCGCGCTCATTTCAGCTTCAGCAACCGCTTTATGCGACAAGATGACGCGATTTTTCTCGCGGTCAATCTCGACGACTTTAACCGTAATCGGTTTATTCAAGTAGGATGAGAAGTCTTCGACAAAGTGGTTTTCTACGAGCGAAGCCGGGATAAATCCACGGATACCGATGTCAACGACAAGACCACCTTTGACCTTGTCTTTTACCATGACCTCGAACACTTCGCCAGATTCGAATTTCTCGACGATTTGATCCCAAGCTGCCTCGGCATCCACGTCTTTCTTCGAAACGACCACCTCTTCGTCCGTGACCTTTTTCACTTTGACACGGATTTCGTCGTTAACATGGAGTGATTCGTTTAAATCGTCTAAATGCATGCTTGATACTTCGCTGATTGGTAAAATTGCCTCGGTCTTATAACCGATATCGATCAATGCTTGTTTGTCCTCGATTTTGACGACAGTACCGGTCACAATTTGACCTCGATTAATCTCAAAATCAGGCATATCTTTCATTTCTTCGACCATTCCAACACTACCCCCTCACGATGAGTACAAAAAGGAACGCCCTAAGGCGCTTACACCTAGTATAAACTTCTTATAATTCGAAAGATTTGTCAAGGTGTTATCAGGTTAGTTCCTTTCCTGGCGCGAGATTAAACCTGAAATTAACGAACGTTCCGTGAATGCTGCATGTACAAATCACCGATCGTCGCCATAATCAAATCGGCCGCGGTTTGAGCACTCGCCTTCTCCGCTTTTAGCCCGCTCAAGTCGACTGGCTTGCCGATCACGACTTTAAGCTTCGAACGGAACTTATATGTGCCGATGATTGCTACCGGAAGCACCGAGGCGTCCGAGCGGAGCGCAAAGAACCCGACTCCGGCCTGGGCTTTGCCGAGCGTCCCGTCTTTCGAGCGTGTCCCTTCCGGAAAGATCGAGATGACCTCGTCTTCCTTCAACTTTTGCAAGACGACCCGGAGTGCCTGGCGGTCGCCTTCTCCGCGTGACACAGGAATCTGTCCAGCACGGTTCAAGATATGTTTCAATACCGGGACTTCAAACAACTCTTTTTTCGCAAAGAAGCGGAGCTGGCGTTGTTTCGGCATCGCCCCGGCGAGAAGTACCGGGTCCCAGTTCGATTGATGGTTTGAACAGACGATCATCGACCCGTCGAGCGGGACGTTTTCCCGTCCGATATATTCGACGCGGAAACTCAACCGGCGAATGATATTGACGACGCCCACCGCGAGACGATACATGCCGAACGGCCCATTGTTGAGTGGTCTCATCGTTCAATCACCTGCTTCATCAATTGCTCGATCGCCTCGACGACCCCGTCGATCGACAGCTCGGTCGTGTCGAGGTAGTGCGCGTCGTCCGCTTGGCGAAGCGGAGCGACCTCTCGTTCCGAGTCGCGCTTGTCGCGGAGGGCAATCTCAAGCTGTAACTGTCCGAGGTCGCTCGGCAACCCTTTCGCCACGTTCTCTTCGTGGCGACGGCGGGCCCGTTCTTCGACCGTCGCCGTCATGAACACTTTCAAGTCGGCGCCTGGTAAGACGTGCGTGCCGATATCACGGCCGTCCATGACGATTCCGCCTTTACTCGCGAGGTCACGCTGTAAATCCATAAGGGCAGCCCGTACTTCCGGCTGGCGCGCGACGAAACTGACGTTGTTCGTCACTTCGCTCGTCCGGATGACGTCGGTCACTTCGTCGGCGCCGTCGAACACACGTTGTCCGTTCTCGGACGGGACGAGCCGTAAATCCATGTTGCCGATCATCTCGGCGAGTTTCGGCCCGTCTTCGAGACCGACCCCGTCTCTGAGGGCACGATACGTCACGGCACGATAAATCGCACCCGTATCGATATAGACATACCCTAGTTTTTTAGCGAGCGTTTTCGCGATCGTACTCTTTCCGGCTCCGGCCGGTCCATCTAATGCAATCTGTAACGGTTTATTCATAAAAATTGGGTATCGGCTCACCCCGATACCCGCCTCCTCTCGGTCATTTGTTCCGAGAACATCATACCAGTTTTTTATCGTGAAGAAAATACGGAGCCGGTCCGTTTTCTCGCTTCGAGCTGGGCTCGGAAGCAATAACGTAAAATCGTCTCCTGGTCCCGGTGTGATAACTCTTCAAAGCAAAGCGACAACTCTTGTTTGGCCGTCTGTTCATGGATGCGGACGAGGCGGCTCTTGACGCGGAACGTCTGCAGCACGCCCCGGTCATCATTAATATGGAACGTGACGATCATCGACTCGTCGACCGCGACCGGGGCTCGATTGGAGATGATGCGCATACCGCCGGCCGACACGTCGAGCGACGTCGTCTCAAACGATGGGAACGCCTGGCCGTCCTCGGCGGATACGGTCACATTGATCATTTCAGGGACACGTAAATATTCACGGCGCTGCACGCGCTTGATTTTCTTTTCATCCGGCAACGCGAAGGCGTAGCGAAGCGTCAGTTGCGCATCGCTCACCCGTCTCGTTACGACCGTATCAAACGCATAGAGCTGCTCTTCTCCTACGAAGAAATAGACACGCATCGATTCGTCCTCGTGCAAGAAAAACGTCTTTAAGGTATCCGTCTCACTCGGGGACTCAATCCAGACGACTTGGTCGTTGATAGCCGCGATTTTTGTCTTTCCTTCTTTTCTCCCTTCGACTTCTACCCGTAACTCTTGTCCTACTTTTAACATGAAACGATTCCCCTTTTATTCTATTTGTACTGGCGATGGTTGGAGCGATTGGCGGTCCGCACGAGCAAAAGCGCGACCATCCATAAGACGACGATATAGACGACAGCCGGCACTTTGTTCATCGGTTCGACGAGCAAGATATAGTCGAACATGCCATGCAACAATGTCGCCGCCATGACGGCTGTGAACAGCCAGAAGCGCTCATGAGCGGAATGTTTGGCCCGGCCGAGGCAAAACCCCATCACGACAGCGAAGAGCGCATGCCCACTCACCGGCAACACAGCACGCCAAATGGCGATTTCAATCGAGTCGTACACCCATAAATATAGAAAATTCTCTAACGTGGCAAAGCCGAGTGAACAGGCGACCGCATAGAGAATCCCGTCGTAGTAATCATCAAAGACTTTATGTATGTATATTGTATAATAAATCATGAACCACTTAAAAAACTCTTCTAATAGCGCGGTGGCCACGAACGCCTTCCAAAACGGGCCCACGAGCACCCCTTCTTCCACGAACGCATACTGCACGAACATGATCGGAAAGACGAGAATGGCCCCGGCGACGAACGAACGGATCACATAGCCGAGCGGTTCCGCTTCCAATTCATGCCGGAGATAGAAGTAGGAAAGAAGGGCGAACCCTGGCGCAACCGCAGACAAGGCGATTGCAATCATGATGCATCTCTCCTTTCTCACGTTAAGCATACACTGAAATAGAAGAAAGAAAAAGTAGGTCGCACCTAGAAATTGGAAGAAACGAACAAAAAAGTTGGAGGTCTGTTTATGAACCATTTATTACTGATCCACACCGGCGGCACAATCGCCATGTCTCAATCGGGGTCGGGACATGTCATGCCGAGCGAAGTCAATCCGATCGACGCGACGTTACCGAAAGCGACCGACATCGCGAATATCACAACGAAACATTTCTCGAACATCCCGTCGCCGCACATGACGCCCGAGAAAATGCTCGAGCTCGCCCAGTTCATCAATCAACAATTGACACAAGACACGTACGATGGGGTCGTCATCACTCACGGGACGGACACACTCGAAGAGACGGCCTACTTCTTACAAATCACGCTTGGTGCACCGGTCCCGATTGTGTTGACCGGAGCGATGCGCTCGTCAAACGAGGTCGGCTCGGACGGCGAATTCAATCTCATCACGGCGCTTCGGGTCGCCCAAAGTGATGTGGCACGCGGCAAAGGCGTGCTCGTCGTCTTCAATGGTGAAATCCACTCCGCCTTCAACGTCACGAAGACGCACACGTCCTCGGTCGACACGTTCAAATCGGTCCACTTCGGCAACGTCGGTATGGTGACGAAAGATCACGTCCTCATTTACAGTCAGCCGACGACAAAACAACCGAAAATGATTCCATCGATCACGAAACGGGTCGCGGTGCTGAAAGTCGTCGCCGGGATGGAGCCGGACCTGCTCGAGGCGGTACTCGCGCTCGGCTATGACGGGCTCGTCCTTGAAGTACTCGGGCAAGGGAATGTCCCACCGTCAATCGTCCCCGCGCTCGAGATGCTCGTCGAGCGGATGCCGGTCGTCATCGTCAGCCGTTGTTTCAACGGAATCGTACAAGACGTGTACGGCTACGTCGGAGGTGGCCAGCAACTGAAAGAGATGGGCATCATCTTCTCGAACGGTCTGAACTCACAAAAGGCGAGACTTCGCCTCCTTGTCGAGCTCGAGGCGGGTTCGTCCCAAGCGGTCATGGAACATAGCTTCAGCTTCCAACAGTGAGTTGGCGGCTTGCCAACCGTTTCGTCCTTCCATACAATGAGGGATGAGGTGATTTCATTGAATAAACATGCTATCGTCGTCGGCGCCGGACCATGTGGGCTGTCGGCTGCGATCGAATTAGAACGGATCGGCATCTCGTGCACGGTCATCGAGCGCGGCAATATCGTCGATGCTATCTATCGGTATCCGACCCATCAAACATTTTTCTCTTCTGCCAGCTTGCTCGAAATCGGGGATATCCCGTTTATCTGTAAAGATTTGAAACCGCGTCGTCAAGACGCGCTCGTCTACTATCGGGAAGTCGTCAGCCGGACCGGTCTCAACGTCCAACCGTTCGAGACGGTCGAAACGGTCACGCGTTCCGAGGACGGGTTCATCGTTCGGTCACGCCATGACCGTGACGGCGTCAAAGAGCGTCAGGCCGATTATGTCATCTTGGCCACCGGGTATTATGGCCGTCCTCGTACGTTGGACGTCCCAGGTGAAGAGTTGCCGCACGTCACGCATTATTTCAAAGAAGCGCATCCGTTTTACCGACAACGCGTGACGGTCATCGGCGGTAAGAACTCCGCGGTCGACGCGGCCATCGAGCTCGAGAAGGCCGGCGCCCACGTCACGGTACTCTATCGCGGGGACGGTTACAGTCCGTCCGTCAAACCGTGGGTCCTGCCGACTTTTGACTCGCTCGTCCGTCATGACAAGGTGCGACTCGAGCTCGAAGCGGAGATCGTTCGAATCGAACCGCATCACGTCGTCTATCGTCAGCACGGTGAAGAACATCGGCTCGAGACCGACCACGTCCTCGCCATGACGGGCTACCTGCCCGACCATGGGCTGTTCGCCGATGCCGGGGTCCAAGTCGATGAGGAGACCGGTGTGCCCTCGTTTGACGAGACGACGTTCGAGACGAACGTCGACGGCTTGTTCATCGCCGGTGTCGTCGCCGCCGGAAATGATGCCAATAAAATCTTTATCGAGAACGGCCGATTCCATGGCCAAGCGATCGCCGAGACGCTTCGGGAGCGCAACGGTGTGACCACGTAATCGACGAAAGAGGGAGAACCTGAAGCCAGGTTCTCCCTCTTTTCGCTGTCTAATTATACCCAACCGCGGAAGCGCGATGCTTCCGCCATCTTGCGTACACCGACCATATAGGCGGCGAGACGCATGTCGACTTTACGGGCCGATGACGTGTTATACACCGTATTGAACGAGTGGACGAGCACTTTCTCAAGCTTCTCTTCCACTTCCTCTTCCGTCCAATAGTATCCTTGATTGTTTTGAACCCATTCGAAATACGAGACGGTTACCCCACCGCTCGAAGCGAGTACATCCGGGACAAGCAGGATGCCGCGCTCTGTCAAGATGCGGGTCGCTTCGTTCGTCGTCGGTCCGTTGGCGGCCTCGACGACGATGGACGCCTTGATGTTGTCGGCGTTGTCTTCGGTGATTTGGTTCTCAATCGCGGCCGGGACCAAGATGTCGCAGTCGAGTTCTAACATTTCTTTGTTCGAGATCGTGTTCTTGAAGAGCGTCGAGATCGTCCCGAACGAATCTCGACGATCGAGAAGATACGGGATATCGAGCCCGTTCTCATCGTGGATCGCACCATATGCATCGCTGACGGCGATCACTTTCGCCCCGGCGTCATGCATGAACTTCGACAAGAAGCTACCAGCATTCCCGAACCCTTGGACGACGACACGCGCCCCTTTCAATTCGATCCCACGGCGCAGCGCCGCTTCCCGGATCATGATGGCGACACCTTTTGCCGTCGCCGTCTCACGTCCATGCGAGCCACCGAGCACGAGCGGTTTACCAGTGATGAAGCCCGGCGAATTGAATTCATCGATGCGGCTATACTCATCCATCATCCACGCCATGATTTGCGAGTTCGTGAACACGTCCGGCGCTGGGATATCTTTCGTCGGTCCGACGATTTGACTGATGGCTCGGACATAACCCCGGCTCAATCGTTCGATTTCACGGAAACTCATCTCACGCGGATCACAGACGATCCCGCCTTTACCGCCACCGTATGGAAGGTCGACAATTCCGGCCTTCAAGCTCATCCAGACCGACAACGCCTTCACTTCGACCTCCGTCACGCTCGGGTGGAAGCGAATCCCACCTTTCGTCGGTCCGACCGCGTCATTATGTTGCGCCCGGTATCCTGTGAAAATCTTTGTCGATCCGTCATCCATACGTACCGGGATGCGGACGGTCAACATCCGAAGTGGCTCTTTCAAGAGCTCATACATCTCTTCTGGATACCCGAGCTTATCAAGCGCCTCGTGTATCACTTCTTGTGTCGATTCAAGGATGTTTTTTCGTTTTTGATGACCTTTTTCTTGATCCGTAATCATGAAGGTTTCCTCCCCTAAATTGTCAATTCTCCCCCAAGAATCAACCTCGTATTCGTTTAAAAGTATAGCTGATACGCGCCCAATTTGAAAGGCTTTTACAAAAATAATGAAAGCGTTTTCTAAAATGAAAAAAGAAGGGGGAATTCCCTTCTTACTTTTCTAGTGCCAGTTCGATGAATCGCTCTAACAGCTCACCGTACGAGATCCCGACGGCCCGGGCGCTGTCCGGGAACAAGCTGAGCGGTGTCATACCCGGAAGCGTGTTCGTCTCTAAAATATAAGCGAGCCCATCTTCAGAGACGAGGAAGTCCGAACGAGAATAACCGCTGCAACCGAGGGCACGGTGCGCTTTGATGGCAGCCGTTTGAACTTCTTCAGTCAACGCGTCCGGCAACTCGGCCGGACAAACGTGAATCGATCCACCTTCTGAATACTTCGACTCATAGTCATAAAATTCATTTTTCGGGATGATCTCGATGACCGGGAGTGCGGCCTCAGTCCCGTGATTCCCAAGGACGGGTACCGTCAACTCACGGCCTTTAATATATTGCTCGACCAAGACAGCCGTATCGCACGCGAACGCTTTATCAATCCCTTCACGGAGCATCGCTTCGTCCATCGCGATCGTCAATCCGTTCGATGACCCTTCTTGGGCCGGCTTGACGACACATGGAAACTCACTGCCCCACTCGACGATTTTTGCGTCGATGTCGTCGCCCGACTCGATGAGGACGTCACGGGCGATGCGAATGCCGGCAGCGGCGAAAATAATTTTCGCACGGGCTTTGTCCATCGCGAGCGCTGATGCCAAAACGCCCGACCCCGTGTACGGCAATCCGGCCATCTCTAAGAGCGACTGAACACGGCCATCTTCGCCGTATTTGCCATGCAGGGCGCTGACGACGACGTCGGCTTGAAGCGTCAACAGCTCATTGGCCCGGTCCGGGTGAAAATCAATCGCCACGACGTCGTGACCCCGTGCTTCAAGCGCTTCAATCATTCCTTTACCACTCGTGAGCGACACTTCCCGCTCACCTGATACACCACCATATAATACCGCGACTTTCATCAAATCTCTCCTTCGGCTAACTTCTCAAAAATTCAAGTTTTATCATACCATGTGTCGGCCGAAAACAATAGAAACAGAACAGTAAAAAAGCCGTACTTACGCGAACGTATCGTACAGCTGTTTCACGGCTTGTTCAGTTTGAATCGTCTTGCCATACTCCATCATGACGTAAGGGCTGACGATCGTCGTGCGGCCGTATTCCGACAAGATGGCGGCCAACCGCTCTTCGACGTCCGGTTTGAGCACTTCGACGAAGTGTAAATAATAGTGTCCGTCATAATGGTAGAGCGCCCCGCCCTGCTCCGTATCCTGCATGTGCGGGAACAAACGGACCGAGGCGTTGATGACGTCCTCGATATCATCAAACTGATAAATCAGATGATGAATCACATCGATCGTCAAACGGATCTCGACTTGTTCTTGATCCGCATCCGGGACGGCTGCCTCGACTTTTTGGACGTCGATGACGAGCCCATCACGGGGAAACATTGTCACGTTCAAGTCGACGGTGCCTTGGGGCATGAAACCGAATTCCGCTTCCGCCGTCTCGAGCAATTCCCGCCACAAGTCTTGACCACTCTCGCCAACGATCGTATCGATGGCAATCCCTCGAATCGAAAGGTCACTCGCCGTCAAATATACCCTTAAATGTTCTTTAGTTTGCTTTTCAAATCTCAAACGAAAACCTCCAAAGATTAATCAATCCTACTTTATAAGCTACTCTCGTTTGTGCAACCTGTCAAATAGTTGACAACCACTCGGTCCATGCTTCGGGCGTATCTCCAAGGAAGGCCGACTCAAACTCGGACGCGTGAAGGCTGACGGCATATCCGCCGGCCCCGATGACGAGATCGGGATGATCCGCTTGGATAAATCGCATCGCTTCTTTCAGGTCCTCGAGATGTTCCGTCAACGTGCAGGAGAAGATCAAGCACTTGGCGTCGATATCGTGCAACGCCTCATTTAAATCCTCTTTCGGGAAGCCCGCACCAAGGAAAATCACGTCGTATCCATATTGACGCAAGTAAAGCGTCACGAACAACAGACCGATCTCGTGCATCTCGCCCGGGGCACACACACAAATGATCCGCGGTAAAAATGGGTTCATCGGCATCTGCAGCGAGAGGGTCGACAATCGGGCCCGCAAAAAAGCGGTCGCAAAATGCTCATGCGCGATCGTGATGTCCCCATTCTCCCAACGCGTCCCGATCTCCGTCAATAACGGACCAATGATATCTTTCGTGACCTTCTCAAAACTGAACGTATTAAAGGCACGATTGATCAAATCGTGCGCCTTGCGTTCGTCAAATGAAAGTAACGCCTCGAGCAACCCGTCCATGAGCTCCTCGTCATAGAGGCGGGCAGGCTTCGGCTTCGGGGCTTCATGAAGTTGTTGAATCGCTTGGGAAACGGTCAAGCCTTCCCGTTGTTTTTCAACGACCCATTTAATCTTTTCGACGTCTTGGTCGGAATACAATCGGTGGCCGGATTCGGTCCGGCTCGGCACGATGAATTGATAGCGGCGTTCCCACGCTCGAATCGTCGTCGGGTTGACCCCGGTGAGCGACGCGACCGTCTTAATGGAGTACTTCGGCACAGCAGCCCCTCCTTTCCTACAAGTTCTTCTTATTTAGTATAGACCCATCTGAAGCGCTTTACCTGTTTTATTGTGCAATTCCTGTGAGAAATTGGTGAGATTGTGCGATTGGTTCGACAAAACAGAGATTGCTCATAAAAAAATACGACGTCCCCGTCGTATTGTCAGAAAAATATTGTATGACGACCTATATATAAAAATACGAGAATAATGGCAAACATCGTCAATGTCAGCATCATAGCGAGCGGCCGTTTCAGCCAATTGTCGTTCAATTTTTCTTTCCGCTCATGCTCTTGTCGTTCAGCGCGAGACGGCAACGTGTCCACCACTTGTTCACGAAGTGAGTCCGCTTGGTTCCGATGTCGCAACGTGTGCCCTCCTTTACCTTTTTTATCATTTTACTATGATATCAATCAAAGGAGAAGATACGAGATAAACGATGTTTCCAATCTGTCACATTTTTAGACACAATTTGAACCGACGGCGGGAACACAATCTCCCCACAGACGTCGCAACAATCGGCTTGTTTGACCGGTTGTTCCGAGAAATAGTTCAACAAGTAATCACGCCGGCACGTTTTGATGAGGGCGTAGTCCATCATCTGTCCGAGCTGGCGATAGCGGGCACGCTTTCTATCTTTTACCCAATCGATCGCCTCAGCAAGCGTCCGCTCGGCGAGCATCTGGTTCAACAATCCCCAAACCGGGTCTTCCTCGTTCAACCGCAAGAGACGCGGCAGTTGGGCCAGACTCGTGCCGTTGTCGCGTTCCAAATACGCGAGACGGATGTCTTTGTCTTTCGGATATTGTTGGTCGATCAAAAACTGTTGAATGCGTTCGTCGCCTTCGGCATAGAGCAAGACGGCAAATGCGGGTTCGCCGTCTCGTCCGGCACGCCCGATTTCTTGCATGTACGCCTCGAGCGTGGCCGGGATTTGATAATGGATGACCGAACGGACGTTGTCTTTATTCACACCCATCCCGAACGCACTCGTACATACCATGATCGCGACTTCATCTCGTAAAAATTGCGATTGCACGAGCCGGCGGTCCTCAGTCGACATGCCACCGTGATAAAACAAGGCGTCGTCAAGATGAAGCGCGAGTGCTTCGGCTTCACGCCGTGTCGCCGTATAGATGACGGCCGGTTTCGGGACGTCATGGACGAGCTCGCTCAACCGCCGCATCTTGTCCTCGGACTCGAGACGTTCGACGATGAGTCGAATCTCAGGCCGGTTTGCCGAATGGACGAACTGCGCCGGCGAGAACAACGCCAACTTCTCGATGATATCCCGTTTCACCGTCTCCGGGGCTGTCGCGGTGACGGCCATGCACTGCGGGCTGCCGAGTTGTTTACGCAACTCGCCTAGACGGGCATACTCGGGTCGAAACTCATGGCCCCACTGCGAAATACAGTGGGCCTCGTCGACGACGAGCATTTGAATCCGCGTCCGAGCGAGCGCCCGCGTCACGTGCGGCACGGCGAGTTGTTCGGGCGATAAATATAAGAAGCGATAACGCTTCAAATGATTCAAGATGTCTTGTTTCTCCTCGAGCGTCTCCATCGATGTCAATCGCGCCACTCCCCGCTCGCCGCGTTCACGGATGTGGAGCATCTGATCTTCGATGAGCGACAAGAGCGGTGACACGATGATGGTCAGCCCGTCATTTTTAAGATAGGACGGGAGTTGGAACGTCAACGACTTGCCCGCTCCGGTCGGCATGATCGCCAACACGTCCTGGCCGTCGGCGACCGCTTCGATCACATCCCGTTGACCGGGACGGAAGCTGTCGTAGCCGAACACCCGCTTCAACGTCTTCTCAAACAAATGTCTCACCTCGTTTCAATCTCGCGAACACCAATCGGATTTGATAGTAACTGATCCCGTCGATTTGTTCAAAAATCGGCTTGAGCGCCCAGCTCGACTCGTCACGCAACTGCTCGACTTGCTTGATTTGCTCGAGCGGAACAAATTGGTCGAGCGGGAACTCGTCTAAATACATCGCCATCTCGACGACGTGGTCTTCAATCGTACTCGTGCGCAACCGTCGCTGGGACTGGACTTGTTGGAACGTTCGACCAGCCGAAAACTGCTCATACGACTCGCGCGCCGACAACGTCATCCGCTCGCTCGACAACCCGTGCGCGAAGCCGAGCAACTTGGCATCCCTTGGCAATTTCCACAACAGGGCGTTCCAGCCGGCCAAGAAATAGAGCCGCGCCGTGCGCGCATCGACATCGATAAGTGAGGCGATTTGTTCATACGTGTATCCTGTCTCGAACGCACCGGTGAACCGATAGACGACGGCAGTCGCATACGGGTCCCCCACTTCTTCAAGGGCCGTTTCAAGCTCCTGGTGAAAGCTGTGGATCAGCGGTTGCCACTCCCGCTCGGTCCGGACGATCTGTTTGACCCAGCGTTCGGCCAGTCGATCGGCCTGCACCGGATAGAACGTCCGCTCATGCTCGAGCGACATGAACGTCTGGACGAACAAACTGAGCCGCTTCCACGTCATCGTCGTATAGTCCCGATACTCACCGCCGAGACGGTCGAACAGCTCACTGACCGCCTCCGGCGAAGCGAGCATCTTGCCGGCCTCGGTCAACGTGAAGCTCGAACGGTTGAGCCAGCCTCGCTTCTCGAACGAGGCGAGCAGTTTCTCATAGTCGTACTTCGTATAGGGGAACAATCCGAAAATTGGTTCCAAGTCATAAAAAAAGGCATCTTGCAGTGTCGTCGCCGAACGTTTGCCGTTCAACACATGAAACAAACTGCGCTCGCTGCGCTCCCCTTTCAAGCGCTCAATCGAAAGCAACAACACCCCGTCCGCTAAATGAACCATCGTTCCACCTCCTCGGTCAAAATTATGCTTCCAAAACGTTATTCGTTTCCTCATTGAAATATTTGGGTATGTAGACTACAATTACTCATAGTCAGTAGAAAATCATTTCTATGCAGAGAGACGAAACGTATGGAGGGTTACAAATGGCAAAATTTACGATTGTTGATAAAGATACATGTATTGCATGTGGGGCCTGCGGAGCAGCCGCCCCAGACATCTTCGACTATGACGACGAAGGCCTCGCGTTCAACTTGATGGACGACAACACGGGCACGATCGAAGTCCCGGACGAATTGTATGAGGACTTGATGGACGCGTTCGAAGGATGCCCGACCGACTCAATTAAAGTCGCGGACGAATCGTTCGACGGCGACGCACTCAAGTACGAATAAGAGAGACATGTGTGCCTGAAGGGCGCACATGTCTTTTTTTATCGCGTCGCTTTCCGGAAACCCGCTTCACGCGCCTCTTCCTCTGTACAGAACATCTCTTCTGGGATCGTTCGCTCATAGCTCGCCCCGCCCGGAACGTGATAAATCTTCTCTCCGTCCCGATTGATATTCCCTTTAATGTCACATCCATCCGTGTCTCGTTTCGGCTGGGCCGGCTCGGTCGCCTCATGGTCGAAGCCGTTGCCGGTCACGTAGTCCTCAAGACTCCAAATCCCGAGCAATTCCTGACGCGCGGCCCGCTCGACCTCCCGAAACGCATCGACGTGTTGCGTGTTCGGCGCGTACACATAGGCGACACGCGCCAACCCGCGGCGCAACAATTCCTCGTTCAACATCGCTTCGTCATACCAGACGTAGGCGAGTGTCCGTTGATAGCGATCGTAGCGCCCGACGTCATATTCGAGCGTGATCGTATCTCCTTCTGGCAGCCAACGCTCGACGAATGATTTCGCATCCTCCCCGAACGGTTGGACCGGCAGCGTCGGATGGCTCGTCTCTGGCGTATCGACGAGCAAGAGACGAATCGATTCGGTCGCCCCGTTCTCAAACTCGACTTTGAGCGTATCTCCATCGATGACGCGGTCGAGCGTGACCGTCTCGGTCTTGCCGAGCGGCCGTGCGACTTGTTGCGCGACCGACGCCGACGGAAAATCGGACTCGAGTTCGACGAGCGATTCTGGCGGGTCGATTTGTTCGGCGAACCAGTCATCGACGGAGCAGCCCGCGAGCGAAACGCTCAGCACGACGGCGATCAGCAGTTGCCACCATTTTTTCAATTATCTCACCTCTACACCAGTATAACAAAAAAGGTTGTTTGACTTAAGCGTCAAACAACCTGGATGAAATGGACATTTGTCCTTTTGATGATTAGCGTTTCCCTTTAATATATGGGATACCGACCGATTTCGGTGCATCCGCACGTCCGACGACACCTGCGAGGGCAAGGATCGTGAGCGCATACGGCGCAATCAAGAGCAACACTTGCGGCACATTGCTGATGACCGGCAAGTTGCTACCGATGATCGACAACGCTTGGGCGAATCCGAAGAACAGACCGGCACCGAGCGCGCCGAGCGGATTCCACTTCCCGAAAATCATGGCGGCGATGGCCAAGAAACCTTGACCGACGATCGTCGTCCCGCTGAAGTTTGTCGTGACGGTGACAGCGTACACTGCACCAGCGAGTCCGCCGAACGCTCCTGAGAGCATGACGCCCATGAAGCGCATTTTCGTGACGTTGATCCCCATCGTGTCAGCCGCCATCGGGTGTTCCCCGACCGAACGGAGACGAAGACCGAACGGTGTCTTGAAGATGACGAACCAGACGACGAACGCGAGAATGATCGCGATGAACGACGTGTACTGCACGTTGATGAAGAACATGCGAAGCACCGGGATATCCGATAGAATCGGAACGTTCTCTTTGGCAATCCGAAACTCGATGAAGTCGGTCTGCCCTTTGTTGTAAAGCACACGGACGACGAAGATGGCGAGTCCGATCGCGAGCATGTTGATCGCGACCCCGAGTACCGTCTGGTCAGCCCGCCAAAGGATGGCCGGCACCGCCAAGAAGAGCGAGAAGAGCGCACCGACGACCATAGCGACCAAAAGTGAGATCCATGGACTGAGACCGCCCAGCCCCATATCTGTCAACGTGAGCGTCGTGATAATTCCTGTCGCAGCACCGATGACCATGATGCCTTCTAAGGCGATGTTGACGACACCCGAACGTTCACTGAAGATGCCGCCGAGTGCCGCGATGATGAGTGGAGTCGCATAGGCTAAGGCAACCGGCACGACGATGTAGAGGACTTCTAAGAAGCTCATTTTTTCTCCACTCCTTTCTTACGATTTCCTTTGAATTTGTCAATCACGTAGTTAAAGGCGTAACCTGAAGCCACGAAGATGACAATCGCGGCGATGATGACTTTGACGAGCTCAGATGGGATGTTCGCACCGAGCTGCATCGCGAGTCCGCCGATATTGAGTCCAGCGAACAAGATAGCTGCCAAGACGACACCGACGGCCGTGTTCGCACCGAGGAGCGCGACGGCGATTCCGTCGAAACCGACTCCGGTGAACGAGGCGCTGAGCGTCATTCCATTGAACGTACCGAGACCTTCCATCGCCCCTGCGAGTCCTGCGAACATACCCGAGATGACGAATGAGAGAATGATGTTCCGGTTGACGCTCATTCCTGCGTACTGTGATGCGTGTTTGTTGAAACCGACGGCACGAAGCTCATAACCGAGCGTCGTCCGTTGCAAGATGTAGTAATAGACGATCGCTGCGAGCACGGCGATGAGGACACCCCAATGCAAGCGCGAGAACGTCGTCAATTCTTGAAGCATCGGTGACGCGAGCGACGCAGAATCTTTAATGGATTCGGTACGTTCGTTCGTTACCCCGATCACGCTACGCAAAATCGCGTTCGTCGTGTACAAGGCGATATAGTTCATCATGATTGATGTAATAACTTCATGGACATGGAACTTGGCTTTCAAGAAACCAGGCACGAACGCCCAAAGTGCAGCCGCGAACATAGCCGCGAGAAGTGCGAGCGGAAGGTGGATGAACATCGGCAAATCAAAGTTGATTCCGACGTAAACAGCCGCCACCCAACCGATTAACACTTGACCTTCGACCCCGATATTGAAGAGGCCGGTCCGGAACGCGAACGCGACGGCCAAACCTGAGAAGATGAGCGGCGCTGCGGCGCGAAGCGTCTCACCGATTGCGTACGGGCTGCCGACCATGCCTTCAAACAGTGACGAGAACCCTCGAATCGGGTCATAGCCACCGATGAGCATGACGATCGCCCCGACGAGAAGTCCCATCAAGATCGACAAGAGCGGGATGAGCAGTCGATTAAATCCTAGTTTATTCATACTGTTTCTTCTCCTCTCTTACCGCCGGCCATCAAGAAGCCGAGTTCTTGCTCCGTCGTCTCTTTCGGATCACGGATTCCGACAATCTTCCCTTCATACAAAACGGCGATTCGGTCCGCGACGTGTAAAATCTCTTCGAGCTCGAACGAGATCAACAAGACGGCGCGTCCTTTTTCACGCTCTTTGATGAGCTGTTCATGAATGAATTCGATTGCCCCGACGTCAAGACCTCGCGTCGGTTGCGCCGCGATCAACAAGTCAGGTGACCGGTCGACTTCACGGGCGATGATGGCTTTCTGTTGGTTACCACCCGACAAGGCACGGGCAGGTACATCGACCGATGGAGTTCGGACGTCAAACTTCTCAATCAACGCTTTCGCTTTCTCAGCCACGGCTTTATAGTTCATCAAACCGCGCTTCGAGAACGGCTCTTTATAATACGTTTGGAGCACCATGTTGTCGCGAATCGTATAATCGAGGACGAGGCCATGTTTATGCCGGTCTTGCGGGATGTGGCCGACACCAGACTCCGTCACTTTGCGCGGCGTGAACCCGGTCACGTCTTTCCCGTTCAACATCACTTTTCCAGACTCGGGTTTCTTCAAGCCCGAGATGGCTTCAATCAATTCGGTTTGTCCGTTCCCGTCAATCCCGGCAATCCCGAGGATTTCCCCTGAACGAATCTGTAAATCCAAGCCGTCGACGGCTTTGAGCCCGCGACTGTCTTTGACGACAAGTTTTTGGACGTCGAGGACGACTTGCTGTGGATCTGCCTTGGAATATTCCGCATCAAAGTTAACTTCACGCCCGACCATCATTTCTGCCAAACGATCTTCGTTGACCGTCTCATCGATATCAATCGTACCGATATAACGTCCACGACGGATGACCGTACAGCGATCGGCGACTTGCATGATCTCTTTCAGCTTATGCGTGATCAAAACGATCGATTTACCTTCTTCAATCAGACGCTTCATGATTTGAATGAGTTCTTGAATCTCTTGCGGCGTCAGTACAGCGGTTGGCTCATCGAAAATCAAGATTTCGGCCCCACGATAGAGCGTCTTCAAAATTTCGACCCGTTGTTGCATCCCGACCGAGATATCCTCGATTTTCGCATCCGGATCGATCCGAAGACCATACTGTTCCGAGATGTCCATGACTTTTTTACGCGCCGTCGCCCGGTCGACCGTCAGTCCACTCTTCGGCTCTGAGCCGAGGATGATGTTCTCGGTCACCGTGAACTTCTCAACGAGCATGAAGTGTTGGTGTACCATACCGATCCCAAGGTCGTTGGCGATGTTCGGATTCTCAATGTTCACTTTCTCCCCGCGCACGCGGATCTCCCCGCCTTCCGGCTGATAAAGACCGAACAGGACGTTCATGAGCGTCGATTTTCCGGCCCCGTTCTCGCCGAGCAACGCATGAATCTCTCCTTTGCGCAATTGGAGGGTGATATTGTCGTTGGCAACGAACGTTCCGAACTCTTTGCGAATATTGAGCATTTCAATTACATATTCCAAGAAAGTCCACCCCTAACTTTAAGTAAAGGGAGACCGCATGGGTCCCCCCTAACTCAATGAATTATTTTACTGTTTTCATGAACTCTTCGAACTCAGCGTCAGTTGCTGGAGCCGTGATGTCTCCGTCGATCAACTGTGTGCGGTACTCTTCAACTTTTGCGAGGACGTCAGCTGAAACGTTCTCATCAGATGTTTCAGCAATCCCTACACCATCGTCTTTCAAAGAGAACTCAACGATTTCGCCTGCTGGGAACTTATCTTCCATCGCAAGTTTCGATACTTCGTAAGTAGCCGTGTCAACACGTTTGACCATTGAAGTAAGCGTTACGTTTTCTGGAAGACCTTCTTCGTATTGGTCACGGTCAACACCGATGACCCATACATCTTCGCCGTTCTTCTTACGGTTTTTCGCTTCTGTGAATACCCCAACCCCAGTACCGCCTGCTGCGTGGTACACGATATCAGAGCCTGCTCCGTACATACCTGAAGCGATTGCTGTACCTTTTTCAGCTGAGTTGAAGTCTTCAGCGTACTTCACGTCGATTGTCGCATCCGGGTTAACGGCCATGACGCCAGCTTTATAACCGTTCTCGAACTTCTTGATCAAGTCAGACTCAACGCCGCCGACGAATCCAACTTTGTCAGTTTTCGTAGTGAGACCAGCGACAACACCGACGAGGAATGAACCTTCTTGCTCTTTGAACGTGATCGATGCGACGTTCGGTGCATCAACGACCATGTCGACGATCGCGAAGTTGTTGTCTGGGAACTGCTCAGCAACTTTTTGGATGTCTTCGCCCATCAAGAAGCCGATTCCGTAAATCAAGTTGAAGTTATCGCGTGCCAATTGTTGCAAGTTTGGCTGGTAGTCGGCTTGCTTCGATGATTGAAGATATTTGAATCCTTCGTTCTCAGTCAAGTTGTTGTCTTCCCCGAACTTCGTGAGACCTTCCCAAGCTGATTGGTTGAACGACTTATCATCGACACCGCCAGTATCGGTTACCATTGCTACTTTGAAGTCACTGCCTTCGCCGCCGCCTTCGCCGTTTGAAGCACCTTCATTGTCATCCCCGCCACATGCTGCGAGTACTGTCGAGAGTGTGAGACCTGCTGCTAAAGCTGAGAGAATTGTTTTTTTCTTGTTCATCGTCGTGTTTCCCCTTTCGGATCATAACAATTAAGGTTGTCATGTCATCAGTAGTCTTTACACCGGTATAAGAAAGCGATTTCACGCTGTTCCCCAAAAATAACCGTTTCCGGATAAAACGAACGTGCTTAAACGCGTTTGCGGACGACGTGGAAGTCGAAGCGGTCCGCTCGGAAAAAGTTTGCCGAATCGAGCAGCGGTAAGTCGCTCTCATCGTAATGCAATTGTTTCAATGCCAGTAACGGTTGGTCCGTTTGAAGTTGCGTCGAAATTTCAGCGTTCACACTCGGTTCGATGTGCGTGATCGCATATGCGACCCGACGTCCTACCTCTTTTTCGAGCGCATCAAACAATGACTTTCCTTCCGTCAACGCCTTCGGATTCGAGACGAGATGGGCTGGGATTTTATCGACACAGTAGACGACTGGTGTCTCATCCGCATATCGAATCCGGACAATCCGATAAATCGGTGAGTTCGGTTCGATTTTTAAACGCTCGGCTTCTCTCTCGGTCGCTAGAACCTTTTCGGCCACCAACACTTTCGTTCCTGGTGTCATTTTGGCGCGCATGATCATGTCCGTGACGCTGAACAGCTCTTCAATCCCTGAAGTAAACGGGGGTTTTGAACTGATGAATGTCCCGACGCCATGTTTCCGCACGACAAATTTCTCGTCTTCGAGAATACGAAGTGCTTCCCGGAGTGTCGCTCGACTGACTCCTAGTTGCTTCGATAACTCGAATTCTGAAGGAAGTTTCTCTCCTTCACGATAGACACCATCGTCGATATCTTGCTTGATTTTCTCAATCACGCGAAGATAGAGCAAGCGATGATCGAGCTTGATCGACATGGGCCTCACCACCTTTACCTATTTCTTACCAGTGCTCAGACATCTGACGTATGAATGTCCTTGCCAATATTAAGTATAGGGATTCGAGAAATAGAACGCAATACTTTTTGTTCGGAATCAGGGAAATATTTTAAAGTGAAGGGATTATGTACACTTCATAGTCTATATTACCTGTTCTGGCAGGCTTTGAAAAGAAATCGTAAAATGAAAACGGTATTAAAAAATGAAAGCGGTTCAACATTTTTAGTAGTATGTCCTAATGAATCAAATAGGTCAGATGTGCTATATTAGTTCGTCCCAACATGACGTCGACCCCGATCGTCACGTTTGAACCGGATTATCTAAAATTAGATAAAAAACGAACGATTAGGATTTGTTATACCTAATCGTTCGTTTTATTTTTTAACCCTCGGGTTGGTTGATGAGCACTTTCCGCGGCTTCGAGCCTTCTGACGGCCCGACATATCCGGCTTGTTCGAGTGAATCGATCAAGCGGGCTGCCCGGTTATAACCGATGCGGAATCTTCGTTGAATCATCGAAGTGGACGCCGTCTCTTGCGTCAAGATGAATTGAACGACTTCTTCGAACAATGAATCGTCCGAATCAATGGTCGTGACCTCTTCTTCTTTCGGCATCATCGCCTCGACGTATTGGGCCCGTTGCTGGGCGATGACATGATTGACGACCGTTTCGACTTCTTGGTCCGACACGAACGCACCTTGCACACGAATCGGTTTGTTCATCCCGTTGGCGAGCATGAGCATGTCACCCCGGCCGAGCAACTTCTCAGCACCTCCCCCGTCAAGGATCGTCCGTGAATCCGTTTGCGACGAGACGGCGAACGCGATGCGGGACGGGATGTTCGCTTTGATGACGCCGGTGATGACGTCGACAGACGGACGCTGGGTGGCGAGCACCATGTGGATGCCGGCCGCCCGTGCCATCTGTGCAAGACGCATGATCGCGTCCTCGACGTCGTTCGAGGCGACCATCATCAAATCGGCGAGCTCATCGACGATGACGACGATGAACGGCAGACGTTTGGCGTCTTCATCGTCCGATTTATCGACGAGTTCGTTATACCCTTCGATGTTCCGCACACCATAACGGCTGAACAACTCATAGCGTCGTTCCATCTCGGCGACAACTTGTTTGAGTGCTTGGGCGGCTTTCTTCGGATCAGTCACGACCGGCGTCAGCAAGTGCGGGACGCCGTTATAGACGTTCAACTCGACCATTTTCGGATCGATCATCATGAGCCGGACTTCATCAGGACGAGTCCGCATCAAGAGCGACACGATCATGCCGTTGATACAGACCGATTTCCCGGAACCGGTCGAACCAGCGACGAGCAAGTGCGGCATCTTGTTCAAGGCGATCGTCACCGTCTCGCCACTGATGCTGCGCCCAAGGGCGACGAGGAGTGGCGACTGCTCCCGCTTGACCGGATCGGCCTCGAGCACTTCACGGAGACAGACCGGGGCCACTTCCTGGTTCGGCACTTCAATTCCGATGGCGGCCTTTCCTGGGATCGGCGCCTCGATCCGGATGTCTTTGGCGGCAAGCGCAAGGGCAAGGTCATCGCTGAGCGAGGTGATGCGGCTCACTTTGACCCCGATATCCGGTTGCAGTTCATATTTCGTCACGGTCGGACCAAGATGAATCTTTAACACCTTCACACCGACGCCGAACGATTTGAGCGTCTGGACGAGTTTTGTCGCATTTGCTTTCAAACGGGCGTTCTCGCCGGACAGGTCGGTCACGACCGGTTCGCTGAGGATGGTGAACGTCGGCAATTCATACGTGTCCGACACGTCTTGTGACGCCGTCATCATCATGTCCTCGGTCGGTAGCTCCGTCACTTCTTCCGTCGAGGCCACTTCTTCCGTTTTCGGACGTTTCTCGGCGACGACTTTCTCGCTGAACCCGACAATCGGGATGTCATGCATCGTCACCGCGTCTGCTTCAGGCTCGGCTTCGACCGGCTTCGATTCAACCTTTGCCGGTGCCGAAACCGCCTTCTTCCGATTGGACACCGGAGCCGGTTCGACCCGCTCCCGGTCGCGCCACTCTTGTTTGATGGCCGTACCGGTCTCGAGCAGACGCGACCCGATCGTCCGCCAAATCGTCGGCGATAAGAGCGAGATCCCGATGATCATGCATAACACGCCTAAAAAGATGATCCCAAAGTCGGAGAGCAAGTATTGGTTGAGCTGATACAGCGCCCCGTTGATCGTCCCTCGTTCCGCTCCCCATACCAAATCTCCGAACATGAGAAACGAGACGAACAGGAACAGGATGCCCGTCCGTTGCATCGGACGAAATTCGTTTAAAAAGACGAGCAACGTGAATGCGATTGCCAAATACGTGAGTGCCCCCCAGCCTCCGAATAACGTCGTCGCGAGGAGTGACGTCTGATTCCCGACCCAACCGAAGTCGAACAAGGAGAAGATGAACGCCGTGATCGACGTGACGAACATGACCCAGCCATATGTACGTAGTGGGATTGGCTGTTTTTTCGCACGCCTTGTCGTCGGTCGCTTCCGCTTCACCGGAGTTTTTCTCGATTTTTGTGCCACCTTAGATTCCTCCTAAAAAAACGAGGCAAAAGTCTGATGACTTTTGCCTCAATCTCAATTCCTTAAATCTCCATGATGATCGGCAAGATCATCGGACGACGTTTCGTCTGTTCGAACAAGTAGACGCTGAGCCGCTCGCGGATATTTGATTTCAACTCGGTCCAATCACTTCCAGCCTGGAGACTCTTCTCGATCTGTTTCGTGACGATGCGGTTCGCTTCTGAGATCATCTCTTCGGATTCACGCATATAGACGAATCCGCGCGAGATGAGTTCAGGTCCTGAAATCAATTTCTTCTGTTTCCGGTTCAACGTGACGACACAGAGGACGACACCGTCTTGTGACAAGAGACGACGGTCACGGAGGACGATGTTCCCGACGTCCCCAACGCCAATCCCATCGATCAAGACGTTGCCGGCCGGTACTTTCCGGCTCATCCGAGCTTTACGTCCCGTGAACTCGACGACATCCCCTTTTTCGACGATGAAGATGTTGTTCGATTTCACACCGACTTGCTCGGCGAGTTTCGAGTGGGCCATCTGCATCCGGTATTCTCCGTGAATCGGAAGGAAGTACTTCGGTTTGACGAGGTTCAGCATGAGCTTGAGCTCTTCGGCCGAACCGTGTCCCGAGACGTGTACTTTCCGTTGGTTATAGATGACGTTCGCTCCTGAGCGGAACAAAAGGTCGATCGTCTTCGAGACGGACTTCTCGTTCCCAGGAATCGGTGTCGCCGCGATGACGACCGTGTCGTTCAAGCGGATGTTCACTTGCTTATGGGCGTTGCGCGCCATGCGCGTCAAGGCCGCCATCGGCTCGCCTTGCGAACCGGTCGTCAAGATGACGACTTTGTTGTCAGGCAAGCGATTCACTTGCGACAGCTCGACGAGCGTCTTCGGCTTGAAGCGAAGGTAGTTGAGCTTCTGCGCCACTTCGACGATATTGACCATGCTGCGACCGACGACGGCGACTTTGCGGTCGTTCGCCTCGGCTGCCGCGAACACTTGTTGAAGACGGTGCACGTTCGAAGCGAAAGAGGCGACGATGACGCGGCCCTCAGCTTGATAGATGACATCGTTCAACTCGGCGCCGACGAGCGACTCCGAACCAGTTTGGCCAGGGCGTTCCGCATTCGTCGAATCTGACAATAAGCAGAGGACGCCGCGTTGGCCGATGGCTGCCAACTTGTTAAAGTCCGACTGTTTCCCATCGACTGGCGTGTAATCAAACTTAAAGTCGCCCGTGTGTACGATGGCGCCTTGTGACGTTTGAATGCAGACACCGACACAGTCCGGGATTGAGTGGTTGACGCGGAAGAAAGTGATGAAATGATCAGCGATAGTCAATTTCGTTTTGGCGTCAATCAATCGGAGGTCGACTTCTTTTAACAAGCCCGCCTCTTTCAATTTGAGCTCGATTAAACCGAGCGTCAATTTCGTCCCATACACGGGAACGTGCTTCAAATCACGGAGTACGTAGCTGAGCCCACCGATATGGTCTTCGTGACCATGGGTGATGAAAATCGCGCGTACCCGATCTTTATTTTCTTTTAAATACGTAATGTCTGGGATGACAATATCAATCCCGAGCATCTCATCGCCTGGAAACATAAGGCCGGCATCGATGACGAAGATGTCGTCGTCTAGTTCCACGACGTACATGTTCTTCCCGATTTCGCCTACGCCTCCAAGCGCAAAGACGCTAACGTTCTCTGTCTTCTTCTTTGACACTAACAAAAACCTCCTAGATGTTGCATATTCTGTTTCGTCCACTTATCGCTACTGAATATTGTATCGGAAAACTGCTGATATGCCAACATTTCCGTTCAATTGACGAGAGGTTTCATCACATCGGCGAGTGGCATCGTCGCTTTGTCGTCCGGACGTTTCCCGGAAGCGAGTTGGCGAATCGACAAGCCGAAGTCCATTTGTAAATGCGGGTAATCCGGAAAACTTCTCCAATCCCCGCCCCATTCGAAGCCGAGTGCTTTGCCGAGTTCTCCTAACTCTTGCCAATCGGGTTCGTCCGATCGGTTGTGGTCCGACTCGAGATTGTAATCGGCACGGTTATTGTGGATGATGACGAAATCGACGGCGAGCCCGTAGTTATGGTAACTTTGTCCCGCCTTGGCGTTCGTCACGACTTGTCCCGGTTTCGAGCGGCCTTGGGCATAGAGCGCGTTCTGCTCATCGGCCGACCGATAGCCCGACGTCAGACGGACCTCGAGGCCGAGGCAAGAGTAGGCCAGGCGCACGAACGACTCGCTCCGCTCGCGGACGTGCGGATGAAGCTTCGCGAACGCCTTTTCACTTCGCTCGACGACGACATCTTCCGAGCCCGGGTTGCGTTCACACATTCCCGCTTCAAATGTCGGTTCATCGACCCATGGCATCGGGCCCGGACGTGACAACGTGTACGCTAAAAAGATTCCGACTAAAAACGCCGTCATCGCGAACGTCAAAACGCCGGTCCATTTCATCGGCGCAACCGTTTACGGAGTCCTTTGACGAGCGGTAATCCCGTCTCGAGGGCGAAATAGAGCGGACGATTCAAGACGAGGTCGAACTCGCCGACTTTTTCGATCAAATCGCTTCCCCAGCCCGACTTGAACGCATAAAGCCCTGCATACTCGTCATCAGGCTCCGTGCTACCCGATACGCCACCGAAATCGTAGCGTTCGGCCCCGCTCGCCTTGGCTGCTTGCATCATCGTCCATTGCATGAGGTGGTTCGGCATGAAGTCACGGAACTCGTTCGAGGACGCACCGTACAAGTAATACGAGCGTCGTCCGGCTAACGTCAACAGACCGCCCGATAAGACGAGCCCGTTCGGGTACTTGTCGTGCAACTCGTTCAGTTCCGGCAACGCAGCTTTAATCTTTTCAATCTGTTCGCCCGTCTGCTTTTGACGGTTCAGCAGACTTGTCCGTTTCTTCTCGACCGTCTCCGTCTCGAGGGAACGTTCAATCTTGCCGAGGTCACGTTCGGCTTTTTCGAGTGTGGCCATCTGTTGGTCGAGCGCGAGCTTCGGTTCGAGTTTCGTCAAGAACAGACGCGCGTCCCCTGGCTGCAGGCAATCGTATAGGTTCTCGAAGTAATCAAGGCCGCGGATGGCAAAGCCGTCCCGCTCGCCCGTCACTTTCATCAACTCCGCGAACGTCTGGAGACCATCGCGACCGACTTCCGTGCAGACGATTCCTTTTCGTTCTGCCAAACGCACGTTATAGCGGAATTTATGATGGAACTTGCCAAAAATCTCTTTCTCGCTCAGACGCAAGTCCGTCTCCATCGTGAACCGAGGCTGGGCGTAATCGAACCCGCCGCCGTATCCTTTATGGGCGAAGCCGAGGCTAGCCATTTCCGTCAACAGGCCTGGCACTTCGTCTCGGTCGATATTTGGATCGATTTTCACGGTGATCGCTTTATTCGCTTTGGCGACCCGTTTCGCTTCTTCGGTCAACGCGGTCAACGAAGCCACATCGTCATAGTCGACGACGAAACCGCGTGGCGCGTAGCAAAGCGTGAACGGAAGTTTAGGTACGCGTTTGAACAAGAGTAACGCGACCCCGCTCGTCACACCATTGGTCGCGACGGCGATCCGCTCGGCGAACCAGCCGTTTTGTCGTTTGACGTTGGCCCAACTTGAGAGTTGAAGCAAGTCCCCACGGTCATGTGTTTTGACGAACTCGTCATGCTCTTTTTCTGTCAAGGTGATCGGTTGTACTGCCATAAATCATGATTCCTCCGTCTTCAAAATTGTCGCTCGGACGATCGCTTCTTCATCTAGCGGAATTTTCTCATTGCCAATGATTTGATATTTCTCATGTCCTTTGCCGGCCAGGACGACGATGTTATCGGACTCGGCCAATTTGGCCGCGTAGCGGACCGCCTCTTCGCGGTCCCCGATCTCAACGAAATTGTCGTGGGTCATCCCGGCAGCGATGCCGCTCGTGATTGAGTCGTAGGCTTCAAAGCGTGGATCGTCCGTCGTGATGACGACCGTTCCGGCATACTTCGATGCCATCTCTCCCATCGTCGGCCGCTTCGTAACGTCACGATTTCCGCCTGTCCCGATTAAGAACACAATCTTCTCTTTCGGCACGCCGACGAGCGACTTCAAGCATTGCTCGATGCCGTCGGGCGTGTGGGCGTAATCCGCATAGACGTTATAGCCCGGCACATCGAGGCGTTGCATCCGCCCTTTGGCCGGATGGATCGCTTCGAGCGCCTGGACGATTTCGGGCAATCGATAGCCTGCCGCGAGCAGGCAGCCGGTCGCGAGCAAGATGTTGTACACGTTGAACCGGCCGATGAATTGAACGGTCAACGGATGACTCTCCCCTTGGTAGTTGAGGATAAAACTCGTCTCTGACAGCGTCTGAACGATATCTGATGCCGTCACATCGGCCATCTCGTCGATTGCATACGTGATCACTCGGGCGCCCGTCATCGTCTCGTACAGCTTGCTGTACGGATCATCCGCGTTTAACACGGCAACTTTGTGACGCGACGCCATCTGTCCGAGTTGAGCGAACAATAAGCCTTTCGCTCGCGCATAGTTTTCGAACGTACCATGGAAATCGAGATGGTCATGCGTCAAGTTCGTGAAGCCGACGATATCGAAGTCCGTGCCGATGACGCGACCGAGTTCGAGTCCGTGCGATGACACTTCCATCATCACATCGGTGACGCCTTCTTCGTGCATCCGGGCGAGCAACTGTTGCAGCTCAGAGCTTTGCGGTGTCGTGTTTTTGCTCGGGACGACCGTATCGTTAATGCGTACCTCGACCGTGCCGATCAAGCCGGTGCTATGTCCGAGCTCGGTGAGAACATCACGTAAAATGGTCGTCGTCGTCGTCTTGCCGTTCGTTCCCGTGATCCCGAACAGACGCATCTGCTCAGACGGATATTGATAGAACGTGGACGCCAATAGACCGACCGTACGCGTGCTGTCACGCACGATCAAGTTCGGCACACTCAAAGAGAGTGGCCGTTCACTGACGACGGCGACTGCGCCTTTAGTGACTGCTAAATCAGCGTAGTCGTGACCGTCGACTGTATAGCCTTTAATGGCGACGAACAGCGTCCCTGGGACGACTTCACGCGAGTCGGTCGTCACATGGGTCACCGTGATGCCTTGTAGGTTTGGTTGATTAATCAATTGTATGTGGTTAGCTAAATCCGTTAAGTTCAAGTCTTTCCCTTCTTTCACCTGTTCCTGTCCAAAGTAAAGAATACCTCTTAATCAGTGTAGAGAACTTACAATTCGGTTTCAAGTCAGTCTTCGGACGGAAGGACATATGATTTGGCAGGGGCGTGGCCGAGCACCTCATTGATGAGGGTGTTGACGTCACGCGTTTCAATGCGATCAACTTTGTCGAGCACTTCGTTCAAATCCTCGACTTCATCGAGCAGGACGAGGTTGCGCCCGTTGCGGTTCATCCGTGCGCTCGTGCTCTCGTTCCCAAGGACGAGCGACCCTTTCAGTTGTCGTTTCCCTTTCTCGACTTCCTCATCGGACAGCCCATCCGCTTTTAACGTTTCGAGCTCACGCGTCATGATCGTCTCGACTTGCGCGAGCGTTTCTGGTGACGTTCCGATATAAATGGTGAACGTCCCGTGGTCGTCGAACGTCGTATAGTACGAGTAGATCGAGTAGGCGAGGCCTTCCTCTTCTCGAATCGACTGGAACAGCCGTGACGACATCGTCGCCCCAATCGCATTGTTCAACAAGGCCAAATGCGGCAATCGATCGTCTTTGGCGGCAATCGCCTCGAAGTTCCAGCACAGGTGCGCTTGCTCCGTCTCTTTCTGTTTTTTCACCACGTCGCTATACAAGATCGGCGTCGTCGATTCTTTCGGTGATTCCCCTGATGGAAGGTCGGCAAACCTTCTCGTGACCGCCTCGACCAACTCCTGCGGCACGTGGCCGGCGATTGAGACGACGACACGGTTGCCTGTATACGTCGAAGCGACGTAGCGGAGCAATTGCTCCCGAGATAGTCCGAGGACGCTCGCTTCCGTCCCGAGAATCGGTTCGGCAAGAATATCATCTTTATAGACGGCTTTCGCGAGCAGCTCGTGGACGAGATCTTCCGGGGTGTCCTCATACATTTTAATCTCTTCTAAGACGACCCGCTTTTCTTTCTCGAGCTCCGTCTCATCAAACAACGAATCGAATAGCATGTCGGCGAGCGCATCGAAGGCGATGACCGCATGCTCGTCAAGCGTCTTCACGTAATAGCACGTATGATCTTTTGACGTGAACGCGTTCACGCTTCCGCCAAGTTCATCAAAGAACGACGCGATCTCTTTTGCCGTTCTCGTCTTTGTTCCTTTGAATAGCATATGTTCAATCAAGTGGCTGATGCCGATCTCGGTCATGTCTTCGGTCCGAGTGCCGGCTTTGATAAAGACACCGGTCGACGTGCTGCGGACATCCGCCATCGGTTCAATCACGATGCGGACGCCGTTGTCTAATGTGATCCATTCCATGTTATCACTCCTATGAAAAAGGCCATCGCACCAGACGATGGCCATCATGATTAGTTTGTCGGGCGTGGCGGACGACGGTCTCCGTCACGACGCGGCGGACGGCTGTCACGTGGTGGACGGCTCTCGCGCTGCGCTTTACGTTTCGCTTCGTATGCTTCGCGTTCTTCCGGTGACAATCCTTCAAGGATGAGCACTTTGTGCGAGGCATTAACTCGGCCTTTGTCATCGATTTCCGTTACGCGGACTTTAATTGTATCACCGAGTTTAACGACGTCTTCGACGTTCGCGACGCGATCAAGACTGAACTCAGAGACGTGGACGAGCGCGTCCTTGCCTTTGAACAACTCAACGAAAGCGCCGAATTTCTCAATACGACGAACCGTCGCATCGAACTCTTCGCCGACGACGACTTCGCGGACGATGTCGCCGATGAGCGCCATCGCCATGTCGATGCCTTCTTGATCGGTCGACGCGATGAAGACTGTACCGTCTTGCTCGATATCGATTTTGACACCCGTTTGGTCGATGATGCTGTTGATCATCTTCCCGCCCGGTCCGATCACGTCGCGGATCTTGTCCGGATTGATCGTCATCGTCACGATTTTCGGTGCATACTTCGACAACTGCGGACGCGGTGCGTCGAGCGTCTCAAGCATATGGTTCAAGATATGGAGACGGCCTGAACGTGCTTGTTCGAGTGCCTCTTCCAAGATCTCACGCGTGATCCCGGCAATTTTGATGTCCATTTGGAGCGCCGTGATCCCGTCTTTCGTTCCTGCTACTTTGAAGTCCATGTCTCCGAGATGATCTTCGAGACCTTGGATGTCAGTGAGGACCGTATAGTGTTCGCCTTCCATGATGAGACCCATTGCGATCCCGGCAACTGGTGCCTTGATCGGCACACCTGCGTCCATGAGGGCGAGTGTCGAACCACAGATTGACGCCTGTGAACTCGAACCATTCGACTCGAGTACTTCCGAGACGAGACGAATCGTGTACGGGAAGTCGGCTTCTTTCGGGATGATTGGAAGAAGTGCACGTTCTCCGAGGGCACCGTGACCGATTTCACGACGACCTGGCGCACGCACCGGACGAGCTTCTCCGACCGAGAACGGCGGGAAGTTATAGTGGTGCATGAAGCGCTTGTTCTCTTCTAACCCGATGCCGTCGATGATTTGAGCATCTCCGATGACGCCGAGTGTCGCGACCGACATGACTTGTGTTTGTCCACGTGTGAACAACCCAACGCCGTGGGCGCGTGGCAACAAGCCCGTTTCTGATGCGAGCGGGCGGATGACTTCCGGGCGACGACCGTCCGGACGAACTTTGTCGACCGTGATCAAACGGCGGACTTCGTCTTTGACGAACTTGTTCAAGATGCCAGATACTTCTTTCAACTTGGCCGGTTCGTCAGCGAGTGATTCTTCGTATGCAGCTACGTATTTGGCAATCACTTCGTTGATTGCTGCGTCACGTGCATGCTTCTCTTCGACTTGAACCGCGGCGTTGATTTCTGGACGTGCTGCTTCGAGCTCAGCCGACAAAGCGTCATCAAACTTCGATACCGTATATTCGAACTTCGGTTTCCCGACAGCTTCGACGATCTCTGTTTGGAACGCGACCAATTTCTTGATCTCTTCGTGACCGAACAAGATTGACTCGAGCATGACGTCTTCCGGTACTTCGTTCGCGCCTGCTTCAACCATGTTGATCGCAGTTGCTGTTCCGGCGACTTGGAGCTCAAGGTCCGTCTGTTCGAGTTGAGCTGTCGTCGGGTTGACGACGAACTCACCGTTGACACGTCCGACTGTCGCTCCGGCGATCGGCCCGTCGAACGGGATGTCCGAAATCGAGAGTGCGATCGATGTTCCAAGCATACCGGCCATTTCAGCCGAGCAGTCTGGATCGTTCGACATGACGTAGATCATGACTTGAATATCGTGACGGAATCCGTCAGGGAAAAGCGGACGGATCGGACGGTCGATGAGACGTGATGTCAAAATCGCGTTCTCTCCAGGACGTCCTTCCCGACGGAGGAAACCTCCTGGGATTTTACCGACCGAGTATAATTTTTCTTCATAGTTGACCGTGAGCGGGAAGAAATCTAAATCCTTCGGCGCTTTCGATGCTGTGACCGTGGCGAGCACGACCGTGTCCCCATAACGGACGAGTGCCGAGCCGTTTGCTTGTTTCGCAAGTTGCCCGACTTCTACAGATAGCGGACGACCGCCCCATTCAGTAGAAAAGACTTGTTTCGTACCTAACATGAACATTCTCCTCTCAAACCTTATCTAGTTTATTATGTAACTCATTCATATGAATGTCTAATGATTTTCCTCCCAAAAAAGAAGAAACGGACTAGGAACAAGTGTCCCAGTCCGTCACATGGTCCGTTCGGATTAACGACGGAGACCAAGGCGTTGAATCAATTCACGGTAACGTGTAACGTCCTTGTTACGAAGGTACGTAAGCAAGTTACGGCGACGTCCAACCATTTTCAAAAGACCGCGACGTGAGTGGTGGTCTTTCTTGTGTGTACGAAGATGATCGTTCAAAGTGTTGATTTGTTCAGTCAATACTGCAACTTGAACTTCCGGTGAACCAGTGTCACCTTGTTTTGTCGCGTATTCCGCGATGATTTCGTTTTTACGTTCTTTTGAGAGTGCCATTGCCTCTCCACCTCCATTTAATAGAAAATTGCCGCGTTGCCGAGCCGTCGTTGGTGAATCGTCCAGCCAAGCGAAGCGGTGTACTTTGCGTACCAAATTAGGATACCGTACCACCCATTCAAAGTCAAGACAGGATTGCCCGGGCGGCTGTCTCATCTTGCTTGAGTTGAGCGATGAGTGCGTCGAGTCCGTCGAACGCCCGCTCGTCACGCAAGTAATGCATCCATTCGATCTCGATCAGTTGCCCGTATAGATCCTCTGAGAAATCGAACAAGTGGCTCTCGATCGAGACGTCCCCGGTCGCATAAAACGTCGGCCGCCGCCCGACGTTCGTCATCGCGTCGAACGTCCGGCCGTCCTGAAGCCGTACACGCGTCGCGTAGACACCGAGACGCGGCATGACATACGATGCGTCCATGACGACGTTCGCCGTCGGGAAGCCAATCGTCCGGCCACGGGCGTCGCCGTGGATGACTTCCCCACAGATGACGTACGGCGTACCGAGCAACTCGCTCGCCACATCGACGTCACCGGCACCGAGCAATTGACGAATCCGCGTCGACGACACTTTTTCGCCGCCGCTCGTCTGTTCGGCGACGACCGAGGTCGTGAAGCGACCGCGCGCATGATACGGCAGCGTCTCCATCGTCCCTTCGCCAAATTTACCGTACGAGTAGTCGAATCCTGCCGTCACGTGGACCGCACCGGCACCGATCAAATAGTCATCCACGAATTGTTGCGGTGACAGGCTCGCCAACTCTTTCGTGAACGTGATGACGATACACCGTTCGACACCGAGTCCGGCAATTCGGTTCAATTTCCGCTGGAGCGGTGTGATATAACGGACCGCATCCGGTTTGTTTGAGAGCACTTGTTTCGGGTGCGGGTCGAACGTGATCACGGTCACGGGTACATCGAGCTGTTTCGCTTGCGCCTGTGCATGCCGAATCACGGCCTGATGTCCGGTGTGGACGCCGTCGAAAAATCCGAGCACCATGACCGAAGGGACCAGGTCTGGTGTCTCAGGATACGTCAGATGGATCGTTTCCATACTTCAATCTCCCCTTTAGTCGATGGTCAACATGACCTCGACATTTGCGTCTGATGTTCCGTCAAGCCGTCGATAGAGGGCAAGTGGAATTCCTTCTTCATTATAGACAGTAAACAGTTCAAATTCGAGCGAGACGTCGTTCAAACGTCCCCCGTTTCGAATATACCGCTCCCGATTGGCCGGAATCGTCATGGCAGGCCAACGCTTGATGACCTCTTCGAGCGGGATGAGGTGGTTCATGCGTTCCTCGACCGTCTCGAGGTCGGCGAGTTGTTGCAACGTGACAGCGGCCGTCTCCTCGAACGAACCAGACCTCGTCCGCCGCAGGTCGCTCATATGGGCCGGATAGCCGAGACGCTCCCCGATTTGGACGGCGAGCGTCCGAATGAATGTGCCTTTGCCACACTCGACGTCGACACGGAAACGGCAGACCCCGTCTTCGATGACCGGGTCATTCGTCCGGACGAGGCGATGAATCTCGACGATACGGCGCGGTCGTTCCACCGTCTGACCTTTTCGGGCGTATTCGTACAATTTCTTGCCGTTCACTTTGACGGCAGAGAAGTACGGTGGGATTTGCTCAATCTTTCCTATCAACGTCTCGAGGACGCGATCGATGTCTGCAGCAGTGAACGCCTCCGGACCGACTTCGCGCGTCTCGACGACCTCGCCATAGGCATCCTCGGTCATCGTCGCCGTCCCGATTGTAATCTCGGCGGCGTACCGTTTGCCTTCATCGGTCAGAAAACGTGACAGCTTTGTCGCCCGGCCGAGACAGATCGGCAGGACACCGGTCACTTCGGGGTCGAGCGTGCCGGTATGACCGACTTTCTTCGTTTGGAACAATTTACGGAGCTTGAACACGCAGTCGTGGCTCGTCATGCCGCTGTCTTTATCTAAAATCAATACACCTGTTGGTCCCATCTGGATTCCTCCCATCAAAAAAGGGGAGACGCGAGTCCCCCCTTCAATTTATTGGTCGTTCCGATTTAAGTCACGAATCAATGAATCGATATGGCTACCATATGCGACCGATGAATCGTATTCGAACGACAATTCTGGCGTTTTCCGAAGACGAATGCGGCTCCCGATCTCGCGGCGAATAAATGCGCTCGCCTTATCGAGACCAGCTTGCGTCTCAGCCTTCACTTCGGCGTCGTCTCCGAGCACCGTGTAGTAGGCTGTCGCTTGCTGCAAATCTCCCGTCACATCGACGCTTGTAATTGTAGCGTTCTTCGTACGTGGGTCGTTGACTTCACGGAGCAAGATATCTGTAATCTCTTTACGCATCTGCTCTGCGACGCGTTGGGCACGAATGTTCATACGTGTTCCCTCCTCGCTTTATTTACGTTCGACTTCTTTCATGATGAACGCTTCAATAACGTCCTCCACTTTGATGTCGTCGAACTTCTCTACTTTAATCCCACACTCGTAACCTGTCGCGACTTCTTTGACGTCGTCTTTGAAGCGGCGGAGCGTATCGAGTTTTCCTTCGTACACAACAATCCCGTTACGGATGATGCGGACGCCGGCGTCGCGTGAGATTTTACCTTCTGTGACGTAACAGCCGGCAATCGTACCGACTTTCGAGACTTTAAAGACGTCACGGACTTCAACTTGTCCTGTGATTTCTTCAACGAACTCAGGGTCGAGCATCCCTTTCATCGCGCTCTCGATTTCATCGATCGCGTTATAGATGATGCGGTGCAGACGCATTTCAACATGCTCTTGCTCGGCCATCGACCGGGCGTTACCATCTGGGCGAACGTTGAATCCGATGATGATCGCATTTGCCGCCGAAGCGAGAATGACGTCACCTTCTGTGATTGCACCGACACCTTGGTGGACGATGTTGATTTTAACGCCTGCGACGTCGATTTTGCGGAGTGAACCAGCGAGTGCTTCAGCCGAACCTTGAACGTCTGCTTTGATGATGACGTTCAAATCTTTGACTTCGCCTTCTTGAATGCGGCTGAACAAGTCATCAAGACTAACTTTAGCCGATTCGCGACGCTGTGATTCGAGGTAACGTTGGTAACGTTTTTCTCCGATTGCACGTGCTTTTTTCTCATCTTCGAATACGATGAACTGATCCCCGGCTTGTGGGACATCGTTCAATCCTGTGATCTCGATTGGCGTCGATGGACCGACTTCTTTCACACGACGACCGATATCGTTGACCATGGCCCGGACGCGTCCGAACGTGCTGCCGACGACGATCGAGTCACCGATCCGGAGTGTCCCATGTTGAACGAGAAGCGTGGCGACAGGACCGCGGCCTTTATCGAGCTTCGCTTCGATGACCGAACCGCGAGCTGGCATTTCAGGCGTCGACTTGTACTCTTCGACTTCTGATACGAGTAAGATCATCTCGAGCAACTCATCGATCCCCTCGTCTTTCAAAGCTGAGATCGGTACGAAAATCGTTTCGCCGCCCCACTCTTCCGGTACGAGACCGAACTCTGTCAATTCTTGTTTGACGCGGTCAGGGTTTGCGCCTTCTTTATCCATTTTGTTCACGGCGACGATAATCGGCACGTTTGCCGCTTTCGCATGTGAGATGGCTTCTTCTGTCTGTGGCATCACGCCGTCATCCGCTGCGACAACGATAATCGCGATATCTGTCACTTCGGCTCCACGAGCACGCATCGTCGTAAAGGCGGCGTGACCTGGTGTGTCGAGGAACGTGATCTTTTTATCGTTGACTTCAACTTGATAAGCACCGATGTGCTGCGTGATTCCGCCGGCTTCACCAGCAACGACTTTCGTGTTGCGGATCGAGTCAAGAAGTGTTGTCTTACCATGGTCGACGTGACCCATGATTGTGACGACAGCAGGACGCTCAACAAGCTCGTACTCAGAGAAGTCGATTTCCACTTCTTCAAAGTCCGTCTCATCGATGAGTACTTCTTTCTCAACTTCGTAACCGAATTCAGTTGCAAGCAACTCAATCGTCTCGTCATCAAGTGTTTGGTTGATCGTCGCCATGACACCAAGACCCATCAACTTCATGATGATCTCGTTTGGCTTTTTATCCATCTTCGCAGCGAGGTCCGATACGCTGAGGACATCATCGTACTTGATGACGTTGCCCATTTCAGACTCTTGCGCTAAACGAGCTGCTTTACGCTGACTCGTTTTCGAATTTGGATCCGCTTCTAATGGCACGGCTGCTTTCGCAGGCTTGCCTTTGAATTTACCACCGCGCTTTTTGTTGCGGTTGTCGTTGCGGTTGTTGCCGAAACGGTTGCCACCACGGTTGCCCGCTTGGTTGCTTTGACCGCTAGACGCTTGTGGGCGTGCTTTCGGTGCTTCTTGCTTGGCAGCAGGTTTCGCGTCAGCCGGTTTTGACTCGGCAGACTTCGTTTCAGCTGGTTTCGTTGCAGCTGGCTTTTCTTGCTTGTCAGCCGAACGGTATTTCTCAGGGTTGAAGACACGGTCGAGTTGCTTGACCGACTCCTCATCTAAGACAGCCATGTGGTTTTTCACTGGCTTGTTCATTTTCTCGAGCTGAGTAATGACTTGTTTACTTGTTACATTCTGTTCTTTTGCAAATTCATAGACGCGTTTTCCCAAAGCATCCACCTCCGTTAATAGTTAAGAGAGAAGTTGCTTAAGCTTGTTCGCAAATCCGGATTCTGTCACAGACACGACGACTCGCATGTCTTTACCTAAAGCAGCCCCGATCGTATATCGGTCGCTCACTTCAATCAATGGAACACCATACGATGTACACTTGTCGGTAACCCGTTTTCTCGTAGACGCTCCTGCATCTCCGGCAAGGATGACAAGCTTGGCTCGGCCAGCTCGCACATCCTTCAACACAAACTCTTCTCCCATCGTTACTTTCCTCGCACGTGCGGCAAGGCCTAACAATGATTCCCACTGACTCATGATTCGGCTCCTGTGACAGCTTGAAGCAGCTGCTCATAAAGCGCGTCACTCGTCTTGACTTTTAAATGATGATCGAGTGTCCGTTTTTTCTCTGCTAAACGAATCACATCCGCATCTTTCGACAAATACGCTCCACGTCCGTTCAATTTACCGGACGTATCGATGACGACGTCACCTTCCGGCGTCCGAACGACACGAATCAACGCTTGTTTCGGTAACATTTCTTGCGTGACCACACATTTGCGCAAAGGAAGTTTCTTTTGCTTCATGGTCATTCCTCTTCTTTCACCGTTGTCGGCTCGAGGGCGACGTCAACCGAGTCAGTCTGTTCCACTTCATTGTGAACAATTTCTGGCTCCGGTTCAACTTTTTCGGCGTACGTATCATACAAGTCCATGCCTTCTGCATCGGTCTCACTCTTAATATCAATTTTCCATCCCGTCAACTTAGCGGCAAGACGGGCGTTTTGACCGCGTTTCCCGATGGCGAGTGACAATTGATAGTCTGGCACGACGACCGTCGTCGATTTATTTGGTTCATTGACGTACACGTCAACGACTTGAGCCGGGCTGAGTGCGTTTTTCACGAACTCTTTCGGGTCGTTCGACCAACGAACGATATCGATTTTCTCACCGTTGAGCTCATCGACGATTGTTTGGACACGTTGCCCTTTCGGACCGACACAAGCGCCGACTGGATCGACGATGTCTGAATGGACAGCAATCTTCGAGCGATCACCCGCTTCGCGTGAGACCGACATGACGTCGACCGTTCCGCTCGCGATTTCTGGCACTTCGAGCTCGAACAGACGACGCAACAGACCTGGATGCGTCCGCGAGACTTGAATGGCTGCGCCAGACCCTTTCGTCGTCGAATCGACTTTTGTGACATACACCTTGATGCGGTCATGAATCTGGTACGATTCATTTGGCATCTGCTCGTTCGGTGTGAGCACCGCTTCGATATTGTTTTCAAGACCGATATACAAGTTGCGTGGGTCGAACCGTTCCACAATCCCCGTCATGATCTCGTCTTCTTTATCGACGAAGTGGTTATAGATGCGCTCGCGCTCGGCTTCCCGCATCTTTTGCGTGACGACTTGTTTGGCTGTCATCGCCGCGACGCGACCGAAGTCGCTCGGTGTGACTTCTTCTTTATGGAAGTCCCCTAACTCATAGTTCGGGTCAATCTCATGCGCTTCTTCGAGCGACAATTGTTGCTCGGGATGCGAGAGACGTTCAACGACTTCGAGAAGTGCGAAGACACGAATATCACCGGTCACTTGGTCGAATTCAACTTTTACGTTTTCATTCGGGTTGGCGACGTTTCGACGATATGCCGAAATGAGCGCCTGCTCAAGTGCATCGATGATAATCTCCTTCTCGATTCCTTTTTCGTTAGCAATCTGTTCGATTGTTGTGAGTAATTGTGGCCCCATCTTTACCTCTCCTTAACTAAACGTGACCGCTAGGCGGGCTTGTGCAATTTTGTCTACCGGTAGCGATATCGCTTTTTTTCTTGTCTTGATGCGCGTCTCGACGACGGCAGTCTCGCCGTCATATTCCGTCAAAATGCCTTCGAACTCTTTGGCACCTTCAATCGGGGCAAACGTCTTGATATAGACGTTCTTCCCAATCGCACGTTCAAAGTCGGTCGGCTTTTTCAGTGGTCGCTCGGCACCGGGACTCGAGACGTCAAGATAATAGGCTTGTTCGATCGGATCGCTATCGTTTAGTTTTTCCGAGAGTTGTTCGTTGATGTTGACGCAATCATCTAAATCGACGCCCCCCGGCTTGTCGATATAGACGCGCAAGAACCAATCTGGCCCTTCTTTCACGAATTCGACATCGACCAATTCCATGTTCTCACGCTCCACGATCGGCAACGCGATCGCTTCGACGACTTCTGTTATTTTGGACACTCTCATCCCTCCTTCTGGCTTTTACATACAAGAAAGGAGTAGGGTTCCCTACTCCTTTCCGTCGTAGTATCCAACATTGTTCGATACCAATATATCATATTTTCCCGGTTTTTCGCAACTTACACCCCAAAATCAAAGAACGAGAGTTGGTTCTCATCCGGGAGGCCTTCGAGACATTTCATCGTATCGAGCGTCTCGACAATCGTCTTCGACAACTTGGCCCGTTTGCGCAAGTCTTCTTTCGATAAAAACTGTCCTTCGGCGCGCGCCTCGACAATCGCTTTCGCCGCGTTCGTTCCGAGGCCATCGACCGCATTGAACGGTGGGATGAGCGTGTTGCCTTCAATCAAGAACTCGGTCGCGCTCGAGCGATACAAATCAATGTTTTGGAACTTCATGCCGCGCTCTAACATCTCGAGCGCAAGTTCGAGCACGGTGTGAAGCCCTTTGTCTTTCGCCGTGGCTTCAAATCCTTTTTCACGGATATCCGACATCGCTTTACGCACGGCCTGTGACCCTTTGATCATGGCCGACAAATCGAAGTCGCCGGCCCGGACCGTGAAGTACGTCGCGTAATACAAAATCGGATGATGCACTTTGAAGTAGGCAATCCGGACGGCCATAAGCACGTACGCCGTGGCGTGGGCTTTCGGGAACATATACTTGATCTTCTTACAAGACGAGATGTACCATTCCGGGACATCGTTGGCCCGCATCTCCGTCTCCATGTCTTCGGATAGACCTTTCCCTTTTCGGACCGACTCCATGATTTTGAAGGCGAATGACGGTTCGAGGCCCGCATAAATCAAGTAGACCATGATGTCATCACGACACCCGATGACGTCTTTCAATTCACACGTCCCGTTATAGATGAGTTCGTTCGCGTTCCCAATCCAGACATCTGTCCCGTGAGACAGTCCCGAAATTTGAACGAGTTCGGAGAACGTCGACGGTTTCGTCTCTTCGAGCATCTGCCGGACGAACTTCGTCCCGAACTCTGGAATCCCTAGCGTACCCGTCTTCGATTCGATTTGCTCCGGCGTGACACCGAGTACTTCCGGCGATGAAAAGATTTTCATGACCGTCGGATCGTCTGTCGGAATCGTCTTCGGATCAATGCCCGATAAATCTTGCAGCATGCGGATCGCGGTCGGGTCATCGTGACCGAGAATATCGAGTTTGAGCAAGTTGTCATGAATCGAGTGGAAGTCAAAGTGGGTCGTTTTCCACTCGGATGACTTATCATCGGCCGGATATTGGATTGGCGAAATTTCGGCGATGTCCATATAATCCGGGACGACGATAATCCCCCCCGGGTGTTGTCCCGACGTCCGTTTGACGCCGGTGACGCCCGAGACGAGCCGATCGACTTCGGCGTTCCGATAAATTTTATCGTTCTCGGTCGCATAACCTTTCACATATCCATACGCCGTCTTATCGGCAATCGTCCCGATTGTACCGGCACGATACACATACTCTTCACCGAACAACACTTTCGTGTAGGCGTGGGCGTGTGGTTGATATTCACCCGAGAAGTTCAAATCGATATCCGGTACTTTGTCCCCTTTGAAACCAAGGAACGTCTCGAACGGGATATCGTGCCCGTCCTTCGTATACCAAGTCCCACACTCCGGACATTGCTTGTCGGGAAGGTCATACCCGGACCCGACCGATCCGTCGTCGAAGAAGTGGGAATGTTGACACTTCGGACAGACGTAATGCGGCGGCAACGGGTTGACCTCGGTGATTTCAGTCATCGTCGCAACGAAACTCGAGCCGACCGAACCACGTGAACCGACGAGATAGCCGTCGTCGAGTGATTTCTTAACGAGCTTATGCGAAATCAAATAGATGACCGCAAAGCCGTGTCCGATAATCGATTTCAGCTCTTTCTCGAGCCGGGCCTCGACGATTTCCGGCAGTTGTTCTCCGTAAATCGAACGGGCCATGTCGTAACTCATGTTCCGCACCTCATCGTCTGCGCCTTCAATCTTCGGCGTGTACAAATCGTCCGGAATGATTTGAATCGACTCGATTTGATCGGCGATCGCATTCGGGTTCGTGATAACGATTTCGCGGGCGAGTTCGTCCCCGAGGAACTTGAACTCTTCCATCATCTCTTTCGTCGTCCGGAAATGGGCGTGCGGGAGTTCTTTCCGCGTGTTGATGAAGTTGGCACCACCTTGCGTCCGAATCAAGATCTCTCGGTACGAGCGGTCTGTCCGGTCAAGGTAATGAACGTTTCCGGTCGCACATACCGGCAGGCCGGCCTGTCCGGCGACGCGAATGATCCGCTTAATGATTTCCCGTAACTCGAGCTCGTTGGCGACGATCTCTTTATCAATCAAATGCATATAGAGCGCCGGGGGATGAATCTCGATGAAGTCGTAGAACGCCATCATCTTCTCAAGCTCTTCGTCTGACTTGTTCAGGGCGGCGTCAAAAATTTCACCGTTGTCACACGCCGAACCGATGAGGAGTCCTTCACGACGCTTCACGATTTCCGAGCGCGGCATGCGTGCCATCCGGAACAAGTAATCGATGTGGGACAACGAGATTAGTTCGTATAAGTGACGAAGTCCCGGTTTTTTCGTTTTCGCATAAATCGTCGCATGGAACGGACGGATTTTCGAGACGTCGCTTCCGACTTTCGCGTTCAGTGAGCGATGCGTCTGCATCTCAAACATCTGTTTGGCGAGTTCGAGCAGTTTCATGAGCAAGTACGCCGTCGCCTCCGCATCATAGATGGCCCGGTGATGCTGGGTCAACTCGATATCGAATCGCTTCGCGAGCGTGTTGAGGCGGTGGTTTTTGAGCGTCGGTAAAATCGTCCGGGCGAGTTCGAGCGTGTCGATGACGGGATAGTCATCCGGCTCGTGCCCCCCGCTCCGAAGCGTCGCTTCTAAGAAGCCCATATCGAACGATGCGTTATGGGCGACGAGGATGCCGTCCCCGCACCAGTCGACGAACTGTTTGGCGATGACTTCGGGATCGGGCTGGCCATGGACCATGTCGTCCGTGATGCCCGTCAGCTCGATCGTCGTAGCCGAGAGCGGATGTTTCGGATCGGCGAACGCCTCGAACCGGTCGATGATTTCACCGTCTTTAATTTTGACACCGGCGAGTTCGATGATTTTGTTGTAGACGGCCGAAAGTCCGGTCGTCTCGACGTCGAAGACGACATATGTCGCATCATCGAGCGGGACATCGGTCGGGTGATACGCGACCGGCACGCCGTCATTGACGACGTTCGCCTCGACCCCGAACAGCACTTTGATGTCATTCTTTTTCCCGGCGTAATAGGCTTCCGGGAACGACTGGACGCCGGCGTGATCGGTGATGGCGATGGCGCGATGGCCCCATTTGGCCGCCCGGGCGACGAGCGCCGATACGTTCGTGACCGCGTCCATCTGGCTCATTTGCGTATGCGCGTGTAATTCGACGCGTTTCTCACCGGCCCACTCGTCACGGGCCGGTTCGACTTTCACTTCTTGCAGTTGCGATGCCATCATGCACAGTTCGCGCATGAAGCTGTCATCCTCGACCCGGCCAGCCGCTTGGATCCACATGCCTTTTTTGACGGCGCTGAGCATCCGGTCATCATCGTCATCGCGTGCGAACACTTTGACGATGAGTGAATCGGTATAGTCCGTCATCTTGAACGTGAACAGTTTCTTCCCGCTCTTCAGTTCTTTCCGTTCGGCCGAGAAGACGAGGCCACGGATGGCGACGCGTCGTTCTTCTTCGATGATCGTCTTGATCGGGACGATCTCGTCTTTGATCAAGGCGCCCATCCGTACCTCGGTGACCGGTTCGTCGTTCGTCTCGGTCGCCTTCGCGAATTGCGCTGCGAGCGCGAGCTTCGCTTGTTCCAAATCTTCTTGCACGACTTGTTCACGGAGCGCTTGGTTTGCTTCTTCATTCTCCGAGAACAGCGCTTGGCAAGGTTTCTTCATAAAGCCGTAGGCGCTATAGAGCGCTTGGACTTCTTGACATAACTCTTTATCGACATAGTTCGCCTCAGGGGCCGAGCGCACCGGGATGAGCAATTTGTTCTGCTCAAAGCGTGGTGAGACCGATGCGAAATAACTGCGCATCGCACCCGACACTTGGCTGAGTTCACTGACGATACGCGGCCAATAGTCGATATAATCCTGTTCGGCACCGCCTGAGGTCGTCGTGAAACGCGCGTACACCTCGTCAGCGAACGTCGCGTACCGGCTCTCGATTCGGCTCATGAACAGTTGATACACCTCGTACGGCAACACGCGCTGCAACTGGAAATAAAACGTCCACGTCCGGCGCTGCTTGTTGACGACAAGTCGCGTCAATTCCGCATCGTCGAATTGTTCCGTCTCGGTCGTGATGCCGAGATCGGTCAAGAGCAATTGCATTTTTTGATTAGCTTCCACGGGTAAGAAGTCCCCCCTTTTATCATTCGATGTCGAAAAATGAAGGTGACGGCAAGAAACCGTCACCTTCATCGATCATTTTGCCTCGTTCAGTTGCGCCGTGATCACACGTGGCAACTCATCTACCGTCGTCTCAAGGACTTCGCCAGTGGCACGTACTTTCACTTCGACGATACCTTCGCTCGCTTTTTTCCCGACGTTGATACGAATCGGAAGACCGATCAAATCAGCATCGGCGAACTTGACGCCAGCCCGTTCTTTACGGTCATCATACAACACATCGTACGTCGATGACAGCTCATCATATAAACGGTTCGCGAGTTCGACTTGCGCTTCGTCTTTCGTGTTGATGGCAATCAAGTGCACATCGAACGGAGCGAGGCTCTTCGGCCAGACGATACCGCAATCGTCATGATGTTGCTCGATGACGGCCGACAATGTGCGTGAGACGCCGATGCCGTAGCAACCCATAATGAGCGGTTCGGCCCGACCTTCTTCGTTCAAGAACGTCGCACCCATCGCTTCTGAATAGCGCGTGCCGAGCTTGAACACTTGCCCGACTTCAATCCCGCGAGCGAAGCGGACCGGACCCGACTCGTCAGGTGCCATGTCGCCTTCGACGACGAAACGGAGGTCATGATACGTCAAATGCGACAAGTCGCGTTCGGCGTTGACGTGCGTATAATGGGTGTTCGCCTCGTTGGCGCCACATACCGCGTCGACCAAATATTTGACGGCGTAATCGGCCACGACTTTGACCGGTGCATGAATCGGTCCGAGCGTGCCCGGCTCACAGCCGAACAAGTCGATGATCGTCGCTTCTTCTTCCATTTGGATGTCGAGTCCGCCGAGGGCGTTCTTCACTTTGACGTCGTTCGCCTCGTGATCACCTCGAACGATGGCCATGACCGTCTCGCCATCGACGTTGAAGAGGACCGACTTGATCGTCGTCTTCGTGTCGACGTTCAAGAAGCGCGCCACATCTTCAATCGTCTTATTGTCTTTCGTGTCGACCTTGTCGAGGGCAAGCACTTCGGCCGCTTGCATGTCATAGCGGTCGAGCGTTTCTGCCATCTCGATATTGGCGGCGTAGTTCGACGTGTCCGTATAGACAATCGTGTCTTCCCCGATATCGGCAAGCGCTTGGAATTCGTGCGTGTCTTTCCCGCCGATGGCACCCGAGTCAGCTACGACCGGGCGATATTTTAAACCGATGCGGTCAAAGATGTTGGAATAGGCGTTATACATGTTCTTGTATTCGTCGTCCAAGTCATCTTGTGTGGCGTGGAACGAATACGAATCTTTCATCAAGAACTCACGACCCCGGAGCAGTCCGAAACGTGGACGACGCTCGTCGCGATATTTCGTTTGAATCTGATACAAGTTGACCGGTAACTTTTTGTAGGAGTTGAGTTCATCGCGCACGATCGACGTGATGAGTTCCTCGTGCGTCGCACCGAGGGCGAAGCGACGATCGTGACGATCGGTCAATCGCATAAGTTCAGGACCATAAATACCCCAGCGACCCGTCTCTTCCCACAGTTCCGCCGGTTGAATCGCTGGCATGAGCAATTCTTGGGCACCGGCCCGGTTCATCTCTTCGCGGATGATCGTTTGAATCTTTTGTAACACGCGGTGGCCGAGTGGAAGATACGAATAAATTCCAGCGGCGTTTTGGCGCATGAAGCCCCCGCGGACGAGGAGTTGATGGCTGACGGCTTCTGCGTCGGCCGGCACTTCTCTAAGCGTAGGCATGAACAGTCTCGATTGTTTCATAGGTATCAACGTTTCCCTTCTATAACCCGATTAGATCTTACTTTTATTATTTAAAGAATGATTGAATATCATTCCACGTGACGATCAACATGAGGAGCATGAGCAAAGCGAACCCGATAAAGTGGACGAAGCCTTCCTTTTTCGGATCGATCGGCCGTCCGCGCACCGCTTCGAACAAGAGGAAGATGAGTCGTCCTCCATCAAGTGCCGGGAGCGGCAACAAGTTAAAGATGGCCAAGTTGACTGATAAAAGTGCCGTCCAGTTGAGGAGCATGATGAGCCCGCTCGCCGCCACTTCATCGGTCATGCGGACAATCCCGACCGGTCCGGCCAATTGGTCGACGCCGACTTGACCGGTAACCAAATCACCGACCGCGGAAAAGATGAGCGTCGACATCGTCCACGTCGTCTCAGCCCCAGTCGTGAAGGCTTTCGTCGGTGAACGCTCGAGCGCGTTCGTCACGCCCAATATCCCGACCGTCTCGCCGTTTTGTTCGACCGCTTGCGGCGTGAGCGTCACCGTTTGTTCTGCATCATCCCGAATATACGTCACTTCCGTTGGCGTGTCAGCCCGGTCGGCAAGCACAGTCCGAAGGTCGAGCCAGTCATCAATCGTCTCGCCTTCGATGGAGACAATTTCATCTCCCGCCATAAGACCTGCTTGATCAGCAGCCGAATCTGGCTGCACCGTACCGATTCGTCCATCGTCCGTTGGTGTCCCTTGGACGAGACCGACGATGACAAGCAAGATGAAGGCAAGGACGAAGTTCATCGCTGGGCCGGCTGCAATCGCGAGCACACGTTTCCATACCGATTGAGCTCCGAACGTGCGGTCGTATGGGGCAATTTGAATTTCCATGCCTTGGTCGACGAGAAGCGTGTCCCGTTCAAGTGAATAGACACGGACCTCATCATCGACGAGCAACTGGATCTTCAATTCGCGAATCGAATCGAACTTGTCGACCGTCCCGACGACGTGCACGTCTTTTGCCTGGTCCGGCTGGAAGTAGACACGATCGACCGTGCCGGCGTTCGTCAGGCGTAACCCGACGTGTTGACCGGCTTTCACTTCGATCGGCTCAAAATCTTCTCCTGCCATTTTGACATACCCACCGATTGGCAATAAGCGAATCGTATACAGCGTCTCATTCTTTCTGAACGAGAGGATTTTCGGTCCAAACCCGATTGCAAATTCATGACAGAGAATCCCTGCCCGTTTCGCCATGACGAGGTGTCCCCATTCATGAACCGATATGAGTACCCCAAACATCAAAACGATGGCGATAAAAGTCGTCATTGTCTATTCCCCACCTTCACTTTCCTTGCTGAATTTGTTCTCGAACCGCTCGGTCGACTTGAAGGATCTGTTCGAGCGTCGGTTCTGCAATTACCGTATGTGTCTCCATCGCTTGTTCAACGATCCGTTCGATATCGAGGAAAGCGATCTCCCCGTTCAAGAACAGCTCGACAGCCGCCTCGTTGGCCGCATTAAGCACCGTCGGCATCGAACCACCGGCGCGTCCGGCCTCATACGCGAGGCGTAAGGCCGGATAACGCGTCAAGTCGGCTTCTGCGAAGTGAAGCGTTCCGATTTCTCTCAAGTTTAACCGCTTGTTCCCGTCGATTTCAAGACGTTTCGGGCCTGAGAGCGCATAGAGGATCGGTCCACGCATATCCGGATTTCCAAGCTGCGCCATGACGGCGGCGTCTTTGAATTCGACCATCGAGTGGATGATGGACTCACGATGAAGCACCACTTCAATATCATTATAATCGATATCGAACAACCAGTGAGCTTCGATGACTTCGAGTCCTTTATTGAACATCGTCGCCGAATCGATTGTGATTTTCGCCCCCATCGACCAGTTTGGATGTGCGAGCGCCTCTGCGACGGTCACGCCGTCTAATTCATCCCGCGACTTGTCACGGAAACTCCCGCCTGATGCCGTTAAGATGATTTTCGAGACGTCCTCTCGGCGTTCACCGTTCAAACATTGATAGATGGCTGAATGTTCACTATCGACTGGAAGCAGGCTGACCCCATGCTTCTTGACGGCTGCCGTGACGAGATGGCCCGCCGTGACGAGCGTCTCCTTGTTCGCCAAAGCGATGTCTTTACCTGCCTCGATGGCAGCGAGCGTCGGCTCAAGACCGACAGCCCCGACGACGGCTGTGACGACGATGTCAGCCCGCTCTGCGGTCGCACATTCGATCAACCCTTCAAGTCCGATAAAAAAGAGTGGTTCGTATGTAAGTCGTGGTTTGAGTTGTTCGAGCACTTCGATGTCTTTGGCGGACACGTATTTCGGCCGCAGGCGGTTGATCCATTCCTCGGCCACATCTACATTCGTTCCGAAGGCATAGGCCTCAAGTTCAAACAAGTCGGGGTGCTGTTCGATGACGTCACATGTCTGTACGCCAATCGAACCAGTCGCCCCGATTAAGCTGATTCGCTTCATCTTGACACTCCTTTATAACAAATTAAATACCCAGATGACGGTGAATACCGCGATCATACTATCAAAGCGGTCCAAAATGCCACCGTGTCCCGGTAACAGATGACCCGAATCTTTTACGTTGAATTGACGTTTATACGCCGACTGCACCAAGTCCCCGAGTTGCCCGACGACGGATACGACGACCGCGAGCACCAATACTTCGAGAATCGGCAACACCGGTTCGACGAGGACGTAGACGAGACCGACGACGATAGACGAGATGATCCCACCGACCGCCCCTTCAATCGTCTTGTTCGGACTGATTGAGGGCCACAGTTTTGTCTTACCGATTGCTTTGCCCGTGAAGTAAGCACCCGAGTCCGTCGCCCAAATCATGAACAGGACGAGAAGTACTTTGACGAGCCCATCCTCTGAAAGACGGACGAGCGCAAAACTAGAGAAACCGATGACGAGATAGACAGCAGATACAAAATAAAAACTCGCGTCTTCATACGTGAAACGGTTTTTTGTGACGACCGTCCAAAACAGGAGGAGCATTAAACCGAGCACCATCCATTGATTCGTCGACATCGGCATCTCGCCCATGACAAGCTGTCGCTCAAGCAACATCAATACGAACGGGAAGGCTACAAGGAGCGACGTCACAAGGAACGGAAACGCCGTCAACTTGTGATTGCGCATCATCGTGAACTCGCTCAGTCCAATCAAGGCGAGCACACCCATCAAGATGACGAACGGACTGCCCCCGAGGGCGATCAAGCTGACAAAAATGGCACCGGCCCAAAGACCGGTAATAATTCGAGTCTTCATGTCACACCCCACCAAACCGGCGCGTCCGCGCGTTATACGCTTCGATCGCCTCGACGAAGTGGTCTCGTTTGAACTCAGGCCATAACACGTCTGTGAAATGGAGTTCAGCGTACGCCCCTTGCCAGAGCAAGAAGTTCGAGAGACGCTGTTCCCCGCTCGTCCGGATAATCAAATCGACGTCTTGCATATTTGTCATGAGACGCTGTCCGATCATGGCGTCATCGATGTCGTCCGGTTGAATCTTCCCTGCCGCTACATCGCTGGCGATATGGCGCATCGCTTGTACGAGCTCGTCGCGGCCACCATAGTTTAAGGCAAAGACGAGATCCAGACCTGTGTTCGTCGCCGTGCGCGTACGAGCCTCATCGACTGCATCCCGCGTGCCGCGCGGTAATTTTGACACATCACCTGCGACGAGGACGCGAACGTTTTGTTCGTCCAGTTCTTTTAAGTCCGTCTCTAAAAATTGTTTCGGCAATTTCATCAAGAAGTTGACTTCTTCTTCCGGACGCGTCCAGTTCTCCGTCGAGAACGCATAGAGCGTCAACGAACGGATCCCGAGTTCTTGGGCGGTGCGAACCGCTTCCCGGACCGATTTCATCCCTTCCCGGTGACCCATGATGCGAGGGAGTCCACGCTTTTTCGCCCAACGGCCGTTGCCGTCCATAATGATGGCGACGTGTTCGGGGATGCTCAGTTCCGCCTCGGTCTTCGTTTTAGGATTCACCCATTTAAACATACTCTATCCTCCTGATTGTATGAAAGAGGGACCCTCTCAGTAAAAGGGTCCCCACACAGCTTTTTGGTATACCACTTCCGTGATTACACTTCCATGATTTCTTTTTCTTTCGTCGCTGCAGATTCATCAATCTTTTTGATATACGAATCCGTTAACGATTGAACGTCATCCGCATAACCGCGAAGGTCGTCCTCAGTCAAGTCCCCATCTTTTTCAAGCTTCTTCAAGTTTTCGTTGGCGTCACGACGAACGTTACGGACAGCAACTTTCGCTTCTTCCGCATATTTCTTCGTCACTTTCACGAGCTCTTTGCGACGCTCTTCCGTCAAAGCTGGGATGGCGAGACGAATGACGGTCCCGTCCGACGACGGCGAGAGACCAAGGTCGGCTTTTTGGATCGCTTTTTCAACGTCAGACACCATCGACTTGTCCCATGGTTGAATCAAGAGAAGGCGTGCTTCCGGTGTATTGATGTTCGCTACTTGATTGAGCGGTGTCGGTACACCGTAGTAATCGACTTGAACCGGGTCCAAGATCGACGCGCTCGCGCGGCCCGTCCGAAGTGTCCCGAAGTCACGCTTCAGCGCGGAAACGGCTTTCTCCATTTTCTCTTCAGCAGTTTTCAATACGTCATTTACACTCATGAATTGATTCCTCCTACTACCGTCCCGATATGTTCCCCGAGTACGACACGTTTGATGTTTCCTTCTTCAAGCAATGAGAATACAATCAGTGGGATATGGTTGTCCATACATAGTGACGTGGCTGTCGAATCCATCACTTGGAGACCGTCCTTTAAGACGTCCAAGTACGTGAGCGTGTCGTATTTGACTGCATCCGGAACGAGTTTCGGATCGGCCGAATAGACGCCGTCGACGTTGTTTTTTCCCATCAAGATGACGTCAGCTTCAATCTCCGCTGCGCGGAGTGCCGCTGTCGTGTCTGTCGAGAAGTACGGGTTCCCCGTCCCTGCCGCGAAGATGACGACGCGACCTTTTTCAAGGTGACGCATCGCCCGGCGACGAATGTACGGTTCAGCCACTTGGCGCATTTCGATTGAGGTTTGGACGCGTGTTTGGACACCGTTCGTTTCAAGGCTATCTTGTAGCGCGAGCGAGTTCAATACCGTGGCGAGCATGCCCATGTAATCCGCATTCGCTCGGTCCATGCCGAGCTCGCTACCGGTCTTGCCGCGCCAGATGTTCCCGGCGCCTACGACGACGGCAACTTCGACGCCCATGGCGACCAATTCTTTAATTTGCCCAGAGATCGAATTGACGATGGCCGGGTCGATCCCGTACCCTTGATCTCCAGCGAGCGCTTCCCCACTCAATTTTAACACAATTCGCTTATATTTCGGTTCCATACTTTGCCTCCTCTTGCTTGAAAAAAGGGAACACGCTCCCTTAACGAACTAACTCAAGGTTATACAGACGTGTTCCCAATTTTGATAGCACCATGTGAATGATGCAGATTATTTTTTAAGTTGGTTCATTACTTCTTCAGCAAAGTTTTCTTCGCGTTTTTCCATACCTTCTCCAACTTCGTAACGTACGAATGAGTTGATACGGCCGCCTTTAGACTCTACGTATTTCCCAACTTTGAAGTCAGCGTCTTTAACGAATGTTTGGTCGACGAGGCAGATTTCCTCGAAGTACTTGTTCATACGTCCCGCAATCATCTTCTCGACGATGTTGGCAGGCTTGCCTTCGTTGAGGGCTTGCTCAGTCAAGACTTTCTTCTCACGATCTGCTTCTTCAGCCGATACTTCGTCGCGTGTCGCGTAAAGTGGGCGTGCTGCTGCAACGTGCATAGCTACGTCTTTTGCAACTGTTTCGTCTGTTGTACCGTCGAGGACAACGACTGAACCGATGCGGCCGCCCATGTGGAGGTACGTGCCGAAGACTGCATCGTCCGCTTTTTCAAGGACAGCGATGCGACGGAGTGAGATTTTCTCTCCGATTGTCGAAGCTTCTTCTTGAATGTGTGTTTCAAGCGTTTTACCAGCTACGAATTCAGAAGCGAGTGCCGCTTCAACTGTCGTTGCGCCTGAAGTAAGAACAGCTTTTGCTACGTCTGAAACGAGTGTTTGGAACTTCTCGTTTTTCGCAACGAAGTCTGTTTCTGAGTTAACTTCGACGAGCGTAGCTTTGTTGCCTTCAACCGCTACTGCCGTCAAACCTTCTGCTGCGATACGGTCGCCTTTAGCTGCTGCTTTCGCGATCCCTTTTTCACGAAGGAAGTCGATTGCTGCTTGCATGTCACCGTTTGTTTCAGTGAGTGCTTTTTTGCAATCGAGCATACCTGCGCCTGTTTTTTCACGAAGTTCTTTTACCATTGCTGCTGTAACTGCCATCGGAAATTCCTCCTTGTAAAACTTACGAATTTTTAAGAAAAAGCACTAAGGCTTTATATACGTGTCCTAAAAAAAGGTGATAAAAGGCTTTCCCTTTATCACCTGTTGTCTGACTGATTACTCAGCTTCTGTCGCTTCAGCTTCTGGAGCTACCGCTTCTTCAGCTACTTCTTCTTCGCCTTGTTTCGCTTCGATGATTGCATCTGCCATCTTCGAAGTGAGCAATTTAACCGCACGAATCGCATCGTCGTTCGCTGGGATGACGTAGTCGATTTCGTCTGGGTCACAGTTTGTGTCGACAATCGCAACGATTGGGATGTTCAATTTGTGAGCTTCTGCAATCGCGATCCGCTCTTTACGTGGGTCAACGATGAAGAGGGCATCAGGAACACCTGGCATGTCCTTGATTCCGCCGAGGAACTTCTCAAGACGTGTCATTTCTTTTTTCAAGATGATGACTTCTTTCTTAGGAAGTACTTCGAACGTACCGTCAGCTTCCATTTTCTCAAGCTGCTTCAAACGGTTGATACGTTTTTTGATTGTTGAGAAGTTTGTGAGTGTTCCACCCAACCAACGCTCATTGATGAAGTACATACCTGAACGGAGTGCTTCTTCTTTGATTGTGTCTTGAGCTTGTTTTTTCGTACCTACGAAGAGGACGTTTCCGCCTTCTGCCGCGAGTTCACGAACGAAGTTGTACGCCTCGTCTACTTTTTTGACCGTTTTTTGAAGGTCGATGATGTAGATGCCGTTACGCTCCGTGAAGATGTATTTCGCCATTTTTGGGTTCCAACGGCGTGTCTGGTGACCGAAGTGTACACCAGCTTCGAGCAATTGCTTCATTGAAATTACTGCCATGATAAATTTCCTCCTTGTGGTTTAAAAAAGTCCTCCGCCTCGTTCATCGTTGTATTCCGACCTTTCGGCACCGAGGAATACCATCCCGAGACGTGTGTGATGTGTTTAACACCAAAAAATACTATAGCATATGTCCGCCAATCCGGCAACTCTCACTTTTTACGAAGTTTGGCATATAAGGCGACTTCTCCTTCGCCTTTTCCAAGGAGTCGGGCCGTCTCCCGGACCGAATGGTGCAATAACACATCCTCCACGTGCGGGGCTGATTGCGTATCGTCGTCCGATGTCTCTCGCTTTGGCTCCGCATGGATCGACTGAGCACCTGCAACCTCTTCGTTTGAGGACGCTGGTTGTTTCACGACATCGTTCATCGATTCCATGAACGACAACAGGAGGGCCTCGGTCTCACGTTTCTCGTGCTCGAGTTGCGTGACGCGAGCGGTCAACGCCTGGACTTGACGAAATAAGATCAGCAGTCCGTAAGCGACGATACAGGCGATTGCGATATATACGATGGTCATCTCCATCCCTCCTTCACGATGTCTTTTCTTCTAAATACGAACGTCCAAGTGCAAGCTTTAACGTCTTTAACGCCTTGGAATGGATTTGGGAGATACGTGACGTCGACAGTTCCAACACTTCGCCAATCTCGGTCAACGTCAACTCGTCGAAGTAGAACAACGAGACGACGAGACGTTCTTTCTCGGACAAGTGCTCGATTTCGGTCGTCAGCACGTCGAGCAGCTCGCGCTGCAATAGCGTATCCTCCGGTTTCTCAGAGTCAGGGTCGAAATACGTGACGGACATGACCTTGCCTTCTTCTTGAAGCGTCACCGCTTCATCGATCGACAACATGTTCGCGAAGTACCCTTCCGCCATCGCCTTCTCGATTTCCGACACCGGTAGTTCGCAGGCGCTCGCGAGTTCTTCTTTCGTCGGGGCCCGGTGCAACTTCTGCTCGAGTTGTTCGGCGATGTGATCAATTTTTTTTACGCGTTCGCGCACCGAACGCGGTAACCAATCGATTTTCCGCAGCCCATCGATGATGGCGCCACGTATCCGAAACGCCGCGTACGTGTCAAACTTGTTGTTGTGTTCTGGATCATATTTCATGAGGGCATCGTACAATCCCATGTAACCCAAACTTTTCAATTCGTCGCGTTCGACGCTCTTCGGGAGCGTCACGATCATTCGTTGCACGTGATAATGGATGAGGAACTCGTAGTGCGCCAATAGTTCATTCGCTGTATCCATATCGCGGTCAGTGTTCCAACGATCCCACAACTCGGTAAGCTGAGTCGTCATGTCGATCCCCCCTAGATTTCCTTAGTTCCTACGCTGACCGTTCGAATCGATAGGACGCAAGTCGCCACATCAAATTCGATCGTCCGTCCGTTATGCCCGCCACAGTCTTCTGCGATGAGCGGGATACGGTGCGCTTTCAGTGCGTTGCGCACGGCTTCGGCGTTTCGTTCACCGATCCGCATCGCCTCGTTCTCATACTTGAATTGAAACATTTGGGCGCCGCCGGCCATCTTCGCTTGCAGCCGACCCGCTCCGGCCCGTTTCAACGAAGCGACGAGCGCATCGATGGCCGTATCCGCATATTTTCCTACTTCAACCGTTTGGTGTTTCCGGGCAATCGCCGAATCCGGCAACATGACATGGGCCATCGCCGCGATTTGGAGCCGGACGTCATACAAGATGACGCCGACGCACGAACCGAGTCCTGCCGTTCGCAATTTGTTCGGCGCGGTCGTCTGCTTCCATTCCGCGATGCCGATTTTGATGACTTCAGCCATGGCCAATCAACCGCTGTTGTATCCGTTCGAGCGAGCCATGCGTCGGTAGGAACAACACATGCCCAGCACTTACTTTCTCATCGATGCGGAACGTCGTATCGATGTAGAGTGCCGCATCTTCCTCAGGTTGGACCGACGTGACGACGAATTCAACGATCGAACCCGCCATGTCGACCGCTGTCGCCGGGACTTGGATGGAGATTGGAGTATCGAGCCAATCCCCGAGTGCCCGGGCGTAAGCCCCGCTCATGATGTTTCCGATTTCTTCCCATGCCGACTGGCCGAGCTCGTCCGCCGTTTGGAACGAGAACGTGCTTCCGATGAGGGAAGCGACCATTGTTTCGGCATCATCGACCGGAAACAAGATGAGAATCATGCCGCTAATATCACCACCGAGCTCCAACAAGACGGACGCCACGTGACGTTCCGGCCCGCCGACGCGTTCCGGCAAATACGTGATCGGTTCCATCTCCGCCGAGGAGACGGTGATCGTGACCGGCTTGCCCAAGAGCGTCGACAATGCCGTCGCGGCATGACCAGAACCGATATTGCCGAGTTCTTTCAATAAATCTTGCTCGAACTCACTCAGCATGCTGTTCCTCGAATAATGCGTTGGCATCGAGGAGCGAGAACAATTTGTCCTCGCCCTTGGCGATCGCCGTCAAGTGAGCCGACAACATGTCTCGGCTCGACTCCGGAATCGGCTCGATGCGAACGTCTTCACTTTCCACGACCTCGTTGGCCCGGTCGACGATAAAGCCGGCATCGCCTTGATTGAGTGAAGCGATCAAAATCCGTGTTTCTTCGGTCGGTTCGACTGCCTCGTAACCGAGACGGAGCCGAAGGTCGATGACCGGTGTGACGACCCCGCGCAGATTGATGACACCTTTGACGTGAGCCGGTGCGTTCGGGACGCGTGTGACCGGTTGTACCCGTTCAATCGAGCGAACTGACTGGACATCGATTCCGTATGTGTTCGATCCCAATGAAAAGACTACCCATTTTTGTTCCATCCTTCTTCCTCCTTAGAACAGATCGTTGCTGTCGACAATCAAGGCGACACGCCCGTCTCCGAGTATCGTCGCACCAGAGATGGCCGGAATGCCCTCGAGATAAGTTCCGAGCGGCTTCATGACGATCTCTTGTTGGCCAATCAAGTCATTGACGACCACACCGACGAGCTTGTTTCCTTTGCGGACGACGACGACCGGGAATTGCGTCTTCGTTTCCGTTTCGATCGCGAACATTTCTTTCAAGTAAACGAGCGGGACGAGCTGACCTCTGAAGTCGAAGACGCGTTCGCGATGGGCCGTCAATATGTCGGCCTCGTCGAGGAGCGTCGTCTCGAGAATCGATGACAGCGGAACGGCGTACGTCTCATCACCGACTTGTACGAGCATCGCCGAGATGATCGAGAGCGTGAGTGGCAAGCTGACTTGGAATTTCGTCCCTTGTCCGACGACCGTCTCGAGCGTGACGACCCCGCCGAGCGATTCAATTTTGTTTTTGACGACGTCTAGTCCGACGCCGCGACCTGAAAGATCGGTGACGACGTCTGCCGTCGAGAATCCAGGTGCGAAGATGAGCATGGCTACTTCATTGTCCGTCATCGCCGTCGCTTCTTCCGACGTGATGACGCCTCGTTCGAGTGCTTTTGAGCGGACTTTATCGACATTGATTCCTGCCCCGTCATCCTCGATTTCAATGAAGACACGGTTACCGCCATGGTAAGCGCGAAGCGCGAGTCGACCTTGCTCCGGCTTCCCGGCTTCGAGGCGGACTTCCGGCAACTCGATGCCGTGGTCGATGGCGTTACGAATCAAATGGACGAGCGGGTCACCGATCTCATCGATGACTGTCCGATCGAGCTCGGTCTCAGCACCGGTGATATCGAGTTGGACTTTTTTATGGATATCTTTCGCGACCGAACGCACCATGCGCGGGAAGCGATTGAACACTTGCTCGATCGGCATCATGCGGAGCGTCAAGACGAGCGATTGAAGTTCGTTCGTACCGCGTTTGATTTTCTCGACCGTTTCGTTCAGTTCAGGTTGACCGACTTCGTCGGCGAGCCGCTCAAGACGACCGCGATCGATGATGAATTCTTCGAACAAGTTCATCAGACGATCGATCCGCTCTAAGTTGACACGAATCGTCTTCGCTTGTGCGACGGCCTGTTCTTTCGGTTCGTCCGCCTCCACCGCTTTCGGTTTCACTTCGGCCACGGCGACGCTCTCGGCACTGACGGCGACTTCCGGCGCACCGGCCGCCGCACTCGTGTAAGGTGTCACTTGGACGTGCTCGACTTCCGACACTTGGGACACGGCATGCTCAATCACGTCCGCTGACTCCTGAGACACGAACAAGACGTCAAATGAGAGATCGAACTGTTCTTGCTCGATCGCCTCGGTCTCAGGAACCGTCCGGACGACTTCGCCGAGTTCTTGGAGACGATCGAACACCATGTAGGCGCGCGCCGCTTTCAACACGACGGCATCCGATAGCTTCACATGAAGTTGGAACGCTTCGAAGCCGGTCTCTTTCGCTTGCTTGATGACCGAATCGGTATATAGGTCGGCCGTGAAGACCGTCTCATCGACCACCTCGACTGCTTTCGGAGTGCTACCGATAAATGACTGGAACGCGGACACTGTCGCCGTCACATCGATGTTTGCGCCTCTGCCTCCCGTCTCGATATCAGCGATCATCTCTTCGATTTGTTCCATGGCCGAGAACATCGTATCGAGCAACAACTGGTTGCTCTCTTTCTTTCCGGCTCGAACCAAATCGAGCGCGCTCTCCATCTCATGCGTCAAGTTGGCGACACTCTCGTATCCCATCGTCGCCGACATCCCTTTGAGCGTGTGTGCCGAGCGGAAAATCTCTTGAATCGCTTCCTGACTGCCCGTCTGTTCTAGTTTCAACAGCTGGGTGTTAACCGATTGGATATGTTCTTGAGATTCGTCTAAAAACAATCCTAAGTATTCGTTCACGTCCATCTATAATGCCTCCCTGTCGTTAGACTCGGTTCCACTGACGTTTCAAGTTCCCCATCAAGCGTTCCATAAAATGACGCGGCTTCGGCGGTGTCCCGGTCAATGTCGTTAAAATCCGTTCAAGCCGCCAACTGATGTCACTCTTCCGGTCCAGATGGTAAAACGGGACTTGGGCGATGACCGCTCGTCTGACCGTGGCGTCATCTGGTAAATACCCGAGGAATCGAATCGATTTCTTTAAAAACTGCTCACATGCAACTTCCATTCGTTCAAAACATTGCAGCGCTTCTTCACCCGATTGGGCCCGATTGACAATCACACCGAGCGGTAAGTCCGGACTTTGACGATGAACGAGCTTCGTATAGGCATATCCATCCATGAGCGAGGTCGGTTCAGGCGTCAAGATAAGGAACATCTCATCGCATCCCTCGATGAACTGGAGCGACGTGTCTGTCGCACCGGCCCCCATGTCGAATAACACATAATCGTATTCGGTCAGCACTTCGAGTTCACGCATAAAAAATTGCATATCTGCATGTGAGAATTGGACTAGTTCGTCGAGCCCACTTCCCCCATGTAATATATCGACACCTTGCACGTCTTTCTGAACCGAGGCGGCGAGCGGAATTCGCGCTTTTACCGAATCCATCATCGTTCGTGACCGCGACGCGTTCAATAAGATGTGCACGTTCGCCATCCCGATGTCGAGGTCGACGATCAAGACACGTTTCCCGAGCTCGACGAGACCGATGGCCGTATTGACGCAGACGTTCGTTTTACCGACCCCGCCTTTTCCGCTCGCAAAAGCGATTGTCGTCGGTGCGGTCTCCTTTTTCGCCCTCAGACGTCTTGCTTGGTCCATTGGGTCCACCCTTCTTTCTCAAGTAAACGATTCGTCAATCGGTCCGGCTCTCCGACGACAAGGTCGTCCGGCACTTCTTGTCCGTCCGTCAGCCAAGCGACCGGCAGTCCGCTCTCGCGGACCATCCGATACATCGCGTGAATGTCACTCGTCTCATCGGCTTTCGTGAAGATGAGCGACTGGAGCGGCAACGGTTCGAATTGGCGATAGATCATGTCCATATCCCGCATCTTCGACGTCAAGCTGAGGACGAGCGACAAGCTCGTTTCCGAGAAATCGTGATGTCGCTCGAACTGTTCGACGTACGCCTCGTCGCGGAAGTTGCGACCGGCCGTATCAATCAAGATGATGTCTTTCCGTGCGAACAGTTGTTTCGCTCGTTTGAAGTCATTGAAGTCGTAGGCGACCTCGACCGGGATGTCTAAAATCTCGGCGTACGTTTTCAATTGTTCGATTGCCGCGATCCGGTACGTGTCCGTCGTGATGAGACCGACCGAGAGCCCATGCTCGAGTTTGTAGTGAGCGGCAAGTTTGGCGAGTGTCGTCGTCTTGCCAACCCCGGTCGGACCAACGAGCATCATATACCGTTTCGGTTTAGGGACAGCCAAGAAGGAACTCCGGATTTGATCACGCACGTAGCGTTCGACGACTTCCACCGATTTTGTCGTGTAATACAGCTCGTTGATCGCTTCGTCCCACGTCTCACCACGGAACGACTCGGAGGCGAGCAGTGATTCGACATGCGCCAGCGCTGCGGGCAACCGTCTCGACGTCGACACGGTCGCCGCCTGACTTGATTCGTTCGTTTGTTGCGGTGGACGCGTCGGAGCCTTCACGGGCTTCGATGGTGCGACGGGTTTCGTCGCGGCACGCGGTTTGACAGCGAGCGGTGCTTTCTCGAGCGCGGCGATGACCTCGACGTGTTGCGATGCGAACAGGCCGAGCCAGCCTTTCTTCACTTGACGGGAGTTCAAAATCACGGCGTCGTCACCAAACTCCTGTTTGACTTTCGCCATCGCTTCCGACATCGTCTTGCCGGTATATTTTTTGATTTGCATTTAAATCACCCCAATACTTTTCACTTCAATCGAGCTGAGCAGCTCGTTGTAGGCGAGAACCGGCACGTCCGGATAATATCGTTCGAGCAGTTGTCTCACGAACAAACGGATCGTCGGCGAGCATAAAATGACGGCCGAAGCCCCGTAGCGTTCGAACATCGACAGTTGCTCACCCGAGCGTTCGATAATCTCGCGCGCCTGTTCCGGGTCGAGCGCCAAATAGTTGCCGAACTCGGTTTTTTGAACGGCGTCTTGAATGAGCTGTTCGGTCTGGCCACCGAGTGTGACGACGTAGAGCGGGCCGTCCGGCGGGCTGACTTGGTCCGTCAATTGACGGGACAGGCCTTGGCGGCAATATTCGCCGAGGATATCGGCATCTTTCGTCACTTTGCCATAATCGGCCATCGTCTCGAACAAGAGCGGTAAATTGCGAATCGAGACGTGTTCTTTCAACAGATGACGGAGCACTTTTTGAATGTCGCCAATCGATAGGACGGATGGTGTCACGTCTTCGACGAGCACCGGGTGCGTCTCTTTCAAGTGTTCGACGAGTTGTTTCGTCTCTTCACGGCCGAGAAGGTCTGCCGAATGCTTCTTGAGCGTCTCCGTCAAATGCGTCGCGACGACCGATGGCGGATCGACGACGGTGTACCCGCTCATTTCAGCACGGGTCCGCGTCTCTTCGTCAATCCAGAGAGCCGGGAGGCCGAACGCCGGTTCCGTCGTTTCAATGCCGTATACTTCCGGGTCTTCAATGCCAGGGCTCATCGCCAAGTAATGATCGAGCAACAGCTCCCCTTCAGCGACGACGTTGCCTTTCACTTTGATGCGGTACGCGTTCGGAGACAGTTGCAAATGATCTCGGATTCGGACCGTCGGCAAGATGAAGCCGAGTTCGAGCGCGAGCTGACGACGAATCATGACGACCCGGTCAAGCAGGTCGCCGCCCTGCGACTCATCGGCGAGCGGGATGAGTCCGTAACCGAACTCGAACTCGATGGCATCGATTTGTAGCAGTGACACGACGGTCTCCGTCGGTGCCATTGGTTCTTCTTCCGGTAGCGGTGTATCGATGACACGTTTCATGTTGCGGCGCATCGCATACGCCCCATAGAAAGCGACACCGGCGATGATGACCGTCACCGGGAGCAGACTCGGTGAGATAAACCCGAGCATGATCACAATCGAGCCGGCGATATAGAGGAGCGTCGGATTTTGACCGAGCTGGTCGACGACGTCTTCTCCTAAATTCCCATCCGACACGGCACGCGTGACGATGATGCCGGTCGCCGTCGAGATGAGGAGCGCCGGGATTTGACCGACAAGCCCGTCCCCGATCGTCATGAGTGAGAACGTCTGGAACGCTTCACCGACCGGGAGGCCCATTTGGACGGTCCCGATGATGATTCCAAAAATCAAGTTGATGACGACGATAATGATCCCGGCGATGGCGTCCCCTTTGACGAACTTCGAGGCCCCGTCCATCGATCCGTAAAAGTCGGCTTCACTTTGAATTTTTTTCCGACGGATTTGAGCGTCCTTGTCGTCAATCAATCCTGAGTTCAAGTCGGCATCAATCGCCATCTGTTTACCAGGCATGGCGTCGAGCGTGAAGCGGGCCGATACTTCCGACACGCGTTCCGCCCCTTTCGTGATGACGACGAATTGGATGATGACGAGGATGAGGAAGACGACGAACCCGACGAGCACGTTTCCTCCGACGACGAAGTTCCCGAACGTCGCAATAACTTCTCCCCCGTACCCGGTCGAAAGAATCGACCGCGTCGTCGACACGTTCAATCCGAGCCGGAACAGCGTCACGATCAACAAGAGCGAAGGAAAGACTGAGAAGTCGAGCGCTTCGCGGGCGTTCATCGCGACGAGCAAAATCAGCAAGGCGATCAGTATATTAACAATGATTAAAAAATCTAATATGAACCCCGGTAACGGGATGACGAGCATGACGACGATCATAAGAACGCCGATCAATACCGCGAAATCTTTCGCTTTTACAGCCAACACATACTCCTCCTCAAGACGGTTGTTTCAATTGATAGACGAACGCAAGCACTTCAGCAATCGCCTGATAAAACGACTCGTCAACGACTTCCCCGATATCCATTTGGGCGTAAAGTGCGCGGGCCAACGGTTTATTTTCCACAATCGGGATGTCATGTTCTTTGGCCACGTCGCGGATGTTGAAGGCGACTTGGTCGACGCCTTTGGCGACGACGAGCGGCGCAAAGTCTTTCGTGTCGTCATAGCGAATGACGACGGCATAATGGGTCGGGTTCGTGATGACGACGTCCGCGTTCGGAATCTCTTGCATCATGCGGCGCATCGCCATCTCCCGTTGTTGTTGTTTGATTTTTGACTTGATGAGCGGGTCACCTTCACTGTTTTTATACTCGTCCTTCACATCTTGTTTCGACATGCGAATCGATTTTTCAAAATCGAATCGTTGATAGAAAAAGTCGAGCAACGCGAGTGCGAGCAAGGCGACGCTCACCCATAGTCCAAGTTCGATCGTGATGCTCGCGAGCGCGATAACCGATTCACGGACATGTTCGACAGCCATCCGGGACAGCTCTTTTTGGTTTTGCCAGAGCACGGCAACAGCAGTCGTCAGGATAATCAATAATTTGAATAAGGACTTTAAAAATTCGACGACCGCTTTCATACTGATAATCCGCTTGACCCCTTTGATCGGGTCGATGCGTTCGAGTTTCGGTTGGATCGCCTCTGCCGAGAACAACGTCCCGATTTGAAGATAGTTGATCAAAATCCCGAACACGACCGCGACGACGAAGAACGGTCCGACAATCAAACCGACACGAAGCAACAAGTCGGTAAGCATCCCGGACAATCCATTCGATAAGTCGAACAACAAGTAACTCGTACCGAGCAAATCTTTCGTCAACCCGAACAGTTGCTTGCCGAGATACGGACCTAAAAACGATAACATGAGAAACATCGCGAACAAGGCGAACGCGCCGGTCAAATCGGCCGACTTGGCGACTTGTCCTTTCTTGCGCGAGTCATCCCGCTTACGCGGGGTCGCTTTTTCGGTTTTTTCTCCTGCAAAAAATTGAAGATCGACCGATAAGGTATATAGAGGCTTCATGAGGCGTCTCCTAGCAATGTCATAAAATCACGTAACACTTCTTGTAAAATCGGGATGAACTGGCTGATGCCGTTCAAGGTCAACCCCATCATGACGACCATGACCGAGAAACCAGCAATCAGTTTGAATGAGAATCCGATTGCAAAAATATTGAACTGCGGGGCCGATTTCGCCAAGAACCCAAGCGCCATGTCGACAAGCAAGAGCGATGCCATGAGCGGAAAGGCGAGCTGTAAAGCGACCATCATCGTCATCGTGACGACCTTCACGGCCATCATGAGCGACGCTTCACTAAAGTTGATGATCGGCTGGCCCGGTGGATATATTTGAAAGCTATAATAGATACCATCGATCAGCAGTAAATGTAAATTGCTCGACAGCATGATAAACAATGTGAAGATGTAATAAAAACGTCCGATCAATGGCGACTGGCCTCCGAACATCGGGTCATACGCCGATGCCATCGCGAGTCCGAGCTGCAAATCGATGACCCCTCCCGCAATCTGGGGCGCAAAGAACAAAATATTGATCAATATGCCGAGCACCAAGCCGATCAGCACTTCGTATAACACTTGCAAGATGTACGCTTGCCCGAGCTCGAGCGGCTCCGTCACCGTGAACATCGCATAGTAGGCTAAAAAAGCACTGAAAGCGACGCGATGCATGACAGGTAGCTGTCGGGATGAAAACAACGGGACGCTCACGAAGAAACCGGACAGACGTGCGAACGTCAAACCGTATAGACTGATAAAATCGACCGCGTTCATTTCGAGGCGACCTCGACCATCAGTTCAAAAATCAATCGGGTGAACCCTTCGATCTGTTGCAGCATCCAAGGCCCAAAGATGACGAGCCCGATAAACACCGAGACGATTTTTGGGACGAACGATAACGTCTGCTCTTGAATCTGTGTCGTCGCCTGTAAAATCGAAATGACGAGACCGACGACGAGTGAAATCAACAAGAGCGGCATCGAGATTTTTAATAACGTCCACACACTCTCCGTCGCCAAATAGATGACCATTTCCTGCGTCATATTCGTTCCTCCTACATACTTCTAAGCAAGGACTCCACAATCAAGTGCCATCCATCCACCAACACAAACAATAACAGTTTGAACGGCAAGGCGATCATGACCGGTGGAAGCATCATCATCCCCATCGACATGAGGACACTCGCCACAACCATATCGATAATTAAGAACGGCAAGAAGATCATGAATCCGATTTGAAACGCCGTTTTCAGTTCACTAATCGCATAGGCCGGGACCATCGCGAGGAGTGGGACGTCTTCGACCGACTCAGGTTGCTCATAGTTCCCATATTTAATGAATAATTGCAAATCTTCTTGGCGCGTGTATTGGGCCATGAACCGCTTCATCGTATTCCCCGCCTCTTCGAACGCCTCGTCTTGACTGATTCGGTCGTCCATGTATGGCGATAGTGCCTTGTCATTCAACTCCGATAGCACCGGTGACATGACGAACAACGTGATGAACAGGGCGAGCCCGATAATCAGTTGGTTCGGCGGTGTTTGCTGCGTACCGAGCGCCGGACGGATAAAGGAAAGTACGACGACGACGCGCGTGAAACAAGTCATCAAGATTAAGAAAGACGGCGCGAGCGTGAGCAGTGTCAACACGACTAACAATTTGATCGAAGTCGATGTGCTGTCTGGTGTCTCTAGGTTGATCAGTTGTTCAATCGTCGTCATCGTTTCTTCCTCACTTCTTCAATCTGGGCCAATTGCTGTTTAAACGTGTCGAGAAAAGCCGATGTGTTCGAGTTGTTCAAGGCTGGCGCGTCGTGGATCGCTTCATCCATCGCTTCGGCATCGACCCGATCAAGCAGTTGAATCGAGTCACCGACTCCGAGCACGTAAACTTGTTCGCCGAGCTTGACGAGTTGTACCGATCGGTCTTTGCCGAGCGGTACCCCGCCGAGATGTGTCAAATGCTGTGCCGTTTTGACGCCTTGCGTGCGTGCGTTCAACCAACGCACGAGGACGAGAAAACCGCCGATGACAACGACCATGCTCAAGATGAGCTTGATCGCTGTCCCGACCGATGAGACGGCCGATTTCACCGGCTGGTCTTCAGCGTCTGGCTGTTGTTGCTCGAACTGTTGATCGACGGTGGCGGCCTCGACCGTGGCCGGGACGCTTAGCCCGACCACGAGAAGGATAATCAACCACCACTTGTTCATTGTGCGACCGTTTTCGAAACCGCTTCGACGACCCGTTCCGCATTGAACGGCTTGACGATGAAGTCTTTCGCCCCAGCTTGAATTGCGTCGATAACCATCGCTTGTTGTCCCATCGCAGAACACATGATTACTTTCGCGTTTGAATCAAAGCCACGAATTTCTTTCAAAGCGGCCAAACCGTCCATCTCTGGCATCGTGATGTCGAGCGTGACGAGGTCCGGCATGAGTTCACGATATTTTGCGACCGCATCCACACCGTTCTCCGCTTCCCCTACGACTTCAAATCCATTCTTTGTCAAGATATCCTTAATCATCATACGCATGAACGCCGCATCATCTACCACCAAAATTTTTGCACTCATTGTTCTTCCTCCTTAAACGATGCCAATCCGCTCGTGCGGTTGGATAATTTCTGTTACACGGACCCCGAAGTTCTCTTCGATGACGACGACTTCGCCGCGGGCAATCCGTTGTTGGTTCACATAAATATCGACCGGCTCACCGGCAAGTTTATCGAGTTCGATGATCGAGCCTTGCGACAACTCAAGCACTTCGCGGACCGAACGTTTCGTCCGCCCGAGCTCGACCGTCACGCTGAGCGGCACGTCATACAACAGACCGAGGTTCGCTGGAATCGAATCGTTCGTCGCAGGCGCATGCAGTGGCATGAATTCCGCTTGACTGACAGCGACTTCCGGTGCCGACTTCACTTCCTGACGTACAGGTTGTTGAGGAGCCGGTGCGGCCGGTGCTTTTGGTGCTTCTTGCTTCGGGGCGGCCGCAGCAGGTACGACCGGCTGCGGGGATGTGGCCGTCATCAATTCATTGACGAGCTGTTTCCCGAATTGAATCGGTGCGATTTGAACGATTTTTGAGTCGATCAACGTACCGACTTTCAAATTGAACTCGATCAACACCATCGTCTCCCAAAGTTCGAGACGATCGATGATCGTTTGGGTCTTCGTCGCATCGAACACTTCGACGAGCGGCGGTGAAATGTCAATTTTTTTTGAGAACACCGTCGACAAAGATGTCGCCGCTGCCCCCATCATTTGGTTCATCGCTTCTTGGACGGCCGAGAGTCGAATTTCGTCCAACCCTTCCGGATCGACATCGATCCCGTTCCCGCCAAGCATCAAATCCGAGATGATGGCCGCATCCTCACGTGTCAACACGAGGACGTTTTCGCCTTTCAAACCTTCTGTGTAACCGACGCGAAGCGCCACGTGCGGTGTTGGATAACGCTCACGGAGCGCATCGATTGTGACTTCACTGACGATTGGGGTCGTGATTTCTACTTTTTGTTGCAGTAACGTCGATAGTGCCGTCGCCGAGTTACCGAACGAGATATTCCCGATCTCTCCTAAGGCGTCGCTCTCCATCGAGTCAAGATGCTCTTCGGGCTTCGCCTCTGGTTTTGACGAGTCGCTCGTCCCTCGTAATAACGCGTCTATTTCATCTTGTGACAACATCTCACTCATTGCTCTTCCTCCTTCACCCGGTGGAGCACTTGGACGGCCATCCGCTTCCCGCTCACACCGACTTGCCCTTTGAACACTTTATTTTCCCCTACCATGATGGATAATGGGTCTTTCACCAATTGGTCGAGCGTCAAACAATCCCCGACCTCTAAATGTAACAAGTCACCGAACGTGATCGTCGTCTCTCCGAGCAGAGAAACGACCTCAACCGTCGAGTTCATCAATTGGGCTTTGAGCGGTTCCTTGCTGTTGCCGCTCGCATTGCGGCGGTTGGCCTCCTGCATCCAGTAATGGCTCGACAGTTTGGATAACACCGGCTCGATCGTCACGAACGGCAAGCAGACGTTGATTGTGCCGCTCACCTCGCCGATGGTGACACCGATCGAGATAAGGACGACCGTCTCGTTTGGCGAGACGAGTTGAAGAAACTGCGGATTGACCTCGACCGCGGTCATCTCTGACTTGATCTCGGCAATCGACTCCCACGCCTCCCCGTATCCGGCAAACGCTCGTTTATATAACTGGGTCAAGATGCGCATCTCGATTTCTGTGAAGCTCTCGACTTTTTCGATTTCGACCCCTGGACCACCAAGCAGACGGTCGAGCATCGCATATGAGATGTTCGGGTTCACCTCGATGATGAAGCGGCCGTTGAGCGGCGGAGCCTCAATCAAGTTGATCATCGTCATACTTGGGATGGAATGAATGAATTCATCGTACGGAAGCTGCTCGACCGAATTGACCGTGAACTGCACGTACGTCCGGAGCTGAGCCGAAAAGAACGTCGTCAACATGCGCGTGAAATGTTCATGGATTCGGGTCAGACTTCGGATTTGGTCTTTCGAGAAGCGGACCGCCCGTTTAAAGTCATATTGCCGAACCTTCCGCTCTTCTTCTTGATTTAAAAAGGAGTCGGCTTCGACGTCGCCACTGCTTAACGCCGATAGCAAGGCATCAATTTCTTGTTGAGATAAGACTTCTCCCATGATGCCACCTCACTGTATGATTTTCTTCGTCATATAGACTCGTTGGACCTCACCTGACTCCAACAGTCCGTTTAATTGTTTACGGAGCGACTGCTCAAATTTCTGCATGTCTTCCTTCGTCGTCAACTGGGCTTTCGTCATGCCGGCCAAATCACCAAGGATGACGTTATGCACTTGAAACTTGCGAAGTTCGAGATCTTCTTTCGTTTCAGCGGCATCGGTCACGATCGTGAACTGGACGTTGATGAAACGCTCATCTTGAATGTTCGTTGTCATGTCATCCGTCGTGAAGCTACGTTCGGCCAACTCTTCGGCGGTGACCGGTTTCGTTTTCGCCGTCACGTTGTCTCCGAACAAATATTTATAAGTCATGAATCCGGCCCCGCCCATGACGAGCAGGACGACTAGCAAGATGAGCACCATCTTCATGGCGCCACCTTTTTGTTTTTCTTCACTCATCTTCTTCACCTCGTATGCCTGTCGTTCCAATCAGACCGATCGAGGCATAAAATGCCGTCGTCCGGTCGATGATTTGTTGTTTCGTCTCGCTGACGATATACGTTTTTCCGTTATACAAGTGAATGATCGTATCCGGTTCGGCCTTGACCGTCTCGATGAACAAGGCGTTCAATACGAATTCTTCACCCCGGAGTGTCGTGACGCGAATCATCAGCGTTTCAAGTTGACGAGTTCTTGGAGGATCTCGTCCGATGTTGTGATGATACGAGTGTTCGCTTGGAAACCACGTTGAGCGACAATCATTTCTGTGAACTCTTCCGACAAGTCGACGTTCGACATCTCGAGCGCGCCCGAGACGAGTTCTCCACGTCCATCTTGTCCAGGGATGCCGATGTTCGGTTCACCTGAGTTTTGCGATTGAATGAAGTTGTTTGCTCCGACTTTCGAGAGTCCGGCATTGTTGGCGAACGTGACGACTTGGATTTGACCGACGACCGTCGATTCCCCGGCATTGTTCACGTAGCTGACTTGTCCGTCTTTACCAATCGAGAGTGACTTCGCACCGGCTGGGATGTTGAGGCGGTCACCCGTCGTACTGAGGACGTAGGCTCCATCTCCATTGACGAGGTCGCCCGTGTTATCTGTATAGAAGTTACCGGCCCGTGTGTATTGCGTTTGACCGTTCACATCCAAGGCGAAGAATCCTTCTCCTGAGATCCCGACGTCAAGTGCTCGCCCTGAGTTTTGCATGGCTCCTTGGTTATAGACGTTGTCGACGGTCGCCATCGTGCCCCCGAGACCGACTTCTTTCGGGTTGACCCCGCCGCTGACTCCGTTCGCCGCGGTCGCACTACCGACTTGCTGACTGACGAGGTCCTTGAACGTGACCCGACCTTTTTTATAGCCGAACGTGTTGACGTTGGCGATGTTGTTCCCGACGACGTCAAGCTTGGATTGGAAGTTCTTTAAACCACTGATTCCTGAGTACATTGCTCTTAACATGATGAATCCTCCTATGCTTGTTTGATGGAAGTGATGTTGTACACGTTGACGGACGTTCCGTCTTCAAGGTCGGCCACATAGCCGGCTTCGGTCTTCGAAATCGAGAGAACACGTCCCGAGCCTTTAATCGTCTCGGTTTCCGTTTCGTTTGTATAAGCGACCGTTTGCCCGATCATATTGCTGAACTCCGAAATCGAAGCCATTTGCCGATCGACAAGGGCCGAATCGAGTTGTTTCGAAATCGTCTGCATCTGTTCGAGAGAAGAGAACTGGGCCATCTGGGAGATGAACTCACGGTCTTCCATCGGTGACATCGGGTCTTGGTTGGCGAGTTGCGCGAGCAACAGCTTCAAAAACATGCTTTGATCATATTGGTTCGTTGCTTTCGGCATCGATTGATCCGGTAACGTATAGTCACTCGTCTTCGGCTGGATGGTCGTCATCTTCTGGTTCTCCTTTCGGTTGTTCCTGCTGTTCCGGTTCCGGTTGGTCGAACTCGTTGAATCCGGACCCTTTCGTCTCGAGCGCCTGTTGGGTCAAGTTGATCTCGACACGGACGTTTTGCGTCAGCGGTTGAAGCGTCTGTTGCAACTGTTGGACCTGTGACTGAAGCAACTGCTTCGCTTCTTGGTTGCTCGCAAACAGTTTGACGACGAGTTCCCCATTTTGACGTTCGAGTTTGACGACGAGCTCGCCTAACTGTTCAGGATAGAGGCGGACCGTGAACACTTTGGATCCGTCGGCTCCGCTCTTGAACGGTGCACGTTGCAAAGCGGCTTCGATTCGGGCCTGCAAATTCTCCGGCAGTGAACCTTTCGAGGCATACATCACCATTTCCGAATCAATTTGCGGTTTCGACCAGGTCATCCCTTTGGGCATCCATTCGGTCTCTTTTACCGAGGGTTGCAATTGCGCAACTTGTGTTTCGGTTTTAGTAAGTCCGGGTATAGATTTAGGGGTCTGTCCGAGCGTCCCTTTAAACTGCGCAACGACTTGTTGGATGATGCGCACGTTCTCTTCCACTTGATCGGTCGGCACGGGTGTAACGAGTGCTTCCGTTTCCTTTTTCGTCAGCGTGAACGAGATTGTCGGCGCCGCCATTTGTCCAGCGAGGAGTGCGGGCGTCACGGCCGATGTCGTCTCAAGAGTTGCCGCTGACTGATCCGGGGCGACTTGATTTAAAATCCCAATATAAGCATCCATAAACTTTCGGTAAGCATCTGCCGGCAGTGATTTCAACCATTGCAGGCTGTCGGGCTGTTGGAGCCATTGCTCCAATCGGTTCGATACATTCTCGAGCGGAAGCGATTCCTCGTCTTCCGTGGCGACCGCCACCTCTGGAGATGGCGTCGAGGTCCCGAGCATCGCCGAGAGTAACTCCAAAAACTGTCCGGTCGGGGTCGCAGCCGCTTCCCCGCCTTTTTGGGTCGTCCCTTGTAGCGATTGGGCGAGTAAGGCGATATTCATCATCACGTCCTCCTTTCCTGTCATTGGAGCAACTGGGTCACGACGGCGGCCTGTTGGGCATCCATCCGTCCTAAAATGTCGGCTTGTTGCTTCGGTGACAATTCTTTCAATAAGTTGGCCACTTGCGGGCTTTCGAGTTCATTCATGATGGCAGCAGCTTGTTTCGCGGACATCTCTTCATAGACGCGAGAGACGTCCGAGGTTTCTTCTTCCGCCGCACTTGCCGTCGCCAATTCCGCGACGAGCCGGTCACGCTCTTTGATCAACTTCGATACTTCCTCTTGGCGCGCCTTCACTTCGTTCGTCAACTCGACATTGTCCGCTCGAAGCTTCTCAATCTCGGCGTTCGCCACTTTCAAACGATTCGCGGTATCCGCGTCGATTCCGGTCACATTCACGTCTGTCTTCACTTTTTCTTCGGGCTCTTGTTTCGCACCGATCTCTAGAAACGGGACCGATAACAACGGACGGTCCATCGCATAGTTCATGACGACGATCCCTCCAACGAGTAGAAAGATGGCCGGGACGAGAACGAGCGCGACCAGTAGCTGTCTTCCCCGCTTCGAGTTGTCTTTTTCCATCGGTTTACTTCCCTTTCCCGTGATGAATCACTGCCAGCTCATCGATGAAATGTTGCTCGATGAGCTTCGTCGCAGCCACTTCATGTTGACTGACTTTTTCATGCAGCGTTACATATTTCTTTTCCTCAACGACTTTTCCGAGCAAGCGCTCTTGTGACAGATGGTACCGATTGCGCGCCTGCTGGACGACGAGCTGTTGCGTCTCGATTTGACGTTTCAGCCGTTCGCGTGTCTGCTCACGATATTGCGACATGAGCAGGTCGATGACGCCATCCTGTTCATCTTGACTCTTCATGAGCGACTCGTACGTCAACACGAGCCGATAGAGCGCCTCCATCTCCGTCTCGAACCGTGCTTTCTGTTGTCTCATCTCCGTCGCGGATTCTTCTTTCTCATGTTCCGCGATTGGCATGATGCGTTCTAACAATAGTCTGTTCATGGTTCACCTCGCACGATCTTGGCCAAACGTTCGAGCGATTGCTCGAGCGGGGCCTCTTCTTCGATGGATTGCTTTAAAAAAGTCAATAACGCTGGGTATTGCTCAATCGCCGTATCGATTGCCGGGTTCGTCCCTTTTTTATAGGCCCCGATATTGATCAAGTCCTCGGCGTCCAAGTACGTCGCCAACCAGCCGCGGAACGTTTGGGCGGCCTCACGGTGTATCGGCCCCGCAATTTGGTTCATGACACGGCTAATCGACTTTAAGACGTGGATCGCGGGGAACTGGCCACGGTTCGCGAGCGAACGGTCCATGACGAAGTGGCCGTCCAGTATGCCTCGCACCGCATCTGCGATCGGTTCATTCATATCATCCCCGTCGACAAGGACGGTGTAAAAAGCGGTGATCGAGCCCGTCACAGCGGTACCGCTTCGTTCCAACAGTTGCGGCAACATCGCGAACACGGATGGGGTATACCCTTTTGACGTCGGAGGTTCACCGGTCGCAAGACCGATTTCCCGTTGCGCCATGGCAAAGCGGGTCACCGAGTCCATCATGAGGACGACTTCCTTGCCTTGGTCCCGGAAGTATTCAGCGATGGCTGTCGCCGTATAAGCCCCTTTCAATCGAACGAGAGGCGGTTGGTCGCTCGTCGCCACGATGACGACCGAGCGGGCCATCCCTTCTGGTCCGAGCTCTTTCTCGATGAACTCTTTCACTTCACGGCCACGTTCACCGATTAAAGCGATGACGTTTATGTCGGCCGATGAGCGTTTGGCGATCATCCCGAGCAGAGTCGACTTCCCGACTCCTGAACCCGCGAACAACCCGACCCGTTGCCCTTTACCGACTGTTAATAGACCGTCGATGACGCGGACGCCGGTCGACAAGACATCTAAAATCCGCGGTCGCTCGAGCGGGTTCGGTGGCTTCCGAAGGACATCGTAGCGTTTTCCCGGTGTGACTGCTTCACCGGACAAGGGACGGCCGAGACCATCGAGCACTTGTCCGATCAGTTCGTCACCGACCGGGACTTGGAGCATCCGACCCGTCCCTTTGACCATACAGCCCGGAGCGATTTGGGTCGTCTCCCCGTAAGGCATGAGGAGCACGCGGGCCTCATTGAATCCCACGACTTCCGCCTCGACATGTTGGCCGGACGGGAGTTCGATCAGACAGCGCTCTCCGATAAAAGCGCTCGGCCCCGTCGATTCAATCATCAGTCCGACGACTCGACAGACCCGGCCGACTTTCCGGACGTATTCGTCCTCGGCGGATGCCGTGATCGACTGAAGGACGTGGTCAATAAGCGCCATCGGCCAAAACCTCCTCGATTTTGGATTGGATGCGTTCAAAGCTGTAAGTCAAATCGAGTTCGTCACCGTGGTGCGGTGTCTCGATCCGGACGCTCGTCTCACTCAAACCGGCATCCGCCCGATATTTCAAAGGCGGACCGTCTGGTGTCGCCCACTCCGAATCGAAACGTTGAATCGAAGCGAGACGGGTCGGATGGACGTACACCGTCAACGACTCGGCATCGAGCTGACGGAGCAACTGTTCTCGAATCCGGTCGGCGAACAGCGCCTCATCTTTCCGGACAAGCTCTGTTGTGACGCGGGCGCTGACCTCGAGGGCGAGGGCGACGAGTTGTCGCTCCGCGTCCCGCCACTTCGTATCGAACAGTTGTTCAAGTTCGACGGCGACGGTGTTCAGCCGCGTCGTCAACTCGTCGTACTCCGCCTTGCCTTCCCGTCTACCGTGGTCAAATCCTGCGTCAAACCCTTCTTGTCGGGCTGACGTCAACACTTCCTCTCTCAGCACCGCGAGTTCCTGTTCCATCGAGGCACGGCGACTCTGAAGCGCTTCTTCGTCTAACCGGAGTTGTTCACGCTTTTGTTCCAACTGCTCATTTTCTTGGTCGTCATGCTCCACCGATACCGGCTCAAGAAACGGTTTCGAGTCGATCCGTTGCGGTTCGAGCGGTGTCGCGTAATAGTGTTTAATCACGTTAGACAACGATGTCATCTCCTCCGCCGCGGCTGATCACGATCTCTCCGACGTCTTCTAAGCGACGGATGATGCCGACGATACGGCTTTGCGCTTCTTCGACGTCACGCAACCGGACAGGCCCCATGAATTCCATGTCTTCTTTGAACGTTTCGACCATTCGCTGTGACATGTTTTTGAAGATGATCTGTTTGACTTCTTCGGACGACACTTTGAGGGCAAGCAATAGGTCGTCGTTTGCCACTTCGCGGATGATTCGTTGAATCGCACGCGAATCGAGCGTAACGATATCTTCGAAGACGAACATCCGTTTTTTGATTTCCTCGGCCAGTTCCGGGTCTTCAATTTCAAGCGCATCGAGGATGGTGCGCTCGGTCGTACGATCGACCCCGTTGAGCACTTCGACGACCGCTTCGATGCCACCAGACTGGGCGTAGTCTTGCATATCGGTCTGGGACAAGTTTTTCTCGAGAATCTGTTCAATCTCGTGAATGACGTCTGGATTGAGTCGATCCATCGTCGCGATCCGCTTGGCGACTTCCGATTGAATTTCAGGCGGGAGTTCCGATAGGATTTGTCCCGACTTGACCGGTTCGAGATGCGCCAAGATCAAGGCGATCGTCTGCGGATGCTCGTTCTGGATGAAGTTGAGCAACTGCTTCGGGTCGGCCTTACGGGCAAACTCGAACGGTCGAACTTGGAGCGTCGATGTGAGCCTATGGATGAGGGCCATCGCTTTCTCTTCTCCGACCGCTTTCTCGAGCACCGTTTTCGCAAACCCGATCCCGCCTTGCGTGATATAACTTTGTGCCATGGCGAGCTCGTGGAACTCGCCCATGATCGCTTCTTTTTGTTCGGACGATACTTTCTTCAAGGCCGAGATTTGTAACGTCAACTGTTCCATCTCTTCTTCCGACAGATGTTTGTAGACGTTCGCAGCCACCTCAGGTCCAAGCGAGATCATGAGCATGGCCGCTTTTTCCCGGTTCGCTTGTTTTGCGTAATTCACAGTACTCACTCCTCAGACATCCAAGTACGGAGAAGTTTGGCGAACTCTTCAGGATTGCTCTCTGCCAATTTCTCCAACTGTTTCTTCTTGACGGCCCCTTCGCCTCGTTCTTCAAGGTCGAGGTCCGGTACTTCGTCTTCATATGGAACTTCCCATTCGTTCGACTCGGCAATCGGTTCACGTTTGCGTTTACGCAGCGCGAAGAACAAGAGCGCGAGCAAGACGACGGCCCCTGCTGCTGCCGCATACATCCACCACTGGGTAGGTTGTTCGACCGCAGCCGCTTCTTCCGTCTCAGCGAATGGACGCGATACGACGACGACTTTCTGTTCAAGTTCCGCCTCTGTGAGCGCCTCGCCGGTCTTGGCGAGTGACGTCCGGATAATCGAGTACATCATCGTCTCGAGGTCACCTTCGAGTTGTGGGTCAATCGTCGTCGCCCCGTTCGGCGGTTCGACGATCAATTGAACACCGAGATCACGAATCGAGTACGGTGCGTTTTGAATCTGTTTCGTGATGCGGTTGACTTCATAATTGATGATTTCATGATTCTTTTCGCTCTCTTCTTCCCCGGTGCCGGTGGCGGCCGGGAAATTGACCGTGTCATTCTCGGCCGTGCCCGCCGCGGTCGCCGCGCCGGTACCGCCGGTGTACGCTTCGGCGATTCGTTCGGCCGATGTGACGATCCCTTCCATGCTGTCCTCGTTGACAGGTGTCACGAGGTTCTGCTCTTCTGCCGCTTGCGTCGTGTCGATATCGGCCGTAACCGAGACGAGGACGCTCCGCTCTCCTAAGAGGACGGAAAGCATCTGTTGAATCTGTTGACGGACATCTTTCTCAACTTGACGCTTCAAGACGAGCGGATCGGTGGATGATCCTCCTGCCGTCGTCGTTTGGTCCAAATCGTAATACGTAAAATATTGGTCCATGACCGAGATGTTTTCTGGTTTCAAGTTCGGCACGCTCTTACTAATCAAATGGTAGAGCCCTTTGACCGTCGCCGGTTCAAGATTCGTACCTGCTCCTAAATTTAAGACAATCGACGCCGTCGGCTCGCCCTGGTCTTCCGCCAAGAAGACCGATTTCTCAGGAATCGAGATGATGACTTTCGCTTGGTTGATCCCTTCGATCTGTGTGATCAACCGTTCGAGCTCGGTCTGCATCGCACTCCGTTCGATGACGGCCATCTCGCGGTCGGTCGTTCCGAAACCGGCATTTTCACTGAAGAAACTGTAGTCGATTGCGCCTGACTTCGGGATGCCCGCTGCTGCGAGGCTGACTTTCAATTGATCGACCTGTTCGCTCGGTACGTATACACTCACGCCGTTCGATGTCGCTTTAATTTCGGCTTTCACACCGTCAGCCGTCAGCTTCTCCGTCACCTCGCCCGCTTCTTGGGCGGACAGGTTCGTATAAAGCGGAGCCATGTTCGGGCGCGACAGCCAGACGGTCAAGACCACCGCGACGAGAAGTACGCCGGCGATGACGAGGCCCCAGAAGATTTTACGGTTCGTCTTTATCATTTGAAGGGAACCGGTCAGTGAACCGAATCGTTCTTTTAACTTTTCATTCATCGCAACTCGTCATCCTCTACATTAAACTTGCATTCGCATCATTTCTTGATAGGCCTCGACCGCTTTGTTTCGCACCTCAATGGCGAGTTGCATCGCAATCGACGACTCTTCACTTTGAATCATGACTTGATGTAAATCTGCTTTGCCGACAGCAAGGTCGGCCCGGGCTGAACTCGTCGCTTGTTGGACATCGTTCAACGAGCGCATCGCCTCGTTCAAATACGTACCGAACTGAGACGGTGTCTCTTTTACCGTCGGCGTGACGGTCGGTTGTGTACCGATCAACTGTATCGGGTTAATTTGCATCGTTTGTCACTCCTTATCCTTTACCGATTTCCATCGCTTTGACGAGCATCGCTTTCGTGGCGTTCATTGCAGCGATGTTTGCCTCGTATGACCGGGTCGCCCCCATCAAATCGACCATTTCTTTCAACAGGTCGACGTTCGGCATTTGAACGTAGCCGCGGTCATCCGAATCTGGATGGCTCGGGTCATAGACGAGCTTATACGGGCTTTCATCTTCCATGATTTGTGATACTTCGACGCCGCCGCTGACGGCGGACAACTGTTGTCGAAACGGTGCTTCCTGCAAGACGGTCATTTTCCGCGTGTACGGTTGCCACTCTCCGTCGACGAGTTTGCCTCTTGTCGTCTGGGCGTTCGCGATGTTTGCGGATACCGTGTCCATCCGAAGCCGCTGTGACGTCAATGCCGTCGCCGAGATATGAAAACTATCAAACATCCCCATCGTTAACGTCCTCCTCTAATGACGGTCTTGAGTCCGCCGAGCCGGCGGTTCAATTGTTCCATCATCGCTTCGTATTGAAGTTGGTTCCGGGCCAACTCGCTCATTTCATAGTCGAGGTCGACGTTGTTCCCGTCACTTCGCATCGCTCCTCCGGCCCGGTCCGTGATTGTCGTTGCCGCTCGCTCGCTCGGACGTCCACCCGCCAATTTGAGACGCATCTCGTTGTTCAACGTCTGTTCGAACACGGCTTGTTTCGCCCGGAAGTTCGGGGTATCGATATTTGACAGGTTATGGCTGATGACCTTCTGATTTACGACCGAATGATTGATCGCTTGCTTCATTAATTGATAGTCGGTGCCGATCCAATTCATGCGTTTCACTCACTTTCACCAAAAGAATGCATGTATATACCTTATTTGGAAAATCTACTATTACATTGAAACAAATCTGTAACAGTGTTGAAAGATATTTTTTTAAAAACAGGTAAATGCTATCTTCTTTTTTTGTCGAATATATGACTAATTCTGAAAATAATTACTTTTGCACTAAAAAAAGTCACCCCCGACGTATCGGAAGCGACTTTATAAGCCGAAAGTCCTGATTCAATAGACTTTCCTATAATTCATATACTGAATTGTCTTTATTTCAATTCGATTTCAATTTTTGCAATTCGAACAAGAAGTTGTCATTTAGTATCTTAATATACGTTCCTTTCATACCAAGCGAACGTGATTCGATGACGCCTGCGCTTTCCAATTTGCGGAGCGCATTGACGATGACCGAACGTGTGATTCCCACTCTATCGGCAATTTTGGAAGCAACTAACAGCCCTTCGTTTCCACCGAGCTCCTCGAAGATATGTTCGATCGCTTCGAGCTCTGAATAAGAGAGCGAGTTGATCGCCATTTGAACGACCGCCTTCTTACGGGCCGACGCCTCGGCTTCAGCCGCTTTCTCACGCAGAATCTCCATTCCGACGACCGTCGCGCTATATTCTGCCAAGACGAGGTCGTCTTCCGTGAACTCATTGTTGAGACGACCGAGTACGAGTGTCCCGAGACGTTCGCCGCCTCCGATGATTGGGACGATCGTCGTCATCGAGTCGAGGAACAGTTCACGGTTCTCGACCGGGAAGGCTGTATATTCACTGTCGATGCCGATGTTTTCTGTCGTCTCCTTCACGTTGAACAAGTTCGAGGCATAAGGCTCCGGGAATTGGCGGTCGACTAAAAACGCCTTCATCCGTTCGTTCTCGATCTGTTGTTTGATCGCGAAACCGAGCAAGCGGCCGCGACGGCTCACGATGAACGTATTCGCTTCGAGTACTTCGCGCATTTTGTCCGCCATTTCTTTAAAATCAACGTGTGCGCTTGCCTCTTGTTGAAGCATCGTGTTCAATTGGCGTGTTTTGTCTAGTAAGTTCATAATTCTTATTTTCCTCCCTGTATGTGCATACAGAATCTTATAGTATAAATTGGCTCAAGTCTCGATCTTCCGCGATCGATCCGACTTTTTCTTTCACATAAGCCGGTGTGATTTGAACGTGTGTCTGCGGCATATCGGCCGCCTCGAACGACAAGTCCTCAAGCACGCGCTCCATGATCGTGTATAAGCGGCGGGCACCGATGTCGTCCGTCTCTCGGTTGACGTGCGTGGCGATACGAGCAATCTCTTCGATGGCCGAATGCGTGAACTCGACACTGATCTCCTCAGACTCGAGAAGAGCGGTGTACTGCTTGATGAGTGCCTGGGACGGCTCGGTCAAGATCTTGACGAAGTCTTCTTCGGTCAAGCTGCCCAATTCGACGCGAATCGGGAACCGACCTTGAAGTTCAGGAATCAAATCGGACGGTTTGGCCATATGGAATGCGCCGGCGGCGATAAACAGCACGTGGTCCGTCTTGACCGGGCCATACTTCGTCACGACGGTCGACCCTTCGACGATTGGGAGAATGTCACGTTGGACCCCTTCCCGTGAGACACCGACGTGATCTTGCGACTTCGTCGCAATCTTGTCGATCTCATCGACGAAGATGATCCCCATCTGTTCACTGCGGCGGACGGCCTCGTCATGAACCTCGTTCATGTCGAGCAAGTTCTCCGCTTCTTCAGCGATGATGAGCGGTCGTGCTTCACGGACTGGCAGTTTGCGCTTTTTCCGTTTTTTCGGCACGATTTGACCGAGCATGTCTTGGAGATTCGATAACCCTTCCATGCCTTGTCCTTGGAACAAGTCGACGGTCTGTTTTTCTTCGAGGTTGACCTCAATCAACCGTTCTTCGAGCTCACCGAGTTCAAGCAAGCGGCGCAGTTGCGCGCGATCGGACGACTGTGTGCTCGTCGGTTCCTCGGTCTTTTGACCTTGACCCCCGAACAGCGCCTCAAACGGATTGGATGCGGTCGGCTCGACCTTGGCTTTCCCTTGCAGGGCGTCGAGGATGCGTTCGATCGCTGCGACCTCGGCTTGTTCTTTCACGCCCTCTTTCTTCTCTTCCTTCACGAGACGGACCGAATCTTCGACGAGGTCTCGGACCATCGACTCGACGTCACGGCCGACATAACCGACTTCCGTGAACTTCGTCGCTTCGACTTTGACGAACGGTGCGCCGACGAGTTTGGCTAACCGTCGCGCAATCTCCGTTTTCCCGACACCGGTCGGTCCGATCATCAAGATATTCTTCGGTGTCACTTCATCGCGCAAGTCGGCGCTCAGTTTTTGACGCCGATAGCGATTGCGGAGCGCAATCGCGACCGCGCGCTTCGCATCTTTCTGTCCGATGACGAAGCGGTCTAACTCCGCTACGATTTGGCGGGGTGTCAGTTCACGTTTCATTCAGAATCGCCTCCGATCGTTTCTACGATGACTTGGTCGTTCGTGTAGACGCACAGCTCCCCGGCAATCTCGAGAGCGGCACGGGCTATGTCTTCTGCTGTTTTCTCCGGCGAATGCCGCACGAGGGCACGTCCGGCGGCGAGGGCGTAGTTCCCGCCCGAACCGATGGCCAAGATGCCGTCGTCCGGTTCAATCACTTCCCCGTTCCCAGACACGAGCAATAAGTGATCGCTGTCCATGACGATCAACAACGCCTCAAGTTGGCGGAGCATCTTATCCCCACGCCACTCTTTGGCCAGCTCGACGGCCGCACGCGGCAAGTTTCCGTTGTACATCTCAAGCTTCGATTCAAACTTTTCGAAAAGGGTGAACGCGTCGGCGACGCTGCCGGCGAATCCGGCGACGACTTTGCCGCCATAAAGACGTCGTACTTTTTTGGCCTTATTTTTCATGATGACGGCGTTCCCGAACGTGACTTGTCCGTCTCCGCTCATCGCGCCGTGTCCGTTATGGTGGACCGCGAAAATCGTGGTTGCATGAAACATCTGATGACCTCCTACTTTCTCGGATGTGTAGCTTGATAGACCGCTCGCAGACGCTCGGTCGAGACGTGGGTATAACGTCCGGTCGTGGAGAGCGACTCGTGTCCGAGCAGTTCCTGGACGGCGCGAAGGTCCGCCCCGCGCTCGAGCAGGTCCGTCGCAAAACTGTGACGGAGTGAGTGTGGCGTCAACGGCTTGTGAAGGCCTCCCAGCTTCCGGAGTCGCTTCATAACGTAGCGAATTTGGTCCGTTGTCACCCGATTCCCTTTTTGACTGAGAAATAATGCCGTTTCCTGAGTCGTCGCGCACGTTTGCCGCATGTCTAAGTAACGGTCGAGCGCCTCGATGGCGAACTGCCCGATTGGGATGTAACGTTCTTTCTTCCCTTTTCCGACGACATGGACGAACGCGAGGCCCGCATCGTAGGACGACACGTCCATGCCGCACAACTCGGCGACACGCATGCCTGTCCCGTACAACATCTCGACGATCGCGACATCACGTGCCCGTAGGAATGGGTCGTCTTGCCCTTCGGCTGCCTTCAAAAGCTGTTCGACCTCGCTCGGCACGGCGAACGTTGGTAGCGACTTTCGCCGTTTCGGTGACGTCAAACCATGAAACAACGGTTCACCGCCCGTTTCACGTGCCACAAATTTCCCGAATTGTTTGAGACACGATACTTTTTGGGCGACCGTCGTCGTGGCGGTGTCTGCCTCATAAAGAGCATATAAATAACGCCGCGCCGACTGCACATCATAAGGATCTTGATGTGTCGATTGGCAATAAACGGCGTACTGGTCGAGCGTCTGCTCGTAAGAGCGTTTTGTATGAGGAGACAGTCGGCGTTCGACTTGGCAATAGCGCAAAAACGATTGTTGATCGTCAACGAATCTCATCCTCTCGCCTCCTCGTTTTCAGCTTAAAAACGCATGTTCCCGTCAAATCGAAATTAGCATAGCATACACAGTCAGAGGTGACAATAGATACCTCTTCAATAATCTGAAAATTTTCAAAGTGTTGTACAAATTACACAATTGAAATTTAGATTCATCAAAAAGGAGCCAAAAAATGGCTCCTTTCCCTTAAATCTCTTTATACTGTTGAATCGTTTCGAGGGCACGGTTCGCGTAGCGCTCGTAACGTTCTTGTTTCTTCATCTTCTTCGGAGCGTCTTCAAGCGACGGCACGAGACCGAAGTTCGCGTTCATCGGTTGGAAGTGTTTCCCGTCCGTTGTCGTGATGTAGTGCGCCATCGAACCGAGCATCGTCTCACGCGGGAGGACGACGAGCTCTTCCCCAGCGATCAGCTTCGCCGCGTTGATCCCGGCGAGGAGACCAGAGGCCGCCGACTCGACATACCCTTCGACACCGGTCATCTGGCCGGCAAAGAACAACGTGTCGCGTGTGCGGGCCTGATACGTCGGTTTCAAGAGGCTCGGTGAGTTGATGAACGTGTTCCGGTGCATGACACCGTAACGCACGATCTCGGCGTTCTCAAGACCTGGAATCAATTGAATGATTCGTTTCTGTTCGCCCCATTTCAGGTGCGTCTGGAAACCGACCAAGTTGAAGAGCGTCCCGGCCGAGTTATCTTGCCGCAATTGCACGACCGCATGCGGACGTTTGCCCGTCTTCGGATCTTCGAGGCCGACCGGCTTCATCGGTCCGAACAAGAGCGTCTTCTTGCCGCGTTGGGCGAGTACTTCAAACGGCATGCAGCCTTCGAAGTAAATCTCTTTCTCGAACTCTTTGAGCGGGACGACTTCGGCTTTAACGAGTTCGTCATAGAACAAGTCGAACTCCTCTTCCGTCATCGGACAGTTGAGGTAGGCCGCTTCGCCCTTATCGTAACGTGACTTCAAGTAAACCTTGTCCCGGTCGATCGTCTCGCCGTCCAGGATTGGAGCGGCTGCGTCGTAGAAGTACAAATAGTCTTCACCAGTGAACGCTTTGAGCGAAGCCGAAAGGTCAGGCGATGTGAGCGGCCCGGTCGCCATGATGACGATCCCGTCCGGAATCGCCGTGATCTCTTCGTTGTGCACGGTCACGTTCGGATGGTTTTTCAACGTGTCGGTCACGAATCCTGCGAAGTCGTGACGGTCGACGGCGAGAGCGCCGCCGGCCGGTACGCTCGCCGTATCCGCCGCTTTCAAGATGAGCGAGTCGAGCGTACGCATCTCTTCCTTCAAGACACCGACCGCATTTTGGAGCCCGTTCGCCCGGAGCGAGTTCGAGCAGACCAATTCCGCGAATTGGTCCGTATGGTGTGCCGGCGTCTTTCGCACCGGTCTCATTTCATACAAATCGACTTGAATCCCGCGCTTCGCGAGTTGCCAAGCCGCCTCGGAGCCGGCGAGGCCCGCTCCGATCACAGTTACACGTTGCTGCAAAGTTAATCCTCCTCTAACTGATGTACCTCGGCATGGGTACAGTTCGTACATTGATATTTCACGCCGTCTTTGATTTTTTTCTCGACCATCATCTTACCACATTCCGGACACGGTTTCGCGACCGGTTTGTCCCATGAGACGAACTCACAGTCTGGATAGTTCGAGCAACCGTAGAATAGACGACCTTTTTTACTGCGTCGTTCGACGACTTGTCCGTCTTTGCAGCTCGGACATGGGACGCCGATCTCGACTTGTACCGGTTTCGTGTTCGTACAGTTCGGGAAGTTCGAGCACGCCATAAATTTACCGTAGCGGCCCATTTTGATGACCATCGGCGCACCGCATACTTCACAGTCGATGCCAGCCGGTTCATCTTTCACTTCGATCTTCTCGATCTCGGCCTCGGCCCGTTTCAAGCGTTTCTCGAAACTGCGATAGATCGGGGCAACGACGTCGGTCCATTGGACTTCCTCGTTCTCAATCGAGTCGAGGAGGGTCTCCATGTCGGCCGTGAACTGTACGGTGATGAAATCGTTGAAATACTCGTCAATCATCTCGATGACAAGTTCACCGAGCTCCGTCGGGACGAACTTCTTCTCTTCAAGGACGACGTAGCCACGTTTTTGAATCGTGTCGAGCGTCGGTGCATATGTCGACGGACGACCGATCCCGAGCTCTTCCATCGCCCGGACGAGCCGTGCCTCGCTATAACGCGGCGGCGGTTGGGTGAAGTGCTGTTTCGGCTCGATCGTGTCGAACTTGACGAGGTCGTCGACTTCGAGCGGTGGGAGCAACCCTTCTTTTTCTGGATTCGTATCTTCGATATCATCATCTTTCGATTCGATATACACTTTCATGAAACCTGGGAATTTGACCGTCGACCCGTTGGCACGGAAAATCATGCCGTTCGATTCGACGTCGATTTTTACCGTGTCGAGGATGGCCGGCGCCATTTGGCTCGCCACGAGACGTTCCCAAATCAACTTGTACAGTCGGAGCTGGTCGCGTGACAGGTATGCTTTGACCGAGGCCGGGTCACGTAACGCCGACGTCGGACGAATCGCTTCGTGGGCATCCTGGGCGTTTGCCGCCTTCTTCTCTTTTTGTTTCTGCAATGCGACGTACTCTTCTCCGAATGTGGATTCGATATACGATTTCGCTTCTTCTTTCGCTAAATCTGAGATCCGTGTCGAATCGGTACGCATATACGTGATCAAACCGACGGTACCTTCTTTCTTACCGAGGTCGATCCCTTCGTAAAGTTGTTGCGCGAGCATCATCGTTTTCTTGGCACGGAAGTTGAGCTTACGGGCCGCATCCTGTTGGAGCGAACTTGTCGTAAACGGGAGCGAGGCGTTCCGCTTCCGCTCTTTCTTCGTGACATCGATGACTTTGAACGAGTCGTCGATCGCGTTGAGCACCGCGTCGGCGTCTGCCTCGCTCTTGAGCTCCAGTTTCTTCCCGTCTTTCCCATAAAACGAAGTCTCGAACAATTCGCCTTCATGGTTGAGCATGAGTTTGATCGTCCAATACTCTTCTGGGTCGAAGGCGTTGATCTCCCGCTCCCGGTCGATGATCATTTTGACGGCCACTGATTGGACGCGTCCGGCCGATAAGCCTTTTTTGACTTTCTTCCATAATAATGGGCTCATCCCGTATCCGACGAGACGATCCAAAATTCGCCGCGCTTGTTGGGCGTCGACGAGATCGTGATTGATTTTACGTGGGTGCTTGAATGACTCCTTGATCGCATCTTTCGTGATCTCGTTAAAGACGACCCGACATTCTGTCGTTTCGTCGACACCGAGGGCACGCGCTAGATGCCAGGCGATCGCTTCCCCTTCGCGATCCGGGTCAGCCGCGAGAAAGATTTTCGTCGCTTTTTTGGCTGCCGTCTTCAATTCTTTCAAAACTGGGCCTTTTCCACGAATCGTAATGTACTTCGGTTCAAAGTCATGTTCCACGTCGACACCGAGTTGACTTTTCGGTAAATCGATGACGTGACCCATTGACGCTTTGACCGTGTAATTCGATCCTAAATAACGTTTAATTGTCTTTGCTTTCGCCGGTGATTCGACGATCACCAAATATTTTGCCATACATCTGCTCCCCTTTTAGAGGTCGTTTTAAATCCCTATCATAATATTCATGTTGTCGCTCGTTTGTCAACGTCCAATCCTTGAACGCATTAGAATTTGGTCGGAAGTCGTCAATGGAATCGCCCCGTCCTCAATCAATCGATTCGGACCTGCCGCGAGCGGATCAAGCGGGCTTCCAGGTACCGCAAACACCGTCTTTCCTTGCTCGAGCGCATGTCCGACCGTATTCATCGTCCCGCTCTTCTGACGGGCCTGAATGACGACGAGCTGATCGCCGAGTCCGCTGACGAGACGATTACGTTCTAAAAATTGAAATTTTTTGACAGGTGTTTCCGGTGGGTATTCGGTGAGGAGTAACCCGTGTCTCGAAATTCGTTCGAACAGTGGCGCATGCGCTTGAGGATACATGTGTGAAAAGCCCGCTCCGAGGACAGCGATCGTCGGACGGTTATGCTGGAGTGCCAACTCATGGACGAGACCATCGATGCCGAGCGCACCGCCCGATACCGAGACAGTTTCTTCTATTAAAGGGTAGAAATGCTCGACGAGACGATGGCTGATGCGATTCAATTCACGGCTTCCGACCAAAGCGGTCGTTTGTTGTTGTAGTACCTCTAAATCGCCTCGGTAAAACAAACAATACGGAGGGTTCGGAATGTCGAGCAGCGCGCGCGGGAACGCGTCGTCTTCCCACGTCAAAAAACGGTCGTACGTGACCGTTGAACGAAGCGCCCGTTTTGCTTTGTTCCAGACGTTCGGATGGAAGGGACGAGTGCTCGAACCCGGATGCGATAAGTAATGATGGACGAACTCGACCGGCAGCCGTTCAGCCGCGAATCGAGCGATTGTTTGATTCATCACAATCACCTCTAAAAAAATGAGGGATGGCGCGCATCCCTCATTTCCGAATGGTTTACGTGGTCGGTTGACCCGTCACGCAAGCTTCATACAATCCTTCTTGCTTCAACACCCGGATGAGCGTCTCTCCGATGACGGCAGGCGTCTCGGCGACTTCGATCCCGTTGGCGTTCAACGTCTTGATTTTCTCGGCGGCCGTTCCTTTTCCGCCTGAGATGATGGCGCCCGCATGGCCCATCCGTTTCCCTTCAGGAGCGGTTTGACCACCGATGAAGCCGATGACTGGCTTCGTCATGTTCGCCTTCACCCATTCGGCGGCTTCTTCTTCGGCCGTTCCACCGATTTCACCGATCATGATGACCGCTTTCGTGTCCTCATCTTCGTTGAACGCTTGGAGCGTATCGATGAAGTTCGTCCCGTTGACCGGGTCGCCACCGATTCCGACCGCTGTCGATTGTCCAATCCCGGCCGTCGTCAACTGATGGACCGCCTCGTACGTGAGCGTCCCTGAACGCGAGACGATACCGACATGGCCTTTCGTATGGATATAGCCTGGCATGATGCCAAGTTTTGCTTCCCCTGGCGTGATGATTCCCGGGCAGTTTGGTCCGATGAGACGGGCCGGTTTGTCCTCGAGGTAACGTTTCACTTGAATCATGTCGATGACCGGGATGCCTTCTGTGATACAGATGATCAGTTCAATCCCGCTATCGGCCGCTTCCATGATTGAATCGGCTGCGAAGGCCGGTGGTACGTAGATGATCGATGCGTTCGCGCCCGTTGCTTCGACGGCCTCTGACACCGTGTTGAAGACTGGTACGCCGTCAAGTACGGTCGTGCCACCTTTTCCAGGTGTCACGCCTCCGACCAATTTTGTGTTATAAGCCAGCATCTGTTCGCCGTGGAACAGACCTTGTTTCCCCGTGATCCCTTGAATGATCACTTTTGTATCTTGATTCGCCCAAATACTCATGTCGTTTCCCCCTTATCGAACGAGTGCCGCGATTTTTTCTGCACCGTCAGCCATCGAGCTCGCCGAAGTGATCGCAAGTCCAGATTCATCGAGAATGCGTCGTCCCGCATCCACGTTCGTGCCTTCTAAACGGACGACGAGTGGTAAATCGAGACCGATTTCTTTCGTCGCCGCGACGATACCTTCAGCGATGATGTCACACTTCATGATGCCACCGAAGATGTTGACGAAAATGCCTTTGACTTGGTCGTCTGACAAAATCAATTTGAACGCTTCCGTTACTTTTTCTTTCGTCGCACCGCCGCCTACATCGAGGAAGTTAGCGGGTTCGGCGCCGTAGTGCTTGATGATATCCATCGTCGCCATAGCGAGACCGGCTCCGTTGACGAGGCAACCAATATTTCCATCGAGCGCGATATAGCTGAGGTCGTGTTTCGACGCCTCGACTTCACGCGGGTCTTCTTCCGTCGTGTCACGAAGATCGACGATATCTGTATGACGATAGAGCGCGTTGCTGTCGAAGTTGAGCTTCGCATCGAGGGCGATGACGTTTCCGTCTTTCGTCGTGACGAGCGGGTTGATCTCTGCGATCGTGCAATCCGTCTCGACATACACTTTGTACAGTTTCATGACCATGTCACTGAACTTGTTGACGAGCTTGGTCGGCACTTCCATCTTGAAGGCAAGACGGCGCGCTTGGAACGGACGGAGTCCGACGACCGGGTCGACGACTTCTTTATGAATTTTTTCTGGCGTATGTTCAGCGACTTCTTCGATGTCCATACCGCCTTCTGATGAACCCATGATGACAATTCGGCCGATCGAACGGTCAAGCACAAGTCCTAAGTAGAATTCTTGATCAATCGCAGATCCTTCTTCGATGTAAAGGCGTTGCACGACTTTTCCTTCAGGTCCAGTCTGGTGCGTGACGAGCGTCTTGCCGAGAATCTCTGACGCATACTGTTTGACTTCCTCATCCGTCTTCGCAAGTTTGACACCGCCGGCTTTCCCGCGGCCCCCTGCGTGGATCTGGGCTTTGACAACTTTTAGTTCACCGTCTAGCTTGGCAGCGGCTGTAACTGCTTCTTCAACACTAAACGCCGGATAGCCCGTAGGTACGGCCACTCCGAACGCACGAAGCAATTCTTTCGCCTGATACTCATGGATATTCATTTCGTTTCCCCCTTAGTCCCCTTTAATATCGGCACGTCTATTGTAACGAAAAACTGAAAGCGCTGTCTATCGTTCTTGCTTTAAGTTTTCATCTTTTTTTCATATCTACCCCTAGACATCTTCGATTTTTCCTTGTTCCATCTGATAAAGAAACACGAAAAGCTCGGCGATGACCTGATAAAGGTCGTCCGGGATATGCTCCTCAATCTGTAAAGCGGACAATAGTGACAATAGCGCCGGGTCCTCATGGATCGGGACCCCGTTCTCCTGCGCGAGCGCGAGCATGCGCTCGGCGACGAGTCCGCCCCCTTTGGCGACGACACGCGGGGAATCCATCGATTGCTCGTAGGACAAGGCGATCGCTTGCTTACGGTCCGTCATATGCGTTGGTCCACCTTTCCGAGCGGGGCGAACGTGTCTGGCACGGATTCCCGCTTTTCTTCGAACGAGAAGCGTGACAGTTCATAGCCGCTCGCTTCAAGCGCCTTGCTGAGCGACGGCTCATAAGCGTTGACGAACGGGCTCAAATTGTGCCGTTCATTGAACACTTTGATCGAGACGTGTCGCTTTTGGACGAGCAGATCGATACCCGTCTCTCCAAACTTCGGTGTCTCCAAAAATAGGACGATGCGTGCGTGGTCGGCGTCAATCATCTCGCCCTTCGGCGCCTCGAGGCGGAAGCGGACTTGTTCAAACGGTCCTAATTGCGGTATGTGAAATGCTTGGGCGACGTATGGCGGCGTCTGAAGGGCATTGAACGTCTCCTGAGCCCGGACGAACTGCTCGAACTTCGGGTCCCCTTTCGCTTTGAACAATTCGACGATGAGTTGCTTCACATCCGACCCGGCTCCGCTCTCGAGCAGTTGACGCCCTTGCGCCTGAAGTGATTCAGGCGTGTCGAGCGGCTGACGGGCGAGCCGACCGAGTTCCGAACTTAAAAGGGCGAGCGGGGACCGTGCGGCTTGCGCAAGGGCTTCTGCTTGTTGCGGCACGACTTTCAAGACGAGTTTCGGTTCGAGCTCGGTGACGACCATCTTGTACGTGACATTCTCTTTGACGTCAGCGTTCACCCCGACCCGGAACAAGCCTTGCGGCAGTTGCATGACCGCCTCGCCTCCCGGCAGCAGCTGGAGCACCCGACCGACGACCGTATTGCCGATGAGCAATTGCCGCGAATTCTGTTCCGTGACCTTGAACGGCATGACGCCTTGATGATCGATCCGCATGATGACCCCTCCTACATATGTTTAATCGGCGCGAACGATTTTCGGTGGATTGGCGTGATCCCATGTTCCGCTAGTCCGGCCAAGTGCGCTTTCGTCCCGTAACCGGCGTTCTGTTCGAAACCGTAGCCGGGATAGAGGACGGCGTAGTCTTCCATCATGTTGTCACGGACGACTTTGGCGACGACGCTCGCCGCCGCGATCGATACGCTCCGGGCGTCGCCTTTGATGAGCGATTGTTGCGGGACGTCGAGCTCGAGCGTCATCGCGTCAATCAAGAGCGCATCGACTTCACCGAGTTGCCGGACCGCCTCCATCATCGCGAGTTTCGTCGCCTCGTAAATGTTGACGCGGTCAATCACGTCGGCGTCGACGATGCCGACGCCGACCATGGCCTCGTCCATGAGGGCCCGATACGCGACTTCACGTGCTGATGGCGACATCAGTTTCGAGTCGTTCAAGCCCGGATGATAAAATCCTTCCGGCAAGATGACGGCCGCGGCGACGACCGGACCGGCGAGCGGTCCTCGACCGACCTCATCGACGCCACAGATGCGGACATAACCGTTTGCCTTCAACTCGTCCTCGAACACGCTCCGGGCCGCATAATCGTCCTGGCGCTCACGTTCGACCTTGAACTGGCGCTCACGCTGCCTGAGCAACGTCTGGACGCCTGCGCGCGGGTCATCCTTCAGTTCGGCCCGGACTGCTTCCCACTCTTCATATCGGACCGTCTGTAGCCGTTGTTTAATCGCTTGAATCGTCATGCTGTTCCTCCTATTCAAAAAAGCCCTGTTTGCACAGGACTTCACGCCATGTCATGGTCGGCCGGTGTCTCAAGAGAGACCCGTCCGATTTTCTCATGACGTAGTTCGTTCAATAGTAATTCGCTCGCCTTCTCGAAATCGACGTAGCCGCCGCTGACGAGTCCACGTTTCTTCCCGATCACTTCGAGCAGTTCGACGGCGTCTTCCGGCAGTTGATCGATTTTGAATCGCTCTTTCACCTGTTCCGGATAGCGGGCCGATAGCTCACGGGCCGCATAGAGCGCGATATCATCAAGGTTCAAAATATCGTCCTTGATGGCACCGGTCGCCGCCAAGCGATAACCGACCATCTGGTCCTCGAACTTCGGCCATAGAATCCCCGGCGTATCGAGCAATTCCATCTCGCCGCCTTTCATCTTGATCCATTGCTGACGCTTCGTGACACCCGGACGGTCGCCAGTGACAGCGATATTGCGTCCAGCGAGGCGGTTGATGAGCGTCGATTTCCCGACGTTCGGGATGCCGATGATGAGGGCGCGGATCGGACCGGGATTCCGGCCTTTCTCACGCATGCGGTCATGCTTCTCTTGCATGAGCTTCTCGGCACCCGACATGAGTTGCTTCAAGCCTTTGCTATGTTTCGCGTCGACGGCGACGACCTCGACGTCGTCACGCTTCAAGGCGCGGAGCCAGGCGTCGGTGACGACGGGATCGGCCATATCGGATTTATTCAAGACGATGAGACGCGGTTTGCCTTCTGTGATCTCATCGACCATCGGGTTACGGCTCGATTGTGGGACGCGTGCATCGACGAGTTCGATGACGACATCGATGAGCTTTAACTTTTCTGTTACTTGTCTTCGTGCCTTGGCCATGTGGCCAGGGAACCATTGAATTGCCAAAAAAACACCACCTTATTCTTGTACGGTCCCGAAATCGCCGAGCGGCCAGAACACGAAGTTCGTTTTGCCGACGACGTCCTCTTTCGGGACAAAGCCGATTTCACGGCTGTCTTTCGAGTTTTGTCGATTGTCACCCATCACGAAGTACGAACCTTCCGGGACGACCGTTTCGCCCGTCACTTGTTCGAGCGTGAAGTTTTCGGTAAGAGGAAAGCCGTTCATCTGGGCCTGGAAATCCTCTAAATACGGTTCTTCGACCGCTTCGCCGTTCAAGTAAAGCGTATCGTCCCGATATTCGAGCGTGTCGCCAGGAATGGCGATGACGCGTTTGATATAGTCTTTTGATTCCGTCGCGTGGAAGACGATAATATCGCCCCGATCGAGCTCACCGACGTAGTTCGAAATTTTGCTGACGATCATGCGATCGGCATTTTGGAGCGTCGGCATCATTGACTCTCCCTCGACGATGACAGGTACAAAGATGAACGTCCGGATCACGAACGCGATGACGAGCGCCACGACGATCGCCTTAAGCCAACTGAACACTTCTTTCAACTTGCCTCACTCCTCTGTCCGTTTGAACTTATTGTACTAGAAAAAAAGAAGCTTGTCGCAAGCGACAAGCTTAATCCCCATCTTAACGACGGATTTCTTTAATACGTGCTGCTTTACCGCGAAGGTTGCGGAGGTAGTAGAGTTTCGCACGACGGACTTTACCGTAACGAACGACTTCGATTTGCGCGACACGCGGTGAGTGAAGCGGGAATGCACGCTCAACACCTACGCCGTAAGAAATCTTACGGACTGTGAATGTTTCGCTGATGCCGCCACCTTTACGCTTAATGACAACGCCTTCGAAGATCTGGATACGCTCACGCGTTCCCTCTACGACTTTAACGTGGACACGTACTGTGTCACCAGGACGGAAAGCAGGTACGTCCGATTTGAATTGTTCTTCTGTGATTTCACGGAACAGTTTTTGTGTGTTCATGAATTGTTCTCCTTTTTCTTCAATGTTCATATCTTCATCTGCCCAAGCATCCAACAGCGGAACATCGGTAATCGGTGGGGGTTAACCCACATGCTCAAACATAGCATAATTTGGTCAATCGCGCAACGATTCAATGAATTTTTTATCCGCCTTCGACAGGTCGATTTGCTCGAGCAGTTCCGGCCGCCGTCGATACGTGCGTTCAAGTGACCGTTCACGACGCCACGTCTCGATGTTGGCATGATTGCCCGACAAGAGGACGTCCGGTACCTTGAGACCCCGGAAGTCGGCTGGACGCGTATAGTGCGGATATTCGAGGAGTCCCGTCGAAAACGAGTCGTCCTCGTGGCTCGCCTGGTCGCCGAGCACTTCCGGGATGAGGCGCACCGTGGCATCGATCATGACCATCGCCGCGAGCTCACCGCCGGTCATGACGAAATCGCCGATTGACACTTCGTCCGTCGCAAGCTCGTCATGGATCCGTTGGTCGAACCCTTCATAATGACCGCACAAAAAGATGAGGTGTTCCTCGGACGCCCACTCTTCTGCCATTCGTTGGTCAAAACGGCGTCCGGTCGGTGTCGTGACGATGACACGGGGTCGCGTCTTCGCGATCGCGTCAAAGGCGTCAAAAATCGGTTGCGGGGTGAGTAGCATGCCCGCCCCGCCCCCGTACGGATAATCGTCGACTTTGTGGTGCTTGTTCGTCGAGAAGTCACGGAAGTTCGTGAACGCCATCTCGACGTGACCGAGCGTGCGCGCCCGTCCGACGATCGAATGATCGAGCGGGGCGAACATCTCAGGGAATAAGGTTAAGACATCAATCTTCATCGTCGATCATTCCCGGAATCGGGGTGATGACGACACGTTTCGCCTCGACATCGATGTCGCTCACGACCGATTCGATGTACGGGATGAGCGCATCCGACTTGCCAGGACGTTTGATGACCCAGACGTCGTTCGCGCCGGTCTCGAAGATGTCATCGACGACTCCGATGACCTCACCATCGACGACAGCTTCACAGCCGATAATCTCATGGTAATAAAACTCATGTTCCGGCAACTCGTGGACGTGCTCGACGTGGACATACAGCTTCATCCCTTTATATTTCTCGACGAGATTGATGTTCTCGAGCCCTTTGAACGTGACGAGATGGAACTGCTTGTGTGGACGATACGTCGTCACTTCGAACGGCACTTTCTTGCCGTCGATGTCTAAATAGAGCGTCTCGCCCTTCTTGAAGCGCTCCGCCGGAAAATCGGTCGCGGCGAGCAACTTCAATTCTCCTTTTAAGCCATGGGTGTTGGCGATCTTACCTACGTATAACCATTCCATTGTTATGCCTCCTCACAAAAATGGGCCGACCTCATAAAAGGTCGGCCACATCCTTACTTCGCGTTTTTCGCGTTGTGGAATTTCTCCATGATCCCTGCTTTAGAGAACAAGTTACGTACTGTGTCAGATGGCTTCGCGCCGTCTGCCAACCATTTGAGAGCGAGTTCTTCGTTGATGCGAACTTCTGCCTCTGGTTTTGCAACCGGGTTGTAGTGACCGAGTTGCTCGATGAAGCGGCCATCACGTGGTGAACGTGAATCAGCTACAACGATCCGGTAGAAAGGTGATTTGTTTGCGCCCATGCGCTTGAGACGAATTTTAACTGCCATGGTAATATACCTCCATCATGTGTTTAAGAATTGACAACTTTAATAGTATACTGCTTTTTTGTCCGACTGACAAAAGTTTTCTTAGAAGAATGGAAGGCCGAGACCTTTTTTCTTCCCTTTCATTTGTCCTGACATCTGCTTCATGAGCTTCTTCATGTCATCGAACTGTTTGATGAGACGGTTCACTTCCTGGATGGAGCGACCGCTCCCTTTTGCGATCCGCTTACGACGACTCGCGTTGAGCACTTCAGGATTGGAGCGCTCATGCTTCGTCATCGAGCGAATGATCGCCTCGACATGATCAAGTTGCTTCTCGTCGATTTGGACGTTCTTCAACCCTTTCATCTTACCTGCACCAGGTAACATCGAGAGCAATTCATCAATCGGGCCCATGTTTTTCACTTGACCCAATTGCTCGATAAAATCATCGAACGTGAACGATGCGTCGCGAATTTTGCTTTCAAGCTCTTTCGCGGCATCTTGGTCCATCTGTGACTCGGCTTTTTCAATGAGCGTGAGCACGTCACCCATTCCAAGAATCCGTGACGCCATGCGTTCCGGGTGGAAAGGTTCGAGGGCATCCAACTTTTCACCGAGACCGACGAACTTAATCGGCGCTCCCGTGACTGCCTTGATTGAAAGGGCTGCCCCACCACGTGTGTCACCGTCGAGCTTCGTGAGCACGACGCCGGTGATTCCGAGTTTCTCATTGAAGCTATCGGCCACGTTGACCGCATCTTGACCCGTCATCGCATCGACGACGAGGAAGATTTCATTTGGTTTGGCAATCGTCTTCACGTTTTCGAGCTCGCCCATGAGCGTCTCGTCAATATGAAGTCGACCGGCCGTATCGATCAACACGAAATCGTGATGATTGGTTTTGGCGTACTCGAGCGCTTTTGTGACGATTTCTTCCGGCTTCACTTGGTCGCCAAGTGAGAACACCGGTAAATCGAGCTGCTTGCCGAGTGTCTCGAGCTGTTTGATGGCCGCAGGCCGATAAATATCTGCCGCGACGAGAAGTGGACTCCGGTTATGCTTTTTGCGAATCAAATTCGCGAGCTTACCGGTCGTCGTCGTTTTCCCCGCACCTTGTAACCCGACCATCATGACGACTGTCGGTGGTTTTGGGTTAAATGTGATTGGGACGACGTCGCTTCCCATCAAGTTCGTTAGCTCTTCATGAACGATTTTGACAACTTGTTGGCCAGGTGTCAACGATTTCATGACGTCTTGGCCGATGGCCCGCTCTTTCACGTCGTTGACGAACTGTTTGACCACTTTGAAGTTGACATCGGCTTCAAGGAGAGCGAGACGAACTTCTCTCATCATCTCTTTGACATCTGCTTCGGAAATTTTACCTTTCCCCCGCATTTTCGCCAGTGTCGATTGCAACCGTTCGGATAATCCTTCAAATGCCATGCTTCAGCCCCCTACTCTAAATTCTCAAGCGCCGAAATCGTTTCCGTCAAATCGGGCGAGTGCTCGACTTGACGTTTGAGCGTTTGAAGCAGTTGTTGCCGCTGTTCGAATTTCTCGAACAAGGCCAACTTCTCCTCATACTGCTCAAGCATCGCTTCGGTACGCTTTATGTTATCGTAGACCGCTTGACGGCTGACTTCAAACTCTTCCGCAATCTCTCCGAGCGAGTAGTCATCTAGGTAATAAAGAGACATGTAGTTGCGCTGTTTCGGTGTGAGAAGCGCTTGATAAAAATCGAACAGATAGTTCATTCGATTCGTCTTTTCGAGCGACATGACCTCCACCTCCACATGTTAAGTGAAATCCCTTTACAACTACCAATAGTACAGCCGTCCCCACCTCTTGTCAAGTTTTTTTCTTAACAGTGAAAGTTAGGCGAGGTCATCGTTTGTCTGTTGTTTTTCTTCGAAGATGTCCCCGAATAATCCGTACACGAACTGTTCCGGGTCGAACGCCTGTAAATCATCAACTTTCTCACCGAGACCGACATATTTGACCGGGATATCGAGCTCGTTTCGAATCGCGAGCACGATCCCCCCTTTAGCCGTCCCGTCGAGCTTCGTGAGGACGATCCCGCTCACGTTCGTCGCTTCTTTGAACGCTTTCGCTTGAACCATCGCGTTTTGTCCCGTTGTGGCATCTAACGCGAGCAATACCTCGTGCGGCCCGTTCGGTACTTCACGTTCGATGACGCGCTTCACTTTCTCGAGCTCTTTCATCAAGTTGACCTTGTTTTGCAAACGTCCGGCCGTGTCACAGATCAAGACGTCGACGCCGCGTGATTTCGCTGCCTGCACAGCGTCGAACACGACCGCGGCCGGGTCCGACCCTTCGGCTTGACGGATGACCGGGACTCCGACCCGTTCACCCCAGACTTGGAGCTGATCGATGGCACCGGCCCGGAACGTGTCGCCTGCCGCGAGCATGACCGAACGTCCTTCCGACTTCAATTGATGGGCGAGTTTGCCGATCGTCGTCGTTTTGCCGACACCATTGACGCCGACGAACAAGATGACCGTCAATCCGTCCTGCATGTTCAACTCACGATCCGCCTCGTCTTCTTGGAGACGGTTCGCCACGACTTCGACGAGGGCGTCACGGACAGCGACCGGGTCTTTCAAATTGCGACGTTTCACTTCCTCTTTCAAATCTTCGACGAGGTCCATCGTCGTCGTCACGCCGACATCCGCCTGGATGAGCAAATCCTCGAGTTCATCGAAGAAATCCTCATCGACTTCGCGGAACCGATAGACGAGGTCGTTGACGGCACTGGCAAATCCGTCTCGTGTCTTCGTCAATCCGTCGGTAAACTTTTGCGACACCTCTTGTGTCGAGGTCGTCAATTTATCTTTTAACTTCTTAAAAAAACTCAACTTAATTCCTCCATCTCTTGTTCCGTCTCGACGACGCGCTTCGCTTCGGATAGTTCGACCGAAAGCACCTCGGAGACACCGTTTTGTTGCATCGTCACGCCGTAGAGCGTGTCCGCCGCCTCCATCGTCCCTTTACGGTGGGTGATGATGACGAATTGTGTATCGATTGAGAGCGTCCGGATATATTCCCCGAACCGATGGACGTTCGCCTCGTCGAGAGCCGCCTCGACTTCATCGAGCACACAGAACGGGACGGGTCTCGTTTTCAGGATGGCGAACAGAAGCGCGATCGCCGTCAAGGCCCGCTCTCCGCCGGATAACAGACTGAGCGTCTGCAACTTCTTCCCGGGCGGTTTGGCGACGATCTCGATGCCCGTGTTGAGCAGGTCGGACTCGTCGACGAGTTTCAAATCGGCCTCCCCCCCGCCGAACAACTCGTTGAACGTCTGTTTAAAGTGACCACGAACGAGCGTGTACGTCTCTTTGAACAAGCGCGTCACTTCACGGTCCATCTCGGTGATGATGTCGTATAAATCCTCTTTGGCGCTGACGAGGTCGTCCCGTTGCTCGGACAAGAACATGAAGCGTTCATTGACGAGGTCGAACTCCTCGATCGCGTTCAAGTTGACCGGTCCGATTTCTTCGATTTGACGAACGAGCAGTTTGAACTCTTCTTTCGCCTCATCGAGCGGAATCGTGAGGGTCGGAAGCAAATCGAGGACGAGCCCTCGTTCCTCGAGCGCGTCGAGTTTCCACTTCCGCTTCAACTCGAGCTCGTTCGCCTCGGTCTCGAGCTTGCGGACATCCGCCTCGACCCGACGACGCACGTCCGACGCCTGCTGTTCACGCTGTCTGAGGATGCGATACGACTCTTCTTCAGCGTGGAGCTGTTTCGTATGCAACGCCATCCGCTCTTTCAATCCGTCCATCTGTTTGACCGCCTCGACGTGCTCGTGCTCGAGCTCGGCAGACGAGACGACCCGGCCGCTTGCCACATGTTCGAGCTCACGCTCGATCTGTACGAGACGGGAGGTCTGTTTAGCGACCTCGGCCTCGAGCCGCTCGACTTCTGCGCGGACGCGGTCGAGGTCGAGCATATTGCGTTGACGATCGAGTTCATTTTGACGAATGGCTGCCTGAAGTTGCCCCGTCGTCTCGGCGCCTTTGGCTTGCTCGCCGCGGAGCGCCTCGAGTTCGGTCCGAATCGAGGCTTGCAATGCATCAGTCGCCTCGAGTTCTTCGGCGAGCCTTGTCAACTCATTCGTGGCGGATGCGATCGTTTGGGCGTAACGCGCCATCTCATGGTCGAACAGTTCGAGTTGCGCTTTGGCGTCTTGCGACACCCGTTCCAAGTTTCTAAACGCCTGTTCCGTCGACCGGAGCGTCTCTTCGGCCTCGCGCTTCTTGAGCCTGAGCGTCTGGAGCGACGCACGCAGTCGGGACATCTCATCGGTGTACGTCGACACCCGCAACTGTTGCTCGTGAAGCATGGCCAACCCTTGCGTCAATCCTTGCTTCAAATCATCGAGTTCACGGGACTGGGTGAACAAGGCGACACCTTGCTTCCGGCTACCCCCGGTCATCGAACCGCCAACGTTGACGATATCCCCTTCGAGCGTGACGATGCGATAGCGATACCCCGTCGTCTTGGCGATCCGGTTGGCCACCTCGAGGGAATTGGCCACGATCACGGCGCCGAGGAGCGACCGTTTCAATTTCTCGTAGGCCGGGTCCGTCTCGACGAGGTCGGCGGCGATGCCGACGAATCCGTCGACTGATTCGAGACGGTGTGCGACTTCACTCGGGACGTAACGTTCCTTCACGCTCGTCATCGGTACGAACGTGGCTCGTCCGGCACTTGCTTTCCGTAATCGTTCAATCTCTCGGCGTCCGACCTCTTCCGTCTCGACGACGATATGTTGTTGCGTCTGACCGAGCGCCGTCTCGATGGCGGCCTCATAGGACGGGAGAACGCGAATCAATTCTGCGACGGCACCGAGCACGCCCGGTCCCCGTTCTTTCAAGACAAATTTGACCGCATGGAAATAGCCTTCGTACGACTGTTTCATCCGTTCGAGCAACTCGATCCGGTCCTCGGTCTTCTGACGCCGGCGGTCAAGGTCGTGGTACGATTGCTCGGCCCGCGACAATTTGTCTCGAAGCGTCGCTTCCCGTTCGGTCAAATCAACTTCTTCCGCCATGAGCGTCTCCCACGTGTCCCGAGCCTCGTCGAGACGAGCTTGTTCGGCCTCGAGTGATGCCGTCTGTTCGGTCCGCACGTCAAGGCGATCCTTGTTTTCACGAAGCAGACGAGCTTTCGCTTCTTCCGCTTGTTCGATATCGCGCCGTTCCCGCTTCTGTTGGTTGCTCAGTGTGGCCCGTGTCGTCGCCAACTCGAACGCCTCGCCTTGAAGCTGTTCGATTTCTGCGTTAAAGTCACGCGTCGCCGCCGTCAATTGTGCGTCAAGTTCGGCCCGTGCCGCTTCCACGGTATGTAACGCCTCAGCTTTTGACGCCATATCCGCGTTTGCCACGTTCAACTTCTGCGTCAACTGTTCGGTCTCTTCGGCCAATTCGACCCGTTGGCGCTCGAGGCGTTCTTTCGTCTCCGCCCCGTGCTCTTCACGGGCTTTCGCGAGCTTGATCTCACCTGTCAACCGTTCCAGCTCGGTCGCTTGAGACCGTTCTTCTTGATGGAGCGTGTCGAGCGTTTCTCGATCTTTGGCGAGTGCCGCCTCAAGCGTCGTCCGCTCTTCTGAAATCGCGGTCAACGCGCCGTCTTGCTCGGCGAGATTCGTCTCGGCCGTCCGCAGTTGCTCGGACACACGAGCGATGCCCGTACCAAGTTCTGTGATCTCGGCGCCGAGAATACCCGTCTCGAGCTCATCGTGGCGCGCTTTGGCGACTTGATACTCGCGTGCGAGCGCGGCCTGCTCTCGGAGCGGCTCGACCCGATCGGCGAGTTCATACAAAATGTCATCGACCCGAGACAAGTTCAACTCGGTGTCTTGGAGCTTCCGTTCGGCTTGTTTTTTACGCTGCCGGTACTTCAACACCCCGGCCGCTTCTTCGATGACAGCCCGACGATCTTCCGGTTTCCCGGAGATGACTTGCTCGACCCGTCCTTGCCCGATGATGGCGAACGCATCGCGTGATAGGCCCGTATCCATGAACAGGTCGATCACATCTTTAAGCCGGCACGGCTTCTTGTTCATGAAGTAGTCGCTGTCGCCGCTCCGTGTGACACGGCGCGTCACACTGACTTCTTCATACGGCAACCGCAAATGGGCGTCCGTGTTGTCTAGGACGAGCGTCACTTCGGCGACGTTGCGATGGTTCTCACCTTCACTGCCGGCAAAGATGACGTCTTCCATTTTCGCTCCGCGGAGCGATTTGGCCGACTGCTCACCGAGTACCCAGCGAACAGCGTCCGATATATTTGATTTTCCGCTCCCGTTCGGCCCAACCACGGCTGTGACGCCGGGACGAAAATCCAGTTCAATCCGCTTGGCAAACGATTTAAAGCCAGCGAGTTCGATTCGTTTTAAGTGCATCGTGACCATCCTATCCTCAGTAAGCATTCATTTGTTTATTTTACCACAGTTGCCAGTTCGTCAAAATGCTAGAATCATGCTATTCTAAAAAGAACTGTAGAAAGGGGTACGACCGATGACTAACGAACAAATGATTGAGGAAATTCTCGACAAAATGAACATCATCAACCGCGGCGCCATCAAAGCGGAAGAATATAACCGTGCCGACGCCTCAGCCGTCAAAGAGATTTATGACTACGTGATGAACCGCTCATCGCTGTCGATCTCTGAAGTGGATGGGATTGTCGAAGAACTCGGACAATTGACGTGATGAGATGACAGAAAAGGAGTGGACCCATTGAGGTCCACTCCTTTTCTTATAGGCCGGCGTACTGCCGGTTGAATTCAATCAACGCTTCTTTCGCCGCGAGTTGCTCGGCTTCTTTCTTCGATCGGCCGATGCCTTCGCCGACGATATCGTCTGACAGACGGGCATGGGCGACGAACTCCCGGCTATGGGCCGGACCACGCTCTTCGATAATCGTGTACGAGACAGGCCCGAGACCTTCTCGCTGGACGCTTTCTTGGAGCTGACTCTTATAATCGGTCTGTTCTTCAAACACACCGGCCAAGACTTTCGGAAAAACCGCTTCGGCGAGGAACTGTTCGACTGGTTCAATCCCTTGGTCCAGATAGAGCGCGCCGATGTATGACTCGAACACATCCGCGAGTAGCGCCGGACGCTTGCGTCCGCCGGTCAACTCTTCGCCTTTCCCAAGCAAGATAAAATCAGAGAAAGCATAGGCTTCCGCAAAGTTGACGAGTGATGGCTCACAGACGATGGCCGCCCGCAACTTCGTTAATTCCCCCTCGGAGCGCTCCGGATACGTCTCATACAAAAACCGAGACACCGTCAACTCGAGCACCGCGTCGCCTAGAAACTCTAAGCGCTCATTGTCTTTTTTCAGACCGCGTTGTTCGTTGACGTATGAGGAGTGGGTGAACGCTTGCATCAATAGGTCTTGGTTCGTGAATCGAACCGACAGCCGTTCTTCAAGTACTTTAAACTGCTCGAGAATCCGTGACCGCTCGAGCTCATTTCGCCGACGCCGTTGCGCCGACCCTTGACGGTCAAACCGTCGCTTGTCCTTTGTCATAATTCCCTCCGTGTATAAGCACAAGCCCACCGCTCATGACGAGCGGTGGGAGGCTTGATTACAATTTAGTTTCGATGTAAGCGACGACGTCGCCAACAGTCGCGAGCTTCTCAGCATCTTCGTCTTCGATTGTGATATCGAACTTGTCTTCAAGGTCCATGACCATTTCCATTACTTCGAGCGAATCCGCACCGAGGTCATCCTTGAATGATTTGTCGGCTGTGATCTCAGATACATCTTTCCCGAGTTTCTCTGCCACTGCTGCTTGTACGTCTACTAAGATTTGTTCTGTTGTCATGATAAAATCCCTCCAAATTAAAGTATATAAAATGTGTTTCGATTGGTAAAGTTCTGATTTTAAGCCATCGTCATGCCGCCGTCAACGGCGATCGTCTGACCCGTCACGTAAGCCGCTTGGTGAGAGGCGAGGAATGAGACGAGGTTCGCCACATCTTCGACCTGACCGAAGCGATTGAACGGGATTTGACCGAGCGTCGCCTCGCGTTGCGCATCTGTCAACGCGTCAGTCATGTCCGTCTGGATGAAACCAGGACAGACGGCGTTCACCGTCACGTGACGTCCGGCGAGTTCACGCGCGACCGACTTCGTCAGCCCGATGAGCCCCGCTTTTGCCGCCGCGTAGTTCGCCTGACCGGCATTCCCCGTGATCCCGACGACCGAAGCGATATTGATGATGCGGCCCGCCTTCGATTTCAAGAGCGTCCGCGTCGCGGCTTGCGACGTCAAGAACGCACCTTTCAAGTTTGTCGACAGGACATCGTCAAAGTCAGCTTCCTTCATGCGCATAAGCAGACCATCCCGCGTGATGCCTGCATTGTTGACGAGACAATCGATGCGGCCGTACGTGTCGACCGCCGTCTTGATGAGTGCTTTCACATCATCACTGCTCGAGACGTCGGCTTTGACGGCGATGGCCTCGCCACCGTTCGCTTCGATCTCGCTGACGACGGCGTTCGCTTTCTCAACACTACCCGAGTAATTCACGACGACCCGAAAGCCGTCCTCCCCTAAACGCTTCGCGATGGCGGCCCCGATTCCTCGAGATGCGCCTGTCACGATTGCTACTTGGTCATGCACGTACTTCTCCTCCTAACGCGGCCACCTCTTCGAGCGTCGTCGCCTGTTTGATTGTCACTTTCGAATCGATCCGTTTGATAAGACCTGACAGCGGTGACGTCGGACCGAACTCGATGAACGTGTCGACACCAGCGTCGATCGCTTTGCGAACACACGCTTCGAATCGGACCGAGGCGTACAATTGCTCAGTGAGAAGTGCTTTCAATTTTTCCGGGTCGGTATGGACATCCGCATCGACGTTGGAAATAATCCCAATCGCCGCCGGTTTGAACGGCGAAGAAGCGAGCACATCTTTGAACCGCGTCGCGGCCGGCATCATGTAGGAGCTGTGGAACGCCCCTGAGACGTTCAGCGGCAAGACGCGTTTCGCGCCTGCTTCTTTCAAGTCTGTTTCGGCCTGTTTGACCGCATCGACATGACCCGAGATGACGAACTGACCCGGACAGTTGTAGTTGGCGATTTGTACAAGGTTCCCGCTAGCACTGATTTTCTCCGTCACATGGAACGCTTCGTCGACATCGGTCATACCGATGACGGCTGCCATCGTCCCATCCTTCACTTCTGACATGAGCTTGCCGCGTTCGTGGACGAGCACGCTCGCTTCTTCCAAGTCGATGACGCCGGCGACGACGAGTGCCGTATATTCTCCGACGCTGTGACCGATCACCAAGTCTGGAGTGGCCCCCGTTTTGGCGTGAGCTTGTGCGAGTGATGCCGCATGCGCCACGATGGCCGGTTGGGCCACTTCTGTCCGTTGAAGCTCTTCTTTTGATCCTGCCGCCATGGCGTCGAGTAAATCAAATCCGAGGCGACGGTTGATCGCTTGCAGTTGTTCAGGATTGTCGAGGAACGTTTGGCCCATGCCGACGGCTTGTGACCCTTGTCCCGGAAATACCCATGCTGTTTTCCCCATGTACTCACCTTCTTTGAATTAGTTTGTGGCTTTTGCTTGTTTGATTTTCGCGACGACGTCGTGATCGACCATGATTTTCGCCTGTTTGAGCGCGCTCATGATGGCGAGCGCGTCGCTCGAACCGTGTGCTTTAATGACCGGGGCGTTGATTCCGAACAAGCCGGCCCCACCGTGTTCCCGATAATCTAATGTTTGTTTCAATCGCTTCAACTTCGGTTTTAAGACGAGAGCGGCGAGCTTCGAGACGAGATCGCTCGTGAACTGCTCTTTCATCATCTTCATGAGCATCGACGACGAACCTTCGACACCTTTGAGCAAGATGTTTCCAGCGAACCCTTCCGTGACGATGACATCGACATCACCGGACATCGCCTCGCGCGCTTCCACGTTGCCGACAAAGTGGACCGGGGCTTGTTCAAGGAGGGGGTACGCCTCTTTCGTGAGGGCGTTTCCTTTCCCAGCCTCGGTCCCGATGTTCAGTAGCGCGACCCGCGGACGTTTGACGCCGCGAACGTGCTCGGCATAGAGCGTGCCCATGATCGCATAGTCGACCAAGTGCTCGGCCTTCGCGTCCGGGTTGGCCCCGACGTCTAAAATGACGACACCGCTACCCGTATATGTAGGGAACGTAGGTGACAACGCGGGGCGCTCGATTCCTGGGATCCGTCCGATGACGAACAGTGACGCCGCCATGAGAGCACCGGTATTCCCAGCCGAGACGAGTGCGTCGGCCTCTCCGTCTTTGACGAGTTTGGCCGCCACGACGAGTGAGCTGTCCTTTTTGCGACGGACGGCTCGGACCGGTTCGTCGTCCCCGGTGATGACCTCGCTCGCTGGAACGATTTTGATTCGCGGGTCGGTCAACCCGTACGAAGCGAGTTTGACCTCATCTCCGACTAAAAAAAGTTCCATCGATTCGTTCGGGAATGCGTCGGCAAACTGCTTGACGCCTTCCACGATCGCTTTCGGGGCGTGATCCCCGCCCATTGCATCAATTGCTAATTTCATGCCTGTTCCTCCTCACCGCGACGATAAATCGTGAAGTCTCCGCTAAAGACACACTCTTCGCCGACATAACTATCCACTGTGACGTCCGTTCTTCCGTCCCGACGCAGTTTGATCACACGAGCCTTGGCAACGACTCGCTCTCCAAGATGGACTTGGCGACTGAAGCGGATGTCCGCTTTAGTGGTCAACGCCAATTCATCATTGATGAGCGCCACCGCTAACGAGTTGGCCTGGGCGAACAATACATGTCCCCGGGCGATCTCGTTGCGGCTAAAGACGTGTTCTCTCTCAATGTCGAGAACCGAGATGGCCGATTCATCGAGCTTCAAGTCAATCATATCACCGATGACCTCGCTCATGGCGAGCGACTTCACTTCATCGAGGTGTTCTGAAGCAACATGCTTAATCCGTTCTCTCACTTCCGGAATTTTCAACTCCATCCGATCGAGACGAATCGTTTGAATACTGACGGCGAACTGCTTCGACAGCTCTTCGTCTTTGATGAACGGGTTACGATCAATCGTTTCTTGCAATAAGCGTTGCCGCTCTTTCTTAGGTACCCGCATTCAGTTCCCTCCTAAACTCTATGCTAAAGAACTTAATACCTGGTACTAATAGCAGTATATATTCTTTAGATTGTATTTTCAAGTGTTGTTTCTCATTCCAAGCGGCTCTCGACGAGTAAGTCGAGTCGCTTCAAGTATTGACGGAGCGGCGCATACGTCGCTTCATTCCAAAACGCCTCGCTGCCGAGCAGACGAACCGCGTCTTGCATCGCTACCTCCATCACTTTTAAATCAAGTACGGGATCGGCGACGCGGAAGCTCGGAAGACCGCTTTGGGCCGTCCCAAAGAAATCACCGGCCCCGCGCAATTCCAAGTCTTTCTCGGCCAAGACGAATCCATCGTTCGTCTCCGTCATCGTCTTCAAACGAAGTTTGCCGACATCGGACTTCGGGTCTCCTACCAATATACAATAAGATTGGGCGGCGCCTCGACCGACGCGTCCGCGCAACTGGTGTAGTTGCGCCAAGCCGAACCGCTCCGCATCATGGATGATGATCAGCGAGGCGTTCGGGACGTTCACGCCGACCTCGACAACCGTCGTCGAGACGAGGATTTGAAGGGCATTGCTGGCGAACGCCTTCATCACGTCATCTTTCTCGGTGCTCGACAGTTTTCCGTGCATGAGACCGACCGCGTAATTTGGGAAGCGTTCTCGCAACACTTCGTAGAGTGCGGTCGCACTCTCGACCTCGAGCGTGTCCGATTCCTCGATGAGCGGCGCGATGACGTACGCTTGGCGTCCAAGCGTCAGTTCACGGTCGACCATCGCGTGGACCCGGTCGATTTGGTCGGTCTTGGCCCAATACGTCTCGATCGGTTTCCGGCCGGCCGGCATCTCATCGATCGTCGAAACGTCCATCTCGCCGAAAGCACTGATGGCGAGCGTCCGTGGAATCGGTGTCGCCGTCATATAGAGCACGTCGGCGAGCTCCGCCTTGTCACGGAGCATCTTGCGCTGTTCGACTCCGAACCGGTGTTGCTCGTCGGTGATGGCTAAATGTAGGCGCGAGAACTCGACCGGCCCTTGGATCAAGGCGTGCGTCCCGACGATGATATCGACGTCCCCCGCTTTGATGGCCTGAAGCAACTCAGTACGGGCCTTGCCTTTGACCGAACTCGTCAATAAACCGACTCGAATCCCGTACGGTTCAAACAGCGCTTGAAGCGAGGCGAGATGCTGTTCAGCCAAAATTTCGGTCGGGACCATGAGCGCCCCTTGATAGCCGGCGCTCACCGTCGCATACAAGGCGATCGCGGCAACGACTGTCTTTCCGCTCCCGACATCCCCTTGTAGCAACCGATTCATTCGTTCTGGCACTTCTAAATCCCCGACGATTTCCCGGATGACACGCGTCTGCGCCCCGGTCAACGGAAACGCAAGTTGTTTGACGAATTCGTTCAATTGAGGCTTATCGAGCGTGAGGGCACGGCCTTTACCCGACCGTTCCATCTTCCGGAACGCCTGAAGCTTCAATTGATAGAGCAGACATTCTTCATAGACGTAACTGCGGCGTGCCTGTTTGTACGTCTCGACCGAATCAGGGAAATGCATCCCTTTTAACATCGCCTCCCGATCCTCGAGACGATAGCGTTGCCGAATCAATTCCGGCAGGCGGTCCTCGAACGAGGTCGTCTGTTCAAACGCAAGCTTGACGATCCGGCTGAAGTTCTTCTGGGTCAACCCGGCCCGAAGCGAATAAATCGGTTGCAGCCCGTCCGACAGTTCACCGAACTCGAGGTCGGTCGCGCTGATTGTCATCCGGTTCATGTCCCATTTCCCTTTGACCGTCACGGTGGCGCCGAGCGTGAGCTTATCTTTATAGAACGCCCGGTTGAACATCGTCACGTGGACGACGTAGCGTTCCTCGAGCAATAGCCGAAATTGGAGCCGGTTCTTGCCTTTACTGTAATAACGGACGAGCGGTTCCGCTTGGACGGTACCGCTCCATTTGACGAGGTCGCCGTGGATGGCCGTCGTTACCGTGCCGCTATTATAATTTTCATAACGAAACGGAACGTGCTCCAGCACGTCCTCGATTCGTTCGAGACCCATCGTCTCTAATTTTTTGGCCATCTCTGGCCCGACCCCTTTGAGCGTCGTCAGCGCCTCACTTCTCGACATTTTCTTTCTCTCCAAAGATGTTTCGTTCGAGACGGCGGGCCGTCGGCGTATTGGCAAGTCCGCCGCGGGCTGTCTCTTTCAACGCGGTCGGCATCATCTGGCCGATCTCATGCATCGCCGAGATGACCTCGTCACAAGGGATGCGAGACGTGATACCAGCGAGGGCCATATCGGCCGCGACAATCGCGTTCGCTCCACCCATGGCGTTCCGTTTGACACACGGCACTTCGACGAGACCCGCCACCGGGTCACAGACGAGACCGAGCATGTTTTTCAAGGCGATCGCAAACGCCGTCGCCGATTGTTCCGGCGTCCCACCGGCTGCTTCGACGATGGCCGCCGCGGCCATTCCGGTCGCCGAACCGACTTCCGCCTGACAACCACCGGCCGCCCCTGAAATCGAGGCGTTGTTGGCGACGACGAACCCGAACGCACCAGACGTGAACAAGTACCGGACCATTGCCTCGCGGTCCATTTCCAGACGTTCTTTGACCGCAAACAACGTACCCGGTACGACACCGGCGCTACCGGCCGTCGGGGTCGCACAGATGCGTCCCATCGCCGCGTTGACTTCATTCGTCCCGATCGCTTTGGCGACCGCGTCTAAAATCAAATCCCCAGCGAGCGACTTGCCCGAGCGGATATAGTCGGTCATGAGCACGGCGTCATTCCCCGTCAACCCCGTCACGGACGTCACGCCCTCGAGTGCCCGCGCAACCGCCTCTTCCATCACCTCGAGGTTGCGTTCCATCATGCCGACGACGTCTTCACGCGTCGAGCGTCTGACGTGCACTTCTTGCTCGATCATCACTTCTGAGATCGGGATGCCCCGCTCTGTTGCCGTTCTGACTAATTCTTCTACTGATTTAAACATATTGGTGTCTCCTTATTCCCCAAAGATGGCTACCCGCTCGATTTGAGGTAACCGCTCGATTTCCGCTAACACGTCTTTTGACAAATGATCATCAATCTCGATCGCCATGAGCGCTTGCTTGCCTTTCTCATGACGGCTCACTTCCATGTGCCCAATATTCAACTCATGCCGGGCCAAAATACCCGTCACGGCCGCGATCGCCCCGAAGCGATCGTGGTGCAAGACGACGAGTGCCGGCCCGCCGCCCGACAATTTGAGCGGGAATCCGTTCAACTCGGTGATCTCGATCGTCCCGCCGCCGATTGAAATTCCGACGATCTCAAACGTGCCGTCCTCGTCTTCTAGCCGGACGCGGGCCGTGTTCGGATGATCCGTCAGCGCATCGCTCGTCTCAAAGACGACCTCGATGCCGCGTTCTTTCGCGAGATCGAGCGCTTGCGGGATCCGTAAGTCGAACGTATCGAAGCCCATGATGCCACCGACGATGGCCACATCGGTCCCGTGTCCCCGATACGTATCGGCGAACGACCCATAAAACGTGATGTGCGCGAGCCGTGGCGTCCGCCCGAACAGTTTTCCGGCCATGAGACCGATGCGGGCGGCGCCCGCCGTATGCGAACTCGATGGACCGACCATGACCGGTCCGATGATATCAAACACACTGCGATATTTCATCGCATTTCCCCCTTTCAAAAAAACCCTACCTTCATTATACAGAAGGTAGGGCTGAGTTACAGCTTATTCCACACTAAAAATGTAGGAGTAGAGCGGTTGTTTCCCGTCATGAACCTCGATTTCGATCTCGTCGTTCTTCGACTCGATGTACGCCGAGAGTGCCTCCACGTCTTCTGCTGACGAACCTTCGCCCGTCAAGATCGTGATGATCTCGTCGTCGGCATCGACGAGGACGTCGACTAATTTCTTCGCCGCTTCGAGGCTCGAGGCCGATGAGGCGACGATTTTCTTCTCGGCGATCGCCATGTGGTCGTCTTTACGAATCTCGACACCGTCGATGCTCGTATCACGAACCGCATACGTCACTTGACCAGACTTGACCGTACTAGCCGCCGTCTTCATGACGCTTTCGTTCGTCTCCACATCGGCTTCCGGGTTGAACGCGATCGCTGCCGCAAGTCCTTGTGGCACCGTCTTCGTCGGAATGACCGAGACGCCGCAAGGTGCGACCGAGGCCGCTTGTTCGGCAGCCATGATGATGTTCGAGTTGTTCGGGAAGATGAAGACATGGTCCGCGTTGGCCGCTTCGATCGCCTTGACGATATCTTCCGTCGATGGGTTCATCGTCTGACCGCCCTCGATGACGTGGGCCGCCCCGAGTGAACGGAACAATTCGCTGACGCCTTCACCCATGGCGACCGTGACGATCGCATACGGTGCTTTCGTCTTCGGAGCCGTCGGTTGGACGCCATGTTGGTTCGCGCCGTGCTCTTCTTCTAGAATGGTCGAGTGCTGTTGACGCATATTCTCGATTTTGACAGCGACGAGTTCACCGTAACGCTGTCCTTTCGTGATGACGTCGCCTGGCGTCTCGACGTGAACGTGAACTTTAAGCAACTCTTCATCTGCGACGACGAGGAGTGAGTCCCCGAGTTCAGACAGTTCGTTGCGGAACGCGTCCTCGTTGAACGGGGCATCCTTCAACTTCGCATCTTGGAAACGAACCATGATTTCCGTGCAATAACCGAACTCGATGTCTTCGGTCGACATGAATCCTTGCGCGGCGTGGGCATGATGTTCGGCTTCGATGAGCGCATCCATGACCGGTGCATGTGGCTTCTCGAGCTCTTTTCCTTCGAGGCTCGCAAGGAACCCTTCATAAATAACGAGCAAGCCTTGGCCGCCCGAATCGACGACGCCGACTTCTTTCAAGACCGGCAATAAGTCCGGCGTCCGCTCGAGTGAAGCTTTCGCTTCCACGATCACACGTTCCATGAACTCGTTGAAGTCGCTCGTCGACTCTGAAGCACGGAGCGCTTCGTCGGCCGCTTCACGAGCAACCGTCAAAATCGTTCCTTCAACCGGTTTCATAACCGCCTTGTATGCCGTGTCGACACCACGTTTCAATGCCTCAGCAAAATCGACTGTCGACACTTCGGTCTTTCCTTCGATCGCTTTACCGAAGCCACGGAACAATTGGCTTAAAATAACACCGGAGTTCCCGCGTGCCCCCATCAAGAGACCACGTGCAAACTTCGATGAGACGTCAGCGATATTTGTCGTGTTGAGTGCGGCCACTTCCTTCGCACCCGATGTCATCGTCAAATTCATGTTCGTTCCCGTGTCGCCGTCCGGCACCGGGAAGACGTTAAGCGAATCTACATAATCCGCATTCTGGCTCAAGTTGGCTGCACCGTTCGCGACCATGTTCGCGAACACCAATCCATCTAAACGTTTTAAACCCACACCAAATCCTCCTTCGTTCTCGTCAGTCATTCGTCAGACGAACGCCTTGTACGAATATGTTTACCGACGAAACGTTTAATCCTAAAGTTTCACCGAGCGTGTATTTCACACGGCTTTGCACGTTATATGCGACTTCCGACACTTTCGTCCCGTAACTCACAATGATGTGCATGTCGATATGTACGTCTTCTCCATCTTGACGTACGACCACGCCTCGGGCGTAGTTTTCACGCTTCAATAGTTCTGCAATCCCGTCTTTCAATTGAGCTTGAGACGCCATTCCCACAACGCCGAAACATTCCATCGCCGCACCGCCTGCGAGTGTTGCGACCACGTCGTTCGTGATGTCAATATTGCCATATGTTGTCTTCATTTCAATTGCCATATGGAGTAGCCTCCTTCATTCGGAATGATTCCTTCACTACATTCTACAATAAGTACCTAGTTATTAAAAGAACCTGCTCCATAAACTCGGTCAATTGTAGCCGTAACCCTCATTCATTATTAAAATCCTTTCCAGTAATGTCAAGTTTTTTTCTTGTCATCCTATGATTTTCTAGTTGCATCGTGAAAAAACCCGTGCTAATATAAACGAGTGTCTATTAGGACGAACCCACATAAAAAAGGAGGGGAAACGCATGGCACGTAAATGCTACGTAACAGGTAAATCACCTAAATCAGGTAACAACCGTTCGCACGCACTCAACAAGACAAAACGCACTTGGGGTGTAAACGTACAAAAAGTTCGTATTCTCGTTGACGGTAAACCTAAACGAGTTTGGGTTTCAGCTCGCGCTCTTAAATCAGGTCTCGTTGAACGCGTATAATTTTTATACACGAACGAAATAAATCCCAGCGGCATTCGCCGATGGGATTTTTTTGTGTTCATTTTTTGACATACAGCACGAGGACCATACCTTCGTGCACGATCAAATCCGCTGATTCGCAGGCCCACTCGTTCGAAATCGTGAGCGCCTCATGGCTGACGACATCGTGACGGTCGAGCGGATATTTGACGCCGCGGATTGACACGTTCGCCCGCTTCCACGGGATGAGCGACAAATAATGATCGGCTTGACGTGGGAGCTCGTGACGCCCAGCTCCAACAAGACGAACGGTTTGCCCCGCCGTGAACAAACGCATCTCTGGATATGCCTCGAGCAGCCCGATATTGCCGAGCGTCATATCGAGGCGTCCACCGAGAGCGCCGTATACGAGCATCTCCGTCGCCCCGTGTCCACGGGCCGCCTCGAGCGCGATCTCGAGGTCGGTCACGTCTTTTTCAGATGGATAACGGACGGCGTCAATCGGCACTTCGCCCGTGAAGGAGTCGAAATCGCCGACGACGAGATCCGGGTTCAGCCCGTGGTTCAACAGTGTCTCGTACCCCCCGTCGACGCCGATGATATAATCGACGTCACGCGGGAGTCCCGAGATTGGTTCCGGGCTGGCCGCCACAATCAACACCCGCATTAGCGGAGGCCCCGGGTCGCGAGCGTGGCGAAACGTGGTGCCGAGACGAACAAGAGAACGAGGACGACGGCCGACACGAGGAAGGACGGCAACATATACGTCATGTTATAAGCGAACGAATAGGCGACGACCGGCCCTTCCGCGTACTCGGCGAAGAAGACAATCCCTGATAAGACGTGGGCGCCGTAGCGAAGCAAAGAACCGAGGAGCGCCCCGATCACCAAGTAGACGACGAGCGTCTTTTTCGCCTCGTCCTTGGCGGCCCGTTTCACTTGACCAGCGAACAGTCCGGCCATCCCGACGACACCGTAAGCGAACGTGTAGTCGAGCAGGAACTGGACCGGTGTGAAAATGTAAGCCCCGAACAGCAGTTGCAACGTTCCGACGAGCGCTCCTGTCGCCAGTCCGCCTTTTAATCCATGGCGGTACGCCATCACAAAGATCGGCAACATCGCCAGGCTGATCGATCCGCCCTGCGGCATCCGGAACGGGATGAGCAAATCAAAGATCAAGCCGAGTGCGGCGAACAATGAGATTTCAATGAGCGCCTGTAGTTTTAAACGTTGTTTCATCTTATTCCCTCCTTATTGTATGAGCGAACGACAAAAAGCAGCATGACGTAAACGCCATGCTGCTATCGAGTAGCAACGTGCATTTTCGCCACATCCCTACGTCCGTGTGAACGGAACAGGTTCAAAGGGTTAGCAAATGCCTCTCAGCCACAGAATGTGACACCCCTTGCGACAATATTTGTTGTTCTATCGACAATTATACACGAGAAGCGTGACGAATGCTATCGATTGCGTCTTTATAGCTCGGCTCGTTATAGATGGCTGAACCAGCCACGAGCACATCAGCGCCAGCGTCGATGCATAATTTCGCCGTCTCAGCGTTGACACCGCCGTCAATCTCGATTTCAAAGTCGAGACGACGCACTTGGCGCATCTCGCTCAGCGCCGCGATTTTCGGGACGACCGATTCGATGAATGCCTGGCCCCCAAAGCCAGGGTTCACCGTCATGAGGAGCACCATGTCGACGTCACCGAGCACGTGTTCAATCGACGACAGCGGCGTATGCGGATTCAAGACGACACCACACTTGGCGCCGGCCGCTTTGATTTGTTGCAACACGCGATGCAAATGATTCGTCGCTTCAACGTGAACCGTGACGATATCCGCCCCGGCCTTGATGAAATCTTCGACGAACCGTTCGGGCTGGTCGATCATCAAATGGACGTCTAACACCATGTCCGACTTCTTCCGTAAGCTCGCTAACACCGGGAGACCGATCGAGATGTTCGGGACGAATTGACCGTCCATGACGTCAAAATGGATGTAATCCGCTCCGGCCTCTTGGACCGCCTTCACTTCTGCCTCTAAATTGGCGAAGTCCGCCGCTAAAATCGATGGTGCAATTTTAATCATGTCAGTACCTCCGTTGTCTATCGTTTAACTCTGCCATAAACGTAACATAATTCTCATAGCGGGTGGAAGCGATTTCTCCCGCCTCGACGGCCGCTTTGACGGCACAACCTGGTTCGTTCAAATGGGCACAACCGCGGAATTTACAGTCATCATGCCGCTCGACGAACTCAGGGAAACACCAGCGCATCTCTTCGACTTCGAGTTCTTCTGGGAACTCAAGGCTCGAGAAACCAGGCGTATCGGCCACGAGCCCGTCAGCGAGCGTGATCAGCGTGACGTGACGCGTCGTGTGCTTACCGCGCCCAAGTGATTTCGAGATCTTCCCGGTCGCAAGTTCAAGCTCAGGTGCGACTGCGTTCAAGAGCGAACTCTTACCGACCCCGGTCTGTCCGGCGAACACACTCGTCTTCTCCTTAAACGACCCGCGGATTTTTTCGATCCCCGACCCGTCCTCGGTCGACGTCTCGATGACCTCATAGCCGATGGAACGATATAAAGCCGCTGCTTCATGAATCTTCTCCCGTTCCGACTCCGTCAACAAATCCATTTTCGTCAAAACGATAATCGGATGGACTTGCTTCGACTCGATCAAGACGAGGAAACGGTCGAGCAGATGGAACGAGAACGCCGGCTCTTTTACCGAGAATAACAAGAACGCTTGATCGATGTTGGCAATCGGCGGGCGGACGAGATGGTTCGACCGCTCGTCAACAGCCAATATATAACCGGTACCATCCCCTTGGTCTTGGATGTCGACATCGTCACCGACGACCGGCGAGATGTTCCGGTTGCGGAAATTGCCGCGGGCGCGACAACGGATCTCTTGTTTTTCTTCCGTCATGACGTCATAAAATCCGCCTTGTAATCGAATAATCGTACCTTTCATTCCATTCCCTCCTTAGAAAAAGAGGCGACGCGCACGCCACCTCTTCATTGTGAATCTTTTGCTTGTGCGTAAGTCACCGTATCCGTGCGAACGACTTCGCCGTCGACTTCAATCGTCGCGGTTCCGACTTCGTCCGGTGCGATGACGAGCGTATACGAGTAAGTCGTCGTCTCCGTTATCTTATCACGCAACACCTCGACTTCGCCACGGGCGTCGACCGTCCGAATGACGACTTCGAGTGCCTCGGCTTCTTCGCCTTCAGCGGGCGGCTCGATTTCGACGTTGACTTCCCGTTCAATCGAGACGTCCGTCGGTTCGACCCCTTGTGACACGATGACGGTCAGTTCCGTCCCCGGGTCGACTGCCGTACCGGCCGTCGGGAGTTGACGGATGATTTGATTCGCAGGAACGCTCGTTGAATACTCATCACGTTTGACGATTTTCAAGCTATTCTGTTCGGCATACGTCGTCGCTTCCTCGAACGTATAGCCCGCCAAGTTGGCGAGTTCGATTTTATTGCTGCCGGTCGAGACGACGAGCGTCACCGTCTCTTCAGATGGGACGACCTCGTTGCCTGGGGCGATCGATTGGGAGATGACATCCCCGCTATCGACCGTCTCGGATGCCTCCGACTGAATCTCGATATCCGTGAACTCAAGATCTTTGAGCGTCCGCTCGGCCGACGACTGGGACAGTCCTTCAACATCCGGCATCTCGACCGTCTCTTTTCCGGCCGAGACGACAATCGTCACGGTCGTCCCACGTTTCGGCTTCCGTCCGGCTTGCGGTGTCTGCGAGATGACGTCGCCAGCCGCGATGTTGTCACTCGCCCGTTCAGTTGCCTCGACGACAAAACCGGCCGTTTCGAGCTCGGTCGTCGCCTCGTCGCTCGTCATGCCGACGACGTCCGGGACGACGGCACGGGACATCTCATCGGCGATGACATATGCCCCGATTCCGCCGCCAATCAACAAGAAGAGGAGTAGGAGCCAAAGCCACCACTTCTTCTTCCGTTTCGGCTTCGGGTTCGCTGTCTCAGGTTCGCTCGGTGCGACCGGTTGTTCCGGTGTCTCTTTGACGTTCGGTTCGTCCGGGACGACCGGTGACATGACGAGCGTCTGATCGAATGCGTCCTGTTCTGTACTGAGGCGTTTCGGTTCGTTCGCACGTTCCGGGTCGAGCGCCGTCATGCAATCCTTCTTAAAGGCGGCGACCGATGTGTGACGGGCGCCCGGTGATTTCGCCAGCGCCTGCATGATGCAGTTCTCAAGCGCTTGCGGGATGTTCGGGTTCAAATCCATCGGTCGAATCGGGTCGTCTTGCAAATGTTGAAGTGCGACGGCGACTGGCGTCTCGCCGATGAACGGAACGCGTCCGGTCACGAGTTCATAGAGCACGGCACCGAGTGAATAAATATCTGACTTCTCATCGGCGAACTTTCCGCGCGCCTGTTCTGGAGAAAAGTAATGGACCGAGCCGAGCACTGACATCGTATGGGTCAGCGTCGCGTTCGACATGGCCACCGCAATCCCAAAGTCCGTCACTTTGACGTTGCCGCTCTGATCGATCATCATGTTTTGCGGTTTGATGTCCCGATGAATGATTCGATTCGCATGGGCATGGTCGATGGCATCACAAATCTGTCCCATGATGCGAAGCGCCTCGTCGACAGATATGTACTCTTCTTGCAAATATTGTTTCAGCGTCATCCCGTCGACATGTTCCATGACGATGTAATAGATGTCGCGTTCGTCTCCGACGTCGTAAATGGCGACGATATTCGGATGGTTCAGACTCGTCGCCGCATGGGCTTCTCGTTCAAACCGGCGTATAAATTGTTCATTATGCGAGAATTCAGATCGCAACACCTTGATGGCGACGGTTCGGTTTAAAATCTCATCGTGAGCCCGGTAGACATTTGCCATGCCGCCGCTGCCGATTTGCTGTTCGATCCGATAACGATCGTTGATTCGTTCTCCACTTCGCATCGGATTCATCCTCTCTTTCTATCTGTGAACTGGACGAGGGCAACAGTGATGTTGTCACTCCCACCCAAACGGTTGGCTCGATCGATCAATTGATCCGCCTTGACGTCCGCCGAGACGGGGCGTTCCAAGACTTGCTTGATCTCGTCATCGGTCAAATGCGTCGTCAAGCCGTCCGTACAGATTAAAATCGTGTCAAACTCGGGTTCGGCAAACACTTGCAGATCAGGTTCGACATGCTCTTTCGAGCCGATCGCACGGGTGATGATATTACGTTTCGGGTGGACGCGCATCTCTTCCTCGGTCAACTCCCCGAGCTGCTTCAACACGTTCACGTAGGAATGGTCTTCTGTCAACTGCTGAAGTTTATCGTCACGCAAGGCATACACACGACTATCCCCGACGTGGACGATGACGATCGTCTCGTCGTGCCAGCAGACACCGGCGATCGTCGTCCCCATCATGAGCAGGTTCGCTTGTTTCGAGAAGTCGAGCACTTGCTCATTGGCCAGTTCCACGTTGTGGCGAAACCAATTCTCCATCTCCATCGGTGAGGCCGGAAGCGTCGGGAAGGCACGACGAAACTGCTCGATGACGAGCTGACTCGCGACCTCCCCGGCTTCATGCCCTCCCATACCGTCGGCCACGAGTGCGATCCCGGCGTGCTCGTCCCCTAAAATCAAGACGGCATCCTCGTTTTGCGCTCTCACTTGCCCCCGGTCGGTTCGGTATGCTAATTCCATCTTCCTGATTACCTCGTTTCTTGTTCGCGCTCCTTCGCTCGAAGCTGCCCACAAGCCGCATCGATATCCGAACCTTGTTCGCGACGAATCGTCACGTTCACTTTTCGGTCTTTGAGCACTTTTTCAAAGGCAAAAATTTGTTTACGTGGTGTGCGGACGTAGTCGCGCTCGAGCACGTGGTTGACTGGAATCAAGTTGACGTGACATTTGACGCCTTTCAACAAGTCCGCCAACTGATGGGCGTGTTCTTCCGTGTCGTTGACACCACCGAATAAACCGTATTCGAACGTGATGCGGCGACCACTCTTCTCTGTATAGTAGTTGACGGCTTCCATCAACTTATCCAAGTTGTACGCACGGTTGATCGGCATGAGACGAGTCCGAATCTCTGTCGTCGGCGCGTGAAGCGAAATGGCGAAGTTGATGCGCATCCCTTCATCGGCGAACTTGTAAATCTTCGGTACAATCCCACTCGTCGACACGGTGATATGGCGTGAACCGATGTTCAAGCCGTCATCGTGGTTGACCGTGCGCAAGAAGCGCATCAATTCGTCGTAGTTATCGAACGGTTCGCCGATACCCATGACTACGATCGAGTCGACTCGCTCTCCGCTCGCGTCGAGCGCGCGTTGGACGTCGAGGACTTGCGCCGTGATTTCACCGGCTTCTAAGTTACGTTTCAAACCGCCGAGTGTCGAGGCACAGAATGTGCAACCAATCCGGCAGCCGACTTGTGTCGTGACACAGACCGAGTTGCCGTACTCGTGACGCATGAGCACGGTCTCGATCGAATAACCGTCTTGAAGCTCGAACAAGAACTTGATCGTGCCGTCCTGTGATTCTTGACGGACGAGTTCTTTCAACGTCGTCAATTGGAACGCCGCGTCTAATTTCTCGCGGAGCGGTTTAGAGACGTTCGTCATATCGTCGAACGATGTCACACGCTTGACGTACATCCAGTCATATAACTGTTTCGCGCGGAACGATTTTTCTCCTGCTTCGATGAGCCACTGTTCGAGTTCTGAATACGTGAGGGAATAGAGTGACGGCTTGGCACCGACCAATGGATTTTTTTCAACTGCTTTTGGATTCATGTTTATACCTCTTTCTTGAATGCGGCGATATAGAAACCGTCCGTCCCGAACGTCGTCGGGAGTAATTTGAGTTCAGCGCGGTCCGATGACACCATCGGGCGCAATACTTGGGGAAGACGGTCTTGGAGTGTCTCATCCCACGTCAATCCGTTCGACAAAATGTAATCGGCCTGCTGCTCATTCTCAGACGGGTCAATCGTACATGTCGAGTACACTAGCGTACCACCTCGTTTGAGGAGTGGCAAGACGGCGTCGATGATTTCACGCTGGACTTTCGGCAGTCCGGCGAGAGCAGATTTGTCTTTTGTCCATTTGATATCGGGCTTGCGGCGGATGACGCCGAGTCCTGAACATGGGACATCGAGCAAAATCCGATCGAAGCTCTCCGGTTCAAACTTGTCACCGGCCTGACGGGCATCGAGGGCAAGTGCGGTCACTCCATCGATATGCAGACGCTTCGCTTGTCGTTCAATCAACTTCGCTTTATGCGGATGCAAGTCGAGCGCGACGAGCGTTCCGCCGTCCATGCGTTCGGCCGTATGCATCGCTTTCCCGCCCGGGGCGGCACAAGCGTCGAGCACGCGTTCTGTCTTCGCGGCTTGAAGCGCATCGGCGACGATCATCGAGCTCTCATCTTGAATCGACAACAAGCCCATGTCGATGAACGCCGTCGCGTGAACGTTTCCGGACTCGATGACGAGCCCGTCCGCTGATAGTTCCGACCGTGTGGCGACGACATCGACTTCAGCGAGCCGTTCAATCATCTCGTCAACGGTGACACGTTGGCGGTTGACCCGGACTGTGACCGGCGCCGGTTCGTTATTCAATTTGCACATCGCCTCGGTCGCTTCGACACCATACGTCTCCACCCATTCGGCGACGAGCCAATCAGGATGGCTATGTTCGATGGCAATCCGTTCAGCGTCTGGCAGCGTGCTCAAATCCGGGAACCCATCCCGGACGACGTTGCGCAACACGCCATTGACGAACTTGCCGGTTCCCGAATGGCCCCGTTTTTTCGCGATTTCAACCGCTTCATGCAACACGGCCCGATCCGGGATCTTGTCGAGATAAAACAGTTGATAGACGCTCATCCGCAAGAGCGGCAAGACAAATTTGTCCAATTTTTTCGGGTTTTGGACCCGCTTCTCTAAAATATAATCGAGCGTCCGTTTCCGACCGAGCGTCCCGTAGACGAGCTCCGTGTAGAGGCCGACGTCTTTCGTCGCTAATTTTTTTTGTTTCAATAGGTCGTTGACCGCAATCGTCGAATAGGCGCCGCCTTGTTCGATTTTGATTAGCGTATCAAGCGCTGCAACTCGTACGTTCATATTATCCTCCTAGTCGATCGCCGACTTGTAACTTTTGGCCGGCCCCACGCATAAATGTGGCCCCGTCCATTCGTTTTTTACCAGATGGTTGCAAATCGATCACTTTGATAGCGACCGCGTCACCTGTCGCGACGACAAACCCATCCTCTTCAAGCCGTACAATCGTTCCCGGTTCACCCGTCCCTGACGTCTTCGACCCGAAGAACAGTTTGACCCGTTCACCCGCAATCGTCGTATACGCCGTCGGGAACGGATTCATCCCTCTGATATGGTTATAAATGTCTGTGCCCGAACGGGTCCAGTCAATCTGTTCCCGCTCCCGGCTGATGTTCGGTGCGAACGTGACGTCACGCTCGTCCTGCGGCACGGCTTCAATCCAACCAGCAAGGAAAGCAGGAAGCGTCTTGATTAACAAGTCAGACCCTGCGACCGCGAGCTTGTCGAACAACGTACCGACCGTGTCCAATTCTTCGATTGGTACGACCGTGTTGGCAATCATATCGCCGGCATCGAGCTTATCGACCATGTACATGATCGTGACGCCCGTCTCTTTGTCCCCGTCGAGGATGGCTTGATGGATTGGAGCACCACCCCGATGTTTCGGCAAGAGCGAGGCATGGACGTTGATGGCTCCATGTTTCGGCGCTTCTAACAGTTCGGTCGGAACAATTTGACCGTACGCCGCCGTCACAATCAAATCCGGTTCAAGTGCCAAGATGTCCGCATAATCGGTGCGCACCTTTTCAGGCTGTAACACCGGGATGTTGTGGCGCAGGGCACACTCTTTCACCGGCGTCGGTTTCAGTTCGCGTTTTCGTCCGACGGGCTTGTCCGGTTGCGAGACGACACCTACGACATTGTATCCTTCTTCGAGCAAGCGCTCAAGTACGGATACGGCAAACGTCGGAGTGCCCATGAAGACGATGCGTTGATCCGTCCCTTTTTCCGGCACGGCGAGTTTGTCCGTGAACAACACCCCGTCGAGATGATCGATCTCATGTTGAATCGCCCGGGCGAAGAAACCGCTCGCCTTCACTTGTTGGGTGCGGCCCTTCAAATCTTGCGTCTTGACGACGATCGTCTCATGCCGTTCGACGAATCCGAACTCTCCCGGGATGCTCAAGCACCCTTCAAGGCCGACCTCGCTTCCCGACGTCTCGATGATCTCTGGATTGATCAACACGAGCGGTCCCGTCTCATCATCCGTATGGACGACGGCGAGCCGTTGATTCAAGTTGACCTGCGGGGCGGCAACGCCGACGCCGTCATATTCGTACATCGTGTCGAACAGTCGATCGACCGTCTGACGCAACTTTTTATCAAATTTCGTCACCGGATCACACGTGACCCGTAAAATCTCATTTGGAATCTCTACTACTTTATACATCTGGTTCCACCTCACATGAATACGTATGGGTTTACGTCGATACTCAATTGATACTCTTTTTTACTGATCGCCTTCGCGCGTGCCTGTTGCAACGCGGCGAGGACCGGATATAGCGCCTCAGGATGTTTCGTTTTGATGAACAACTGATAGCGGAACAAGTTCTTTAGTTTAGACAACGGTGCCGGCATCGGTCCATTCAGCCGTGACTGGGCCACATGCGCCTCGACGAAATCAGAGGCGAACAGCTCGGCCTCGGCTTGGGCGACGAGCGGACTTTCGGCCGCGAACGTGACGAGCGTGACGTACCAATACGGTGGATGGTTGCCGACTTGGCGCAACTGCATCTCACGAGCGAAAAAGGATTCATAGTCGTGCTCGCTCGCCGTCTCGATGACGTAATGGTCGGGATTGTACGTCTGCACGTATGCCTCACCTGGTAGACTTCCTCGACCGGCCCGGCCCGCGACTTGGGTGACGAGCTGGAACGTGCGCTCGGTCGCCCGGAAATCGGGCATGCCGAGTGTCGCATCCGCCGCGAGCACCCCGACGAGCGTGACGTTCGGGAAGTCGAGTCCTTTGGCGATCATTTGGGTGCCGAGCAAAATGTCGGCCTCTCCATCCTCGAAGCGTTTCAACAGTTGCTCGTGCGACCCTTTTCGGGACGTCGTGTCTTGGTCCATCCGGATGATCCGCGCCTCGGGGATGCGGTTCAACAGCTCGGTCTCGATCTTTTGCGTGCCGGTGCCGAACTGTTTGATTTTCTTGCTGTCACATGTCGGACATTTTGATGGCATCCCAATCTCATAGCCACAGTAGTGGCATTTGAGCCGGTCACCATGTTGGTGATACGTCAAGTTGACGGCGCAGTGCGGACAAGTGAGTCCTTCCCCGCAGTCGCGGCACATGACGAACGTCGTGAAGCCACGACGGTTGAGCAAGATGACACACTGTTCTTTTTTGGCGATGCGGTCGTTGATAGCGACAAATAAATCTTCTGAGAACATCGTCGTGTTGCCTTTGGCGAGTTCACGTCGCATATCGATAATATGGACCGGCGGCATCTCGCCCCCGTACCGCTCACTCAATTGCAGATAGCGATAGACACCTTTTTGAGCGCGGGCGTAAGACTCGAGTGACGGGGTCGCACTACCAAGGACGACCGGGCAACCGTGGTAACGGGCCCGCCAAATCGCAACGTCACGCGCATGATAGCGCGGGTTCTCTTCTTGCTTGTACGTCGTCTCATGCTCTTCATCTAAGATGAGCAGGCCGATGTTCTCAAGCGGGGCGAAGATGGCCGAGCGTGCCCCGACGACGACATCGACTTCACGCCGCTTGATCTTCCGCCATTCATCATATTTTTCCCCTTGCGACAAAGCGCTATGAAGCACAGCGACCCGGTCGCCGAAACGGCGCTTGAACCGTTTCACCATCATCGGCGTGAGCGAAATCTCCGGCACGAGCAAAATCGCCTGTTTGCCTTCATCGACGACTTGACCGATCGCTTCGAGATAGACTTCTGTCTTCCCGCTGCCAGTGACCCCATGCAGGAGCAACGTCTCCCCGGCTTCCGCGTCACGGATGGCATGAACGGCCGTCGCTTGACTCTCGTTCAATTGGACCGTCTCAACGACCTGTTCGATCGTGGCATACGGGTCGCGATTCAGTTCGACCTCGGTCACTTTGACGGCACCGAGCGACTCCATTTTTTGCAGTTGGGCGCGCGATAGCCCGATTTGACGTAACAACGACCAATACATGCGCGGTACGTCCTTTAGCAACTCAATCGCTTCTTGTTGTTTCTTCGCACGGGCCGGGATGACAGTCGCATCGATGAGTTCGATGACGAGGTCCGTCTTGACCGTGCGTTTCTCTTTTAACACCGGCGCGAGCAAGATGTCCCCTTTTTTGGCGAGCGCCAAGATGATGGACTGCGTCTCTTTCGGGTACTCGGAAAGATGGGTACCGGTCCGGACGCCGTCCGGTAGCGTCTCGCCTTTAATCTCTTTGTCGTAGCTCACTTTCAGCGCCGCCGGCAGCATCGCGAGAAGCGCCGACGACCGGAAGCAGAGCGTCGTCTCTTTCACGTGTGTCGATAAGTCGAGCAACTCGTCCGTCAGAGATGATTCTTCATCTAATAGGGCTTCAAGTGGCTTCAAGCCTTCACGCGTCCCTTCCGAGACACCCGTCACGATCCCGAGCAGGCGTCGTGAGCCGAACGGGACCGAGACGCGCATGCCCGGCTCGATCAATGTCTCGAACTGGGACGGGACCTCATAATCGAACGGACGGTCGATCGTGATGACCGGGGCGTCGACGTGGACGTGGGCGATCATCGTAAATCTTCCTTAAAGTGGGTGAGCAACTCGACGGCGAGCTCGCGTTTGCTTTGACGAGGCAAGCGGACATGCGCCCCGTCCGCGCGGAACAACATGACCTCGTTGTCGTCAGAGCGGAAGCCGATATCCGGCTGCGACACATCATTCGCGACGAGGTAGTCGACCCGCTTACGGGCGATTTTATCGCGTGCATGTTGCTCGAGGTTCTCCGTCTCGGCCGCAAAACCGACGAGGAGCTGATGCGTCTTCTTCTCACCGAGTGTCTTCAAGATATCGGTCGTCTCTTCAAGCTCGATCGTCAACGGCCCGTGTACTTTTTTGTGTTTCTCGGTGTGGACCGTCTTCGGACGATAGTCGGCGACGGCTGCCGATTTGATGACGAGATCTTGGTCATCGAAGCGTGCGAGCACCGTCTCGAGCATATCTTTCCCGGATTCGACGGCGATGGCGGTCACACCGTCCGGTACGGGTACTTGCAGCGGACCATGGACGAGCGTGACAAAGGCACCCATATCGCGGGCCGCCTCGGCGAGCGCGACGCCCATCTTGCCTGACGAGTCGTTCGATAAGAAACGGACCGGGTCGATGCGTTCGACCGTCGGCCCCGCCGTGATCAATACTTGCTTCCCGAGCAGATGTTTCGGGACGAACTGGCTCTCGATAATCCGGACGAGGTCTTCCGGTTCCGGCAGACGTCCCCCGCCGACCCAGCCGCAGGCGAGGTTGCCGACACCGGGCTCGATGATTTGATAACCGAACGTTTTGAGCGTTTCGATATTGCGGCGTGTGGCCGGATGTTCGAGCATATTGACGTTCATCGCCGGTGAGACGATGACCGGGCATTTCGCCGCTAAAATCGAGGTCGTGATGAAGTCGTCGGCAATACCGGCCGCGAGTTTCGCGATCATGTTCGCCGTGGCAGGTGCGACGACGATCAAATCACTCGTGTCGACGACGTCGATGTGGGCGATTTTGGTCGGGTCGTGTTCCTCGAACACGTCGGTGTATACCGGATTGCGGCTGAGCGCCTGAAACGTCGCTTTCCCGACGAACTCCTGGGCTGAGGCGGTCATCGCCACGCGCACGTTCGCACCGGCCTGGACGAGTTTCGAAGTGAGCGCGCACGCCTTATACGCCGCGATCCCGCCGCTCACACAAAGCAAGATATTCCGATCGTTCAACATTCACATTTCTCCCCCTTATAGACAATGAGACCCAAGTCGCATCCGACTTGGGTCACAATTCATCCGTTGTTTTTTTCGTTCGTGATGATTGTCGTGTCACCCGAGAATATTTCTTCTAGCGCTTGACCGACCGGCTTATACGATTTTGGCACGACGATTTTCGCTGCTTTTCCGTCCTGGATTTGGCGGGCCCGCTTCGCGGCCACCGTCACGATCGTGTATTTCGACGGGATGATACGTTGTAAGGCATCAATCGAAGGGTATAACATTAAATGACCTCCATCATGGCTTTTTTATAGAGAGATGCGACACGTTCACGTTTACAATGTTCGGCCGTCACGATCGCTTTGATACGATCAATCGCTTTGTCCACTTCATCATTCGTAACGACGTAATCGTATGCATCCATCAATTCAATTTCTTCCCGGGCGACGAGCAAGCGTTGCTTGATCACATCTTCCGATTCCGTACCTCGACCGACTAAGCGGTTGCGTAGTTCTTGCAAGCTTGGCGGAGCCAAGAATAAAAAGACCGCTTCCGGGAAACGCTCTTTCACTTGGAAAGCACCTTGGACTTCAATCTCAAGGATAACGTCTCTTCCGCTCTCGAGTGTCTCACGAACCCATTCGACCGGTGTCCCATAATAGTTGCCGACAAATTCAGCGTGTTCGAGCAATTGATCGTGCTCGATCATGTCTTCAAATTGTTCTCTCGTCTTAAAGAAGTAATGCACGCCTTCCACTTCCCCTTCACGCGGTTTCCGGGTCGTCGCCGAGACCGAATATTGAAGGTTGTTGTCCTCTTCCTCACGGAGCACGCGGCACACTGTCCCTTTACCGACGCCACTCGGGCCAGACAAGACGATTAATAATCCTCGTTCTTTAAAATTCACTGCAAGACCTCCATCTTCTAACATCACATTTAATTATAATAGCAGTCAATCAATTGTTCCGGCAAGAAGAAGTTCGGATTTCCTACTTCATCGTACCATATTTTCCATGAATCTGATAACGTAGAGACAGAAAAAGAACAAAGGTGATGAGACTAGTGGCATATGATGGATTAATGACATATCGTGTTGTAACAGAATTACAAGCTCTTGTCGGAGGGCGAATCAATCGCGTGCACCAACCGTATTCCCTCGACTTGATGATTCAAGTCCGATCGAACCGCCAAAGCGTCCAATTGCTCGTTTCGGCCAACGCGATGTACGCGCGGCTCCAATTAACGGATAATCCGACCAAGAACCCGCAAGAACCCCCGATGTTTTGCATGATGCTCCGCAAACATATCGAAGGTGGCTTCATCACGGCGGTCGAACAAATCGGACGTGACCGTGTCATCGTCTTGTCGATTCGTTCACGAAACGAGCTCGGCGACGAAGAAAACAAGAAAGTGTATATCGAATTGATGGGACGGCACTCGAACGTCGTGTTGACGAACGAGGACGGCAAAATTTTGGACGCGATCAAGCACTTGCCACCGTCACAGAACACGTACCGGACGATCATGCCGGGCAGCGATTACTTATTGCCGCCGGCCCAAGACAAGTGCGACTCGTTGACAGAACGTGAGGCCGGCTTGAAGCGAATCGATTGGAATGCCGGAAAACTTGATAAACAACTTGTCGCCAGTTTCGCAGGTCTGAGCCCGCAGATTGCACAAGAAATCGTCCATCGGGCCAAACTCCCGAACCGGGCGAGCATCGAAGAGGCGTTCATCGGTGTGATGGCCGACCTCGAAGGACCGTTCGTTTTCCAACAGCTCGCTTCCGGAAAAGAACGTTTCAGTCCGATCGTGCTCACGTCAGGAGAGATTACCGCCGAAGAACGCTACGAGACGAGCAAAGACGTCCTCGACCGCTTCTTCTATGAAAAAGCGAACCGGGACCGCGTCAAACAACAGGCGCATGATGTCGAACGTTTGCTCAAGTCCGAGCTCGAGAAGAACATCTTGAAGCGGAAGCGTCTGCTCGACGACTTGAAGGCGACGGAACGGTCCGATGAGCTCCAAAAATACGGTGAACTGTTGACGACGTACTTGTTCCAACTTGAGAAAGGCATGACCGTCGCTCACGTCGTCGACTACTACGACGAAGAAGGCGGTATGATCGACATTCCGCTCAATCCGCTCAAGACGCCAAACGAAAACGCACAAGCCTACTATAAGAAATACAACAAGTTGAAAGTCGCCAAAATCGAAGTGCAAAAGCAAATCGAATTGAACGACGCCGAGATTCACTATTTAGAGACGCTCGTCGCCCAACTCGATGTCGCCTCGCCGGCCGATATCGTCGAGATTCGGGAAGAGTTGGCCGAAGGCGGCTATATGAAACAACGAAGCCAAAAGAAAAAGCAGACGAAAAAAGTCACGCTCGAAGCGTATACGTCGTCGACGGGGACAGAGTTCTTCGTCGGGAAGAACAATACGCAAAACGATCATTTGACGTTCAAGTTCGCCCGCCGCGACGAGATTTGGCTCCACGTGAAAGATATTCCCGGTTCACACGTCATCATCCGTTCGAGCGAGCCCGACGAGACGACGCTGCTCGAAGCCGCGACAGTCGCCGCCTACTTCTCGAAGGCCCGTGCCTCGAGCGGTGTGCCGGTCGATTACACGAAAGCGCGCTACGTGAAAAAGCCGAGCGGCGCCAAACCTGGATTCGTGATCTATACGGACCAGCAGACGGTGTACGTCACGCCGGATGAGCGACTCGTCAAATCACTCCAGCAGTAAGTACAGGCCACGTCACATGACGTGGTCTTGTTTGTGACTTGCATAGAAATCGATGCTTACTATCGCCTTCGCCGGCACCCTCCGTTCCTGGGGCGATGCGGATGCCTCCGCAGTGCGTACCGCACTTTACGGGGTCATCCTTGCATCGCTCTCCCCTAGGAGTTCGGGTGCCGGCCCGGACATCGGTTGGTCCTGCTTCTTTTTGGTTTTCCTCTAATACGTAAAGATGAAAGATTACTTGTCCGTGGCGCCGGAGACTCCTACAGGATAGCAATCCGACGGAGACCCAGCAGCGACGCTAGTCGCGATGCGGCTCCGGGATTGCCTGTGGAAAGCGAAGGCGCCTAAAGGACGAGCTCTCAATCAATCATGAAGCAAGGCCCCGTCGCCAAAACGGGGCCTTGCTTCATTTCGGATTATGTTTGAACGCTTCGAGCTGTTCATGATAGTCGAGCAAGTGCCCGTGTAAGATTTCAGAAACAGATAAATCCTCGTGCGGCAACGTGAACAGCGAATACGGCTTGTCACACGTGTAGAGGATGTCGTGATGATGCGCAAGGAGAAATAAAAACTCGGATTCGAACGCCCGGCGCTCTTCCTCACCCATCAACAATAGTGCCTCGCGGTGTTCGGCGAGACTCTCGAGCAGCAAGACGAGCTTGTCCTCAAGGTGAATCAATAGACGATACTGTTTGATCGTCAAATGCTTCAATGTCACGTTCGTCACTTTCATGTCTTCTTGGAGCATCATGTGCAGCTCCTGATGCCCGAGGATGCGGGCCCGCGTCTCGAGCAATTCTGATGGGGATCCGACAAGTTCACGCCAATGGTGAAACATGTAGGCCGATGTCTTTCGAATCTCATTGAGCAACCGATCTTCATAACGAGGCGGCAGGAACGCATAGTTCACTCCGAGTGAGACGAAAACACCGACGGCCGTCAAAAGCGAACGGGTCCACGCATAATGGAAGAAGTCGGTCGTCGGGTTCTCGAGCATGAGCACGATTGCGAACGCCGCGTACGTCGACATGTGTGTCTTATCGAACGTCGTGTTGAGCGTGAGCGCCACGATGACGGCGAGCCCGATCGAGATCGGGTTGACTCCGAACGCGTAGACGATCAAGAGACCGCACATGAGCCCGACAATCGTCCCGAAGATTCGACTGAAGACGATATTTGATGACCGTTTCACGGTCGGTTGCATCGCGACGACGGCCGCGATGGCCCCCATGCCTGAATAGATGCCAAACACGTACCACGACAAGGAAATCGTGATGGCGACGGCAATCCCCGTCTTTAATGTCCGGAGTCCGACTTTAGGGATGTAACGTTTGTTGATCATTTAAGTTCGACCTTTCCTGTCTCGGAAATGAGTTCGATATTCGGTCGGTTCGAGTTCGACAGATGATACACGCCGCCCCCGATTTCCTTGAACCGCTCGGATGCTGTCACGTTGCCGGACGTGGTGACGTTCACTTGTCCGGTCGCATTGCGCGGCTCGTAGGCGAGCGTCCCAGCCTCGGTCTGAACCGTCAAGCTTTGATTGACGACGATGTCACCCACGGCCGCATTCCGATAGGAGCGGATATTTCCCGTGACGACCCGGACGGTCTCTAGTGTCGCATCACTCCGCGTCTCGACACGAAGTCGATCACTTTCGAGTTTCTTTACATTGACTGCGTTCGCCTCCAAGATGATCGTCTTGGCGATCAATCCTTGTCCCGTCACTTGCTCGGCCTCGACATCGATTGACGTCATCGAGCTCGGCAAGGCGACGCGAATTTTATAGCGGGACGGCTCATCGCTCGCCCGGCTGCCGAATTGACTCAGCTGGCCATACCGCTCGACGACCGAGATTGTGTCGCCGACCGACTTGACTTTGATGCGACGCTCTTTCGAGTTCGTCTGCAACACGTCAATCTGAACCTTCTCATTCGTGCTCCGAACAAATTCGACGTTGCCATGCGCTGTCTCGAGCCGAAGCCTCTTCATCTGGTATCGGTCCTCGTACGTGTCCCCGAGTGCCAACACATGGCTGAATAAGAATAAATTCAAGAAAAAAATGAGGGGCAAGACGGTGAGGACGAGTCCGAACGCGATTTTACGATGTTTCGGGATCGCTTGAAAGCGAGCTTTCAAGGACTTTCCCTTCATTCTAGAATACGCCATACACATCTCCTTTATTAACTGCTTTCCCTATTCTAACACGTTCAGTATGCCATGTTACCAATTGAAAAAGAATCCGCCCGGAGGTGGATTCTTAGAAAGGTAGATTACGATGTGACACGAGCGCTCCAACCTGTCGGATCATTCCGCCAGTCACGTAAAGTAGCAGCCTCTTCTTTACTGATGATGCGCTTCTTGACGGCGACGTCGAGCACATCCAACAGTGTGATCAGCGCGTGCGCAGTGAAACCGGAGTCCAACAAATTGATGTGAAGACGGCTCAGACTGTAGGAAAAGATCGCTTGAATCTTGATCACTTCCCCGCCCGCTTTCTGGATCGCTTTGGCGGCCTCGATGCTCGATGAACCGGTCGACAACAAATCTTCAATCACGACGACACGAGCGCCAGGCTCGAACCGACCTTCGATTTGATTCCCTTTCCCATGTCCTTTCGCACTCGAACGGACGTAGACGAGCGGCAAGCCGAGCCGGTCGGCGACAAGCGTCGCATGAGGAATTCCCGCTGTCGCTGTCCCGGCGATGACATCGGCGTTGAGCGGACGGATCGCTTCGACGAGCGCATCGATGATGAGATTGCGGACATCAGGATAGCTGAGCGTCAAACGGTTGTCACAATAAATCGGACTCTTCATCCCGCTCGACCATGTATACGGGTTCTCGGGAGAAAGGGTCACGGCCTCGATCTGTAATAAAGCTTCAGCGATTTGTCTCATAAGTTCGACTCCATTCCTGTAAGTAGTATTCATATGCGGCGTTCGGGTCTTCGGCCCGGGTGATCGGCCGGCCGACGACGATGGCCGACACGCCGGCCTCACGCGCCGCTTTTGGTGTGGCGGTCCGGACTTGATCGTCTACTGTCTCGTTCATCCGGATACCCGGCGTCACGGTCAAAAACGATGAGCCGAGCGCTTGGTGAATCGCGCGGGCCTCATGCACGGACGCGACGACCCCGTCGAGTCCGGCCCGATCGGCCATGGCTGCCTGGCGAAGGACGGCCTGCTCCAGACCGCCTTTGATGTTTAATTCTTCAGAAAGCATCCGTTCATCGGTCGACGTCAACTGGGTGACCCCAATCAATTTCGTCGTATCGGTCACATCACGTAAGCCGTCTAAGGCGTAGCGCATCATCGTCTCGCCGCCGAGTGTATGGACGTTCGTCAACTCGACGCCGAGGCGGCCGATTTGACGGAGCGTCCGCCGTGCCGTCTCCGGGATGTCGTGGACTTTGATGTCTAAAAAGACGGGGTATCCATTGTCGACGAGTTGCTCGACAAAACGCCCCCCTTCCCGATAGAACAGCTCCATCCCGACTTTGACGGCTGGTTTCTGATTGATTCGTTCCAATAGACGGAACGCGTCGGCGCCCGTCTCGACATCAAGCGCGAGATACAGTCTGTTCATAAGCTTTCCCCCTGATGTCTAAAATGTGATCAATGCCAAGTTCGTCAAGTCGTCCCGGCAACGCTTCGATGATTTCTTGACAGACGTACGGGTTCTCAAAATTGGCCGTTCCGACCGCGACCGCTGAGGCACCTGCGTAGATAAACTCTAATACGTCGTCCACCGTCCGCACGCCGCCCATCCCGATAATCGGGATATCGACGGCCTGAGCGACTTCATACACCATCCGAATGGCGACCGGTTTGACGGCAGGGCCAGACAAGCCCCCGATTCGATTGGCGAGAATCGGTTGTCCGGTCGTGACGTCGATGCGCATCCCGACGAGCGTATTGATCATCGTGATCCCGTCGGCACCGGCCGCTTCGACCGCCTTGGCCATCGCCGTGATCGATGTGACGTTCGGTGACAGTTTGACGTAAACCGGTTTCGTTGACGCCGCTTTGACAAGCCGGGTCAATTCGGCCGCCATCTCAGGATCGGTCCCGAACTGCATCCCGCCGCACTTCACGTTCGGACATGAAATGTTCAGCTCGAGCGCTTTAATGGTCGGGTCGGCACTCATCTGGCGGGCGACGTGAATATACTCTTCTGGCGTCGAGCCGGCCACGTTGGCGATGATCTCGGTATCAAATCCCGACAGGAACGGAAGCTTGTCTTCGATGATGGCGTCGACACCTGGGTTTTGAAGGCCGATGGCGTTCAGCATTCCTTGTGCCGTCTCAGCGACACGGGGCGTGCCGTTGCCGAATCGCGACTCGCCTGTCGCCGCCTTAATCATAATACCGCCTAATATCGATAAGTCATAGAGTTTGGCGAACTCTTCACCGAATCCGAAACAGCCTGACGCCGGCATGATCGGATTTTTCAACTGTAAGCCTGGCAAATCGACGTGTAATCTCATAGCGTCACCTCTTCCGCACGAAATACCGGTCCGTCACTGCACACTTTGACGTAACCGCCTGGCGCTTCGCACACGCAAGCGAAACAAGCTCCAATGCCACACCCCATCCGATTCTCGATTGAGATATATCGCTCTTCGATATGTGATGCGGCGACTGCCTTCAACATCGGTTCCGGTCCACAGCTGAACAACACATCGGCCTCGACCCGCGCGAGCGGGCCGGTCACAAATCCCATTTCCCCATACGTTCCGTCGACCGTCGTGATGATCGTCTCCCCCAGTTCACGGAACGCGTCTTCATAAAAAATGCTCGTTTTCGTATCAAACCCGAGAATCGCCACCGTCTCAATCCCGCGTGCGGCGAGCAGACGCCGCGTGTAGTAGAGCGGTGGCACCCCGATGCCCCCACCGACGAGGACGACACGCTTGCCTGTTTGCTCGAGCGGGAAACCGTTGCCGAGCGGTCCGAGGACGTCCAAGACGTCTCCCGTCCGACGAGCGGCCAAATCTGCCGTCCCGCTGCCGATGACTTTATACAGGAACGTGACGACGTTGCCTTCGACGTTCGCGACCGAGAGCGGCCGGCGCAACAGCTCTGACGTCTTCACGTGGAAGAACGTGCCCGGCGCGACTTCTTGCGGTGCGATTTCGACTTTCATCTCCATCGTCGCTGTCGCGATCAATCGGTTCGATAAAATGGTCGCGAGTTGTCTCATACGGTCACCCCGAATGTCTTGAACTCCGGCAAACTCGTTGTTTGGAACGACAGGCTCTCGATGACTTGGAGCAGCGCCTTAACCGTATCGAGCGACGTCAGACAGAGCACGCCTTGCTCGGCCGCGGCCCGACGGATGATGAACCCGTCTTTCGTCGCGAGGGCGTCACGCGTCGTCGTGTTCAAGACGATGTCGACTTCTCCTCGTTCGATGACGCTCAGCATCGTCTCACCAGACTCATTGATCTTCCCGACCGGATGGACCGGTAGGCCGTCTGCTGAGAGCGCCTGCGCCGTACCGGACGTGGCCATCAGGCGGAATCCGAGTCGATTGAAACGGCGGGCGATGTCGAGCGCCTCTTCCTTGTCTTGGTCGGCGACCGTCAATAGGACGTTCCCTTTCAAGGCGATCGTCATGCCGGCGGCGACGAGCCCTTTATACAGTGCTTTTTCGAGCGTACGGTCTGTCGCCATGACTTCACCGGTCGATTTCATTTCCGGCCCGAGCGACGGATCGACTTCTTTTAATTTCGCGAAACTGAACACTGGCACTTTGACCGAAATCGCGTCCGCTTCTGGATGCAGGCCGGTCCCTAACCCTAAGTCTTTCAGACTCGTCCCGAGAATCGTCTGCGTGGCGATGCGCGCAATCGGCAGGCCCGTCACTTTCGAGATGAATGGGACGGTCCGGCTCGCCCGCGGGTTGACCTCGATGACATATAAGTCGTCCGCGTAGACGAACTGGATATTGAGCAACCCTTTGATTCGGAACGCCTTGGCGAGTTTGATCGTGTAATCGACGACTTTTTCTTTCAATGCCTCACTCAATCGTTGCGGCGGATACACGGCGATCGAGTCGCCCGAGTGGACCCCGGCCCGTTCGATATGTTCCATGATGCCCGGGATATAGACGTCGGTCCCGTCACAGATGGCATCGACTTCAATCTCGATGCCCGTCAAGTAGCGGTCGATGAGGACGGGACGGTCTTTCGAGGCGACGACGGCGTGGCGCATATACCGTTCGAGCTCCGAGCGCTCATAGACGATTTCCATCGCCCGGCCTCCGAGCACATATGACGGGCGGACGAGTACCGGATAACCGAGCATATCGGCACAAGCGACGGCCTCTTCGACCGTGACCGCCGTCTTGCCCGGCGGTTGGGCGAGTCGTTCGGCCGAGAGCGTCGCTTCGAACGCTTTCCGGTCTTCGGCGCGGTCGATATCTTCAAGCGACGTCCCTAAAATTTGGACCCCTTCCGCTTCGAGCGAGGCCGCCAAGTTGATCGCCGTCTGGCCGCCGAACTGGACGATGACGCCGAGCGGCTGTTCGTTGCGGATGACCTCGAGCACGTCTTCGGTCGTGAGCGGTTCGAAGTAGAGCCGGTCCGAGATTGAGAAGTCGGTCGACACCGTCTCCGGGTTATTGTTGATGATGATCGCTTCGTAGCCTGCGTCACGGATCGTCTGAATCGAGTGGACGGTCGCGTAGTCGAATTCGACACCTTGCCCGATCCGGATCGGTCCCGAACCGAGGACGAGAATCGATGGTTTGTCCGTCTTCACGGCCTCGTTCTCGACTTCGTACGTCCCGTAAAAGTATGGTGTCTCCGAAGCGAACTCGGCCGCACACGTGTCGACCATCTTATACACCGGGCGGATGCCCCAGTCGTTCCGAAGCGATGTCACCGTCTCCACAGTCTCATTCGTGATTCGGGCGATCATCTTATCGCTGAAGCCGAGACGTTTCGTCTCGATGAGGCGTTCTTTCGAAAGCGGCTCATGCTGAAGCGTCTCTTCTTGTTGCCAAATCCGAGCGAGTTTCGATAAGAAGAAACGATCGATTTTTGTCAGCTCATGCAACTGTTCTGTCGAGTAGCCGCGGCGGAGCGCCTCATAGAGCATCCACAACCGCTCATCCGTCGGTGTCGTCAGTTCGCGGTCGAGCTCCGCGGTGCTTAGTTGCGCGAGGCGTGGCACGGCCAAGTCTTCTGTCCCGAGTTCGAGCGAACGGACGGCCTTCAAGAGTGCTTCTTCCAAGTTACGGCCGATCGCCATCACTTCCCCGGTCGCTTTCATCTGCGTGCCGAGGCGACGATCAGCCGTCTCGAACTTATCGAAGGCGAAGCGCGGGATTTTGGCGACGACATAGTCGAGCGCCGGTTCGAACGAGGCGTAACTCGTCTCCGTCACTGGGTTCTTCAGTTCTGACAACTTGTATCCGACCGCCACTTTCGCAGCCAGCTTGGCGATCGGGTACCCCGTCGCTTTCGAGGCGAGCGCCGAACTGCGCGAGACACGCGGATTGACCTCGATGACGTAATACGTGAAGCTGTCCGGGTCGAGGGCGAATTGGATGTTACATCCGCCTTCGATGCCGAGGGCGCGGATGATGTCGAGTGAGACGCTTCGAAGCATCTGATAGTCGCGGTCAGACAGTGTTTGTGTCGGTGCGAAGACGATCGAGTCGCCCGTATGGACCCCGACCGGATCAAAGTTTTCCATCGCACAGACGATGATTGCCTGGTCGCTCGAATCGCGCATCACTTCATACTCGACTTCTTTCATGCCAGCGATCGATTTTTCGAGCAACACTTGTGTCACCGGGCTCGCTTTCAGCCCCGATTCGACGAACTGCTCAAATTCATTCCGGTCATGGGCGATCCCGCCACCGGTTCCTCCGAGTGTGTACGCCGGACGGATGATGATCGGGTAGCCGATTCGTTCCGCAAAGCCCCAAGCCGACTCGAGTGACTGCACGATCTCGCTTTCCGGGACCCCGTGCCCGAGTTTATACATGAGGTCGCGGAACTGTTCCCGGTCCTCAGCCTGTTCGATGGCCGATAATTTCGTCCCGAGCAATTCGACGCCGCAATCTTCAAGCACGCCGCGGCGGTCGAGTTCCATCGCCAAGTTGAGGCCGGTCTGGCCGCCGAGTGTGGCGAGGAGCGCGTCCGGACGTTCTTGACGGATGATCCGCTCGACGAACTCCGGTTCGAGCGGTTCGATGTAGACGCGGTCCGCCGTCGTCGGGTCGGTCATGATCGTGGCCGGGTTCGAGTTGACGAGGATGACCTCGTATCCTTCTTCTTTCAAGGCAAGACACGCCTGGGTACCAGCATAGTCAAATTCTGCCGCCTGTCCGATGACGATCGGGCCGGATCCGATTACAAGGATTTTCTGAATATCTGGTCGTTTTGGCATGTCACATTCCTACTTTCTGTTTGTTTTCTTGGACGATCTGCATGAAGCGGTCAAATAAGTCGTTGGCGTCATATGGACCCGGTGCCGCTTCCGGATGGTATTGGACCGAGAACGTCGGATGATGCAAGTGCTTCACCCCTTCGACCGTGCCATCGTTGACGGCGCGATGCGTGACGACGAGTCCGGTCGTCGCGAGTGATGCCTCATCGACCGCGTAGCCGTGGTTTTGGGATGTGATCGTCACCGCGCCGGTCTCAAGTTCGAGCACCGGATGGTTGGCGCCGCGATGGCCGAACGGGAGTTTGAACGTATTGGCCCCGCTCGCGAGTGCGATCAACTGATGGCCGAGACAAATTCCGAAAATCGGCAACACCGGCATGAGGCGCTCGATGAGCGGCAACGCCGTCGGGACGTCTTTCGGGTCCCCCGGTCCGTTCGACAGCATGACGCCATCCGGTTCATAGCGCATCACTTCGTCGGCCGTCACGTCGTGCGGCAAGACGACGACTTCACAGTCGCGCTTCACGAGTTCACGCATGATGCCGAGTTTCGCACCGAAGTCGATGAGGGCGATACGCGGCCCGCGGCCCGTGCTGACATACGCCCGCTTTGTCGAGACGCGCTCGACTTGATCAGTCGGAAGAAGGACGTCAAAGCGATCCTGGACCGATGCCCACGTCGATTCCCCATCGACCATGACGCCGCGCATGACGCCACGTGAGCGGAGATGACGCGTCAACATCCGCGTGTCGACCCCTGCTAGACCTGGGATATTGAAGCGGAGAAGCGTATCGCTGAGCGTTGCGGTCGAGCGGAAGTTCGAAGGCAAGTCGCACACTTCTTTCACGATGAGTCCTTTCGCCATCGGTACGGTCGTCTCAAAATCTTCCCGGTTGACGCCGTAGTTGCCGATCAACGGGTTCGTCAGCACGATGAGCTGGTCGCAGTACGATGGGTCCGACAACATCTCCTGATACCCGGTCATCCCGGTCTGAAAGACGACTTCCCCGATCGTCTCGACGTCTGCGCCGAATGCTGTTCCTACAAATGAAGTGCCGTCCTCAAGCCATAATGTTCGTTTCATCGAATCTCCCCTTATATACGATTTTTCCAGCCGCGATCGTCATGACCGGCCAGCCTACCAGTTTCATCCCCGCGAACGGTGTGTTTTTTCCTTTCGAGCGGAATGTCGTCGGATCGACCCCTTGCTCCGTCTCCGTATCGATGAGGGCAAAGTCTGCCGCCCGTCCGACTTCAATCACACCGTACGGTAACCCGAACACGTCGCTCGGACGTTTCGTCATCCAGTCGATGAGCGCCGCTTCTTCCATCTGACCCGTCTTGACGAACGTCGTGTACAAGAGCGGGAACGCTGTCTCGAATCCGGTGATGCCGAACGGGGCCCGTTCCATGCCGGCCGCTTTTTCTTCGGCCGTGTGCGGGGCGTGGTCCGTCGCAATCATATCGATCGTCCCGTCGAACAAGCCTTCAAGGAGCGCCTCACGGTCGTCACGGCTCCGGAGCGGCGGATTCATTTTAAAGTTCGGGTCGAGGCCCGGGATATCGTCTTCACAGAGGACGAGGTGATGCGGTGTCACTTCGGCCGTCACCCGGATGCCGGCTCGTTTGGCGTCGCGTATGACGCGCACCGACTGTCGTGACGAGACGTGGCAGACGTGATAGTGACAGCCCGTCTCTTCGGCAATCAAGACGTCACGGGCGATATGGATGCTTTCGGCGAGGCTCGGGATGCCTTTGATGCCGTGTTCTTCACTGAACCGGCCTTCATGGACCGAACCGGCCTTGAGCGTATTGTCCTCGCAGTGGGCGACGACCGCCTTATCGAGACGTTTCGCTTCCCGCATCGCCTCACGCATCATCGCCGCCGATTGGACGCCAACGCCGTCATCGGTGAACGCGAACGCATCTGCGAGCGAAGCCATGTCGACTTGTTCGGTGCCGAGCTGTCGTTTCGTGATGGCGGCGTATGGAAGGACGCGTACGCTTGCGTCTTGCTCGATTTTAGCCAGGAGCTGGTCCATCGTCGCCCGGTCGTCCGGGACGGGACGTGTGTTCGGCATGGCGCAGATTGTGGTGAACCCGCCGGCCGCAGCCGCCTCGGTCCCCGTTTTGATCGTCTCTTTCTTCTCCCCGCCCGGCTCGCGCAAATGAACGTGGACATCGACGAGCCCCGGAATGAGGAGCTTCCCTGTCGCATCGATCACTTCATGTCCTTCGGTCGTGCCGTCATAGTCGATCGAGCGGATTTCGCCGTCCTCGATCAATAGATTCGTCGTCCGTTTCGTGTTCCCGTCATACCAAGTTGCGTGTTGAAGTATCATAATTGTCCCCCTAATGCTCGATTTAAAATGGCCATCCGGGCGTAAACGCCGTTCGTCATCTGTGGAAAGATCCTCGACTTCGGATGTTCAATCAAACTGCCGGCGATTTCGACGTCACGGTTGACCGGTGCCGGATGCATGATGATCGCTTGCCCTTTCATTCGGTCGACGCGTTCGGGCGTCAACCCGTAGCGCGCATGATAATCTTCCTTCGAGAAGATGTCGCCCATGATGTGGCGTTCGTGCTGGACGCGGAGCAGCATGACGACGTCACAGTCCGCTAACACATCGTCGAGGTCCCGATGTTCGAGCCCCATCGATTCGTCCCACCAAGAGGCGGGGCTGCAGCCGACGACGTTCGCCCCCAGGCGTTTCAATACGCTTGCGTTCGAACGTGCGACGCGGCTATGGACGAGGTCGCCGCAGATGGCGATGTTCAACCCTTCGAACGTCTTGAACTCTTCAAAGATCGTGACGAGGTCTAACAGTGACTGCGAGGGGTGCTCCCCGCTCCCGTCACCGCCGTTCAACACCGGGATGTTCAACTTTTCAACGAGTTCATGGTAATAGCCCGACTCCGGATGGCGGATGACGAGGGCATCGACCCCGATTGCCTCGAGTGTCTTGCACGTGTCGTACAGCGTCTCGCCTTTCGTCACCGATGACGTCGCCACGTCGAACGGAATCTCTTGTACTTTCAAGTGCCGTTCGGCCATTTGAAACGAATTTTTCGTTCGCGTCGAGTTTTCAAAGAACAAGTTCGCGACCGTCTTGCCGTCGAACAAGGGTGGCATGTCCCCTTGTTTGTAGCGTAGCGACTCCTCGATCAATCCCATGATCTCGTCGAGCGAGAGCGTATCCAGACTGACAAAATGCTTCGGTTGTTGTTTGATTAAGTTCATGTTCGTCTCCTCCTTTTGTGTGAAGGCAAAGAGAAAAGGCGTCTCTTCACCTACGTGAAGGGACGCCTTCATTTGGGTAGACTACACCCAAATAAACGAGCCTTCACTTTGCCGACCTCACGGGATCGAATTAAAAGTTACTTGCTTGTCGTGTATCTTCAGTTGTTTCGGAAGCAGCTTCGTCGACCGCTTCTTCTTTTGGCAAGAAGGCGTTCAAGAGAATCCCGACGACTGTGGCGAGTGCCATCCCTTGAACCGGGAAGCTTCCAAGTTGGACCATGGCCCCACCAAGTCCGATGACGAGGATGACCGAGGCGATGATGAGATTGCGTTTCTCAGCGAGGTCGACGTTGCTTTCGACCATCGTCCGCAGACCGTTCGAAGCGATGACTCCGAACAAGAGGATCGAGATGCCGCCTTTGACCGGGTTCGGGATCGTCGAGATGAACGCTTCGACGTGACCAAGGAAACCAAAGCTGATAGCCATGAGCGCTGCTCCGGCGATGACGTAGACACTGTACACTTTCGTGATGGCCATGACCCCGTTGTTCTCACCGTAAGTCGTACATGGTGGACCACCGAGCGCCGAGGCGACCGCTTTCCCGACCCCGTCGCCGAGGAGTGTCCGATGGAGACCTGGATCTTTCATCGTTTCGCGTCCGATGATTTTTGACGTGACCATTTGGTCGCCGATATGTTCCGTCATCGTGACGAGCGCGACCGGGACGATGGCGAGCAGTGCTCCGACTTGCCACATCGGCATGTAGTCGACGAACACCATCGTGAAGTCAGGCAGTTGGAACAAGCTCGCTTGACCGAGCGCCGAGTAGTCGATGATGCCGAACAGGGCGGCGATGATGTAACCACCGATGATACCGAACAAGATCGGTACGGCGCCCCATACTCCTTTGAGCGTTGTCATAGCGAACATCGTGATGCCGAGCGTGAGAAGCGCGACGGTGATGAACGTTCCATTGTAGGCACCGTCTTTATTCATCGACATGTCGATGGCGACCGGCGCGAGCGATAAGCCGATGACCATGATAACAGGACCGACGACGACTGGCGGCAAGAGGCGCAGCAACCAGTTCACACCTGTCTTATAGATGATGAGCGAGACGACACCGTAAACCGATCCGGCGATGATGCCACCGAACAAGGCGGCTTCGACACCCCATTGCTGGCTGACGGCGATGATCGGGGCGATGTAGGCGAAACTTGACCCGAGATAGGTCGGGACTTTGAAGCGGGTAATCGCTAGGAATGAGAGCGTGGCCACACCGGAAGCGACGAGGGCGACGGACGTGCTTAGGCCCGTCAAAATCGGGACTAGAATCGTCGCTCCGAACATGGCGAAGACGTGCTGCAGGCTGAAGAGCAGCCATTGCGGTAAGTGAGCGGGACGCTCGTGGATGTTGAGGATGGGTTTCATATGTGGTTCTCCTTCCTGGCCTCTCTGGACCACCTTAAAGGTTTTGGATTATTGCTGTTTGATAAACACTTCGTCGGTCGTGTCGACTTCACTGAGTCGGACGACGACTTGTTCTGACTTCGAGGTCGGGACGTTCTTGCCGACGAAGTCTGGGCGAATCGGTAGCTCGCGGTGTCCCCGGTCGATCAAGACAGCGAGCTGGATGTAATCCGGGCGACCGTGGTCGACGAGTGCGTCCATGGCGGCTCGCACCGTCCGGCCCGTGTAGAGGACATCGTCAATCAAGACGACCGTCTTGCCGTTGATGTCGTGTGGCAGTTCAGTCGCTTTCACTTCCGGGTCGAGTGACTTCTTAGACAGGTCATCCCGGTACAGCGTGATATCTAAGTTACCGAGCGCGATCGGTTTGCCTTCGATTTCTTCGATGCGGCGGGCGAGTCGGTCGGCGAGCGTCTCGCCTCGGGTTTTAATCCCGACGAGCACGACGTTGTCCGTTCCTTTGTTGCGCTCGATGATCTCGTGAGCGATTCGGGTAAGTGCACGGCGGATGGCCGCTTCATCCAATATGGTAGAACGTTTCAAACGTTTCCCCCCTCTCTCAAATTATACAAAAAGAAGACTTCCTCATCCGGCTGGAAAAGGAAGTCTTCATATGTGAGGGCAGACCTCTGCCTCAAATAATCGACGTGTCGTGGCAGCAGCCACAATCCTTTCACAGCCTCTCTGGACTGGGTTTAAAGGTGTTATGCTTCCTAGACTATAAATCGGAATCGGTTGAAAGTCAACGCGTTTTCTCGATTTTGTCCAATTTTGCAAGTTCCGCTTCGAAGTCGGCCGGGAGCGGCGCCTCGAATTCGAGCCATTCGTCCGTGCGTGGATGGAAGAAACCGAGCGTCGCCGCATGGAGAGCTTGTCCGTTCAATTGAATCGTGCGGCGCGGACCATATTTCGGGTCACCAGCGAGCGGATGGCCGATATAACGCATATGAACACGGATTTGGTGCGTCCGTCCCGTCTCGAGCTTACACTCGACGAGTGTGAAGTCTTTATACCGCTCGAGCAGACGGAAGTGCGTGATTGCTTCTTTCGCGTTCTTGTCCGTCACTGTCATCCGCTGACGGTCGTTCGTGTCACGCCCGATTGGCGCCTCGATCGTCCCGAGCTCATGGGCAACTTCGCCGTGGACGAGAGCGATATATTCACGCTTGATTTTACGATCCTTCAACTGGCTCGCAAGCGATTCGTGGGCCACATCGTTTTTCGCGACCATGAGGAGACCGGTCGTGTCTTTATCGATGCGGTGGACGATGCCTGGTCGTTTGACACCGTTAATACCTGACAAATCGTCACAGTGATAGAGGAGTGCGTTGACGAGCGTGCCTGACGTATGACCAGCCGCCGGATGGACGACCATGCCGCGTGCCTTGTTGACGACGATGACATCCTCGTCCTCATAAACGACGTCGAGCTTGATATTCTCTGGCAACACCTCGAGTTCGACGGCCTCCGGGACCGTCACGACGATTTCGTCGCCTTCTTGCAGTTTATAGTTCGGCTTGACGACCTGGCCGTTGACGAGGAGGTCCCCCGCCTTGATCCAGTCTTGGATTTGCGAACGTGACCAGTCACTTTGTTCGCTCATCCATTTGTCGATACGTGCCTTTTCTTCGGCGACAAATGTGTAAGTTTCCATTACGATTGTCCCCTTTCTTTGTTTAATTTTTCTTCGAACAAGACACCGATGATCATGAAGATGACCCCGAACGTGAGCGCCATATCGGCGACGTTAAAGATTGGGAAGTTGTAGCCGAACGGATACGTGTCGACGAAATCGACGACTTCACCACGGAACAGACGGTCGATGAAGTTCCCGATCGCACCGGCGAGCAGTAACCCGACGCTATAACCGAGCAAATCAAACCCGTTCACTTCTTTATGCAAGAAATAAATCAAGCCGACGACGACGACCGCAGTGACGATGAAGAAGAACACCATCTGCCCTTCGAGCATGCCCCAGGCCGCGCCTTTATTGCGGTAAGACGTCAAGTAGAGCAATTCTGGGATGAGCTCGATTGACTGCCCGATCGTCATCGTCTGGACGACAATCCATTTCGTTACTTGGTCGAGCAAGATGAGGAAAAGTGCTAATCCGTAATAACGTTTCATCAGATTCTCCTTTCAAGTCATAAGAAACCGGAGTGGACGATCGCCACTCCGGTCCGGCTTATGCGATGACTTCAGTACAACGCGGGCAAAGCTCTGGATGTTCAGCATTTTGACCGAGCTCGGTCGAGTATGTCCAGCAACGGGCACAAGCGGCACCGTCAGCCTTCATGACGCTGATTTCGGCCGTCGCATAATCGACATCGGCCGATTCGACGTAATCGAGTTGCGACACTTGAAGCAACTGACGAACGTTATCGATCGTCTCGAGCAACTGTTTCGTCTCACCTTTTGGCGCGACTTGTAGTTTCGCTTCGAGCGGTTTACCGATCAACTTCTCGCCACGGGCGATCTCGATCGCTTTCAAGACGTCGTCACGGAACGTGAGGAACTTCGACCATTTAGCAAGCAATGCCTTCTCGTCTTCCGACAATGCCGCTACTTCGTCAAGGTCTGTCAAGAAGACGCTATCAGCTGTCTTCGCCGGCACTTCTTGCCACACTTCGTCCGCTGTGTGCGGGAGGATTGGTGCGAGCAATTTTGTGAGCGTGACGACCGTGTCATACATGACCGTTTGAACGGCACGACGACGTGCGTCGTCTTCACGTTCGATATACAGAATATCTTTCGTGAAGTCGAGATAGAACGACGACAACTCGTTGACACAGAAGTTATGGCTCAAGTGATAGACAGCCATGAAATCGAACGTGTCGTACGCTTTGACGACTTTCGTCTGAAGTTGCTTGAGTTTTGTCGCCATGAAGCGGTCCGCTTCCGGCATGTCTTCGAAGGCGACACGCATCGATGGGTCGAACCCGTTCAAGTTACCGAGCAAGAAGCGCAACGTGTTGCGGATCTTCCGGTAGACTTCCGACACTTGTTTGAAGTTATCGTGCGATGCGCGGACATCCGACTGATAGTCGACCGACGATACCCAAAGACGGACGATTTCCGCTCCGTATTGTTTGACGAGATCGTTCGGTGCGATCGTGTTGCCGAGTGACTTCGACATTTTACGTCCGTCGCCGTCGAGGACGAAGCCGTGGCTGAGCACGTTGCGATACGGCGCTTTGCCCGTCGTCGCGACTGCCGTCGAGAGTGACGAGTTGAACCAGCCGCGGTATTGGTCCGAGCCTTCAAGGTACAAGTCGGCCGGACGGCGCAAGTTATCGCGCTGTTCGAGTACGCCCGCATGAGACGAACCTGAGTCAAACCAGACGTCCATGATGTCGAGTTCTTTCCGGAACTCGCCGTTCGGGCTGTTCGGGTGTGTGAAGCCTTCTGGCAACAAGTCTTTCGCTTCACGCTCATACCAGACGTTCGAGCCGTGCTCATGGAACAAGTTGGCGATGTGGTCGATTGTCTCGTTCGTGATGATCTCCGTGCCGTCTTCGGCGTAGAAGATCGGAATCGGGACACCCCATGCCCGTTGACGGCTGATGACCCAGTCCCCACGGTCACGGACCATGTTGTAAAGGCGCGTCATGCCCCACTCCGGTACCCAGTTCACTTCTTCGATTTCACGAAGCATGTCGGCACGGAAATCTTTGATTGACGCGAACCATTGCGGTGTGGCGCGGAAGATGACCGGTTTTTTCGTACGCCAGTCGTGCGGGTACGAGTGCTTGATGAATTTCAAGTTGAGGAGGTAGCCGTTCTCTTCAAGCTTCATGCCGATTTGTTTGTTCGCGTCTTCATAGAACAAACCTTCGAAACCTGGCGCCTCCTCTGTCATATAACCACGGTCGTCGACCGGGCAGAGGACGTCGAGTCCGTAAGCTTGTCCGACACGGTAATCGTCTTCCCCGTGACCTGGTGCCGTATGGACGAGACCTGTCGCGTCAGCCGTGACGTGATCGCCGATCATGACGAGCGATGTCCGGTCATAAAGCGGGTGCTGAGCCGTCATGTGTTCGAACTCGCGCCCGTTCCAAGAACCGCTCACCGTGTAATCCGTCCAGCCGAGCGCCGTCGCCACGTCTTCGACGAGCGTTTCGGCAACGATGTACCCTTTGCCGTCGTGCTCGATGCGCGTGTACGTCAACTCGTCGCTGACCGCAATCCCAAGGTTGGCTGGGATTGTCCATGGTGTCGTTGTCCAGATGACGAAGTGGTCCGTTGTCGCTAAGACGTCTTTGCCGTCGACGACTTGGAACGCCACGTAGATCGCCGGTGACTTCTTGTCATAGTATTCGATTTCTGCCTCGGCGAGGGCCGATTCAGAAGACGGTGACCAGTAGACCGGTTTCTTCCCTTTATAGATGTAACCCTTCTCGGCCATCGTCCCGAACAAGCGGATTTGAGCCGCCTCATATTCCGGCAATAGCGTGATGTATGGGTTGTCAAAATCAGCCATCAGTCCGAGACGCTTGAACTGCTCGCGTTGCGAGTTCACTTGTTCCATCGCGTACGCCGCACACTTCTCGCGGAATTCGGCGACGGTCATCTCTTTACGATTGACGCCTGCTTTTTGAAGCGCGTTCTCGATTGGGAGACCGTGTGTGTCCCAGCCCGGGATCATCGGTGACTGGTAGCCGTTCAATGATTTGAAGCGGACGATGATGTCTTTCAATACTTTGTTGAGCGCATGGCCCATATGGATGTCGCCGTTCGCATACGGAGGTCCGTCATGCAGAATGTATTGTGGCTTTCCGGCATTTTTTTCTTGGACGCGGTTATATAGGTCCATCTGTTCCCAAGCCTCGTGCATGGCTGGCTCGCGTTTCGGCAAGTTTCCGCGCATCGCGAATTCTGTTTCAGGCATCAATAGTGTGTCTTTGTAGTTCATTGAAACTCCTCCTGCATCTTTTTTTGACAACAAAAAAACCCGCCCCTAATAGGGACGAGTTAGTCGACTCGCGGTACCACCCTACTAATCTCAGGGAAAACCCCGAGACCGCTCTTGGTAACCGATAACGAGGTCAGGCGGTCGCGCTTACTAACTTCAGCCCGACACTCATAGGGGATACCGATAAAGTCTTTCTCTTAGGCTTGCACCTTCCCTAAGTCGCTTCGTAGGTATGACTTTATCGACGTGTCCTAATCGACGTATTGTGTATTATCCGTGATGTTTGGTTGGTATGACTTCGTCGTCATTATACGCAAGTTCGGTCGTATCGTCAAGAACCGTCTGGACCGGCGGCTCCCCGACAATCGTGTCCCATTCCGTGCTGTTCAACAGCTCCATCTGAGCATCGACGAGGACGCGGAAGCGGGTCCGGTACAACTCGACTTTTTTGAGCATTTGAATGACTTCGCGCTCAGCGAGCTGTTCTTTACGTGACGCTTCTTCCTCACGGGCGAGCGCCTCGCGTTCGGCCTGCTTCAAAATGAGACTCGCTTCTTTCGCCGCGTTCGTCTTCACTTCTTCGGCAGCCTCTTGGGCGACGATAATCGATTTGTTCAACGTGTCTTCCATCGAGGAGAAGTAGTCGATACGGGCTTGCATATCGTTGACGAGTTCTTCGTACCTTCTATTCTCACGAATCAATAGCTCAAACTCTTTGATGATTTGATCTAGAAATTCATTGACCTCATCGATATCGTACCCGCGAAAACGAGTCGAGAACTCTTTATTATGAATATCAATCGGTGTCAACGCCATTCGACTTTCCTCCTAAGTTCAACGTATGATGCCATACTGGATTTTTATTTTCTCACGTTTCGTCGAGCCGAGAATCGCCGTCAATTTGACACGGCCATACCCTCGAATCGAGACCAAATCGTCTGGTTCAAGGATGAAGCTCGCATCGTCAATCGGTTTATGATTCACTTTGCAGTCTCCATGTTTGACGAGCGCCTGCGCTTTTTGCCTTGATAATCCGAGCACTTCGCTGACGACCGTGTCAAACCGGAGCGATGAGACGATTCCGAACTCGTCGCTCCATTTGACTTCGGGCACGACGAGCACGGACTCGGGCGGCACCTCTGAGATGCGAATCCGGGCCTTGCCGACCCGGTCGACGTTCATCTCGATGAACCCAATCGCCTCACGCGTCGTCGCGAATTGGGCGACGCCATCGTCGAGGACGACATCTCCGAATTTTTGACGCTTCAACCCAGCGTTCAAGAGCGTACCCGTCACCTGACGATGCGTCAATTCGACAAATTTGGTTGGATAGTCGATTTGACGAATCGCGATATCAAAATCGTTCGGGTCGAGCTCGTAATAGTCCGGAGCGAGGATGAGTCGACGCCGTTCCGCGCCTTCAAATCCGCCGTCCTCATAAATCGCGAGCTGCTTCCCGACGAGTTGCCGGACGATTTGTTGCTCGCGTGGATCTAAAAAGTCCGTCACTTTAAACACATAGTTGTCCTCGACTTGTTGAACCCAATCGAGCACTTGCTCGACAAACGGGCGCTCATTCGGACGATAATGATCGAAGACGCTCATTTAAATACCGAAAATCGCTCGCACTCCAAATTGTGCCATCCGTAGCACAAATAAAGCGACGATTGGGGAGATATCGAGCATCCCGCCGATTGGTGGGATGATTCGACGAAACGGGTTTAAAAACGGCTCGCATAGATACGATAAAATTTGACCAAATTTAGATTCGCGCGCATTTGGGAACCACGATAATAAAATATAGGCAATCAAGACCCAACTATAATACCCAAGTAATGTAACGATCGTGTTGCCTAACGCAGGTATAGCATTTTCCATTCAGTTACCACCCTTTACTGTTGAGTTCGTCCTCCGAAATCAAATTCGAGATCGATCCCGTCAACTCGATGTTGTTTGGAGTACATAGAATCGTGTTATGTCCAATAGACGTCATCGTCCCTTCTAACGCATAGACGACACCTGACAAGAAGTTGACGACTTGACGAGACTGCTCTTTCGACATCCGTTGGAGGTTGACGATGACGGCCCGGTTCTCTTTCAATTGGTCGCTGATGTCTTGGGCTTCGGCGAATACACGCGGTTCGGCCAAGACGACTTTTGAACGTTCTTTCTTCTTCGTGTTCAACGCGACGATATTGTTCGATGTTTTCGGACGGTCCTCAGTTTTGACGATTGCCTCCGTCATCGGTTGTGTCTTCGTTTCGGCGACAGCATACTCGTCTCCTTCGAACTGGTTGTTCGGATCTTCCTCGAGTCCAAAGAAGTCCTTCATTTTGTTTTTGATTGACATAACGGATTCCTCCTTAAAATATATTATTGCACAAGTACGGTTCCAATACGAACAAACGATGCGCCTTCTTCGATTGCCAACGTGTAGTCGTTCGACATCCCCATTGACAGTTCGGTACACGGTGCATGCGGATAGGCAAGACCTGCGACGTCATCGCGCAATTGTCTCAAGTTTCGGAACGTCTCCCGAATCACCGTCTCGTCCTCTGTGAACGGTGCCATCGTCATCAATCCGATGATCCGCACGTGAGGATACTGTTTACAGTTCTCGATGAACGGGATGACTTCCTCTTTTTCGAGACCATGTTTTGATGCTTCGCCCGATATGTTCACTTGCACGAAACAATCGATCACGCCTTGGGCGCGCTTATTGATTTCTTCGGCGAGCGAGAGGCGGTCAAGCGAATGAATCGCTGCCACATGGTCGATAATTTGTCTCACTTTACGTGTCTGCAGGCTGCCGATGAAATGAAACTTGGCATCAGGCGGCAACTGCTCGACTTTTTCAAGCAATCCTTCGGGACGATTTTCGCCGAAGTCACGGATGCCTTCCGCATAGAGGGCGTTCGCCACGTCGGGACCGACCGATTTCGTGACCGCGATGAGCGTCACCGCTTGATCGGTCCGATGCGCGTCGATCGTCTGTCTGACTTGATTCACATTATTCGCTATACTCACGATTTCTTCTCCTTGACGAGGACAGCCGCAAATCGACGTTTGGCATCTCCGTTCCGATATGAGAAAAAGCTTCGATCGGCTACGGTCGACAAGTTCGATTGGGTCACCTCGATATTTCGTTCAGCGGCGAGCGTCTCGTTCACTCGTTGCAGGGATAGATGGGCATGGCCTGCCTGTTCGTTCGAGACTGATGCTTCATAAGCTGCCGGCGAGACAGCTTCGACCGCATCAAGGACACGGCGGTCGACCTCGTAATGGTCGGCTGTGATGGCTGGTCCGACAAACATATCAATATCTTGTTCCGGTACGCCCAATGTTGCAAATGCATCGGTCATCGAGGCCACGATGTTACCGACTGTCCCTTTCCAGCCTGCGTGTGCGACACCAATGACGCCATGGTCTTTGGCGCAAAAGAACAGCGGGACACAATCAGCGAACACGAGGGCGAGCGGTAACGAGTCAACCGTCGTGACGAGACCGTCCGTCGCCGGAATCGTCTCATCGTAACGGTACGCTCCTCTGCCGCGGTCAGCGTCTCCGACGACTTCGACGTTTGTTTGATGCACTTGGTCGGCCCATACCGAATCAGTGAGGTCGAGACCGGCCGCTTCGAAAAATTGCTTCCGATTGGCGACGACTCGATCCGGGTCATCTCCGACGTGGAGTCCGACGTTGCCTTCGTTATGCCCATCGGTCCGGGTCGTGACGTAGGCGCGGTAGCGATCCGTCTCGGTTTCCCATGTATGTAACAGTCGCATATGATTCTCCTTTTTTAGAAAAAAGGGATGCCGAGAACCGGCACCCCCCTGTTGTTTAGTTACGGCGTTGTCTTACGAACGCTGGGATGTTGATCGTCTCGTCTGGGACGTCCCCGCCATAGACCGGTCTATGGAAGTTCCCTTCATCTTGTGGCGCAGCTTCTTGCGTTTTCGGTTGAGCCTCACGGTTCACTTCAGCTTCCGGTTTTTTCTTCGGTTGCTGGAGGAACGGGTTCGTCCCTTGCGCTTCTTCTGCGAATTCAGTTGCGATCACGGTTACGATGATCTCGTCGTTCAAGTTTTCGTTGATGACCGAACCGAAAATCAAGTTCACTTCTTCATCAGCGGCACTTTGTACGATTTGAGCAGCTTCCGTGACTTCGAACAAGCTGAGGCTAAGTCCGCCTGTGATGTTCATCAAGACACCTTTCGCGCCTTCGATTGAAGACTCGAGAAGTGGAGATGAGATGGCTTTCTTCGCTGCCTCGACGGCACGGTTCTCGCCTGTCGCGACACCGACACCCATGAGGGCCGAGCCTTTTTCTGTCATGATCGTCTTCACGTCAGCGAAGTCGAGGTTGATGAGTCCAGGGATGGCGATCAAGTCTGTGATCCCTTGGACACCTTGACGAAGGACATTATCCGCTTCACGGAACGCTTCGATCATCGGCGTATTGCGCTCGACGATTTCAAGCAACTTATCGTTCGGAATAACGATGAGTGTATCCACTTTTTCTTTGAACGCTTGAATCCCGTGTTGGGCATGTTGCATCCGTTTGCGTCCTTCGAACATGAACGGTTTTGTGACGACACCGACCGTGAGCGCTCCGATTTCTTTCGAAATCTCAGCGATGACAGGTGCAGCCCCAGTCCCGGTTCCTCCGCCCATACCTGCTGTGACGAAGACCATGTCGGCGCCATCAAGCGCTTCAATCAACTGTTCACGGCTCTCTTCTGCCGCTTTTTTCCCGATATCAGGATTTGCGCCGGCACCGAGGCCACGCGTCAATTTCGCGCCAAGTTGAAGCTTAACGTCTGCTTTTGACATGTTGAGTGCTTGCGCGTCTGTGTTGACGGCGATGAACTCGACACCTTGCACTCCGTGCTCGATCATGCGGTTGACGGCGTTTGAACCGCCACCACCGACTCCAATTACTTTAATTTTTGCTACGGCGTCAATCGCCTCATCAAAGTACATCATTTCAGGTATCCCCCTACGTAATTTCCAATTGTTAACACAACGTCAAGTTTACACGCCAAATAGTTTTTCCATTAAGCGGCCAAATCCATTTTTCGTTTCGCGATCGTCCCGCTCCACATCCACGTCGTGGTCGTGGTCGTTTGGCATCGTGCCGTCCGGTTTCGTGACGGTCACGCGCTCTTCCGGCTTTTCAAGTCGTGACTTCGAGACGTGATGATCGCTCATAAGCACGTACTTGAGGACGCCGACCGCGGTCGCGTATTTCGGGTGTCTGACGCCAATCGACGAAGGCTGATACAGTCTCGTCGTTTGACCCATAACACGAGTCGCCAATTCTTGGATGCCAGGTAAAGCAGCGGCCCCACCGCAGAGGAGATATCCTCCACTGAGCGTCGGGACGCCTACCTTTTGCACTCTATTCAACACAAGCGTAAACATTTCCTCTATTCTTGCCTCTAAAACATAACTAATTTCTGCTTGCGGTTCGAACGTTACTTCTCCGTTAATGTTCGTGAACGAGAAGCCCTCGGATGCGTCGGCCATTTCTTCAAGGGCGAGTCCGTATTCTTCTTTCGCCACTTTGGCGTCCTGGTATTTACAGTTGAGCTTGTAAACCAAGTCGCGTGTCATATGATCGCCTCCGACAGGAAGGATATATGAGTAGACAAGGTCGCCCCGATAGAAGACAGAGACGGTTGTCTTTTCATGTCCGATATCGATCAATCCGATACCAAGATCGATTTCGTCGACAGATGCCGCGCTCATACCGAGTGCCAAGTTGCCGAGGACGAATCCTTCGAGTTTCAGACCCGCTCGTTCGATGGAGCGACGAATGCTATGTAAAATCGTCTTCGAACCAGTAACCATCTTCCCGTGCATCTCTAAACGATAGCCGAGCATTCCCCGAGGATCGACGACACCTGTCTGTTGATCGACCGTGAATGACGACGGGATCACATCGATGACGCTCATCTCGTCCGGCAAGCGCATGACTTGCGCCGAGTTGATGACTTCGATGACATCTGTATCCGTGATTTCTTGGTCTTCTCGTTTGACCGACGCGATTCCGTGACATGGGGCGATTTGGATATGTTCCCCTTCGATGGCAACATATACCGACCGAATTTGATCACCGAGTGCCGCTTCGGCATGTTCGACGGCTTGTTTGATGGCTTGAACCGTCTTATCGATGTCGACGACGGCGCCACGTTTTACTCCTGCAGACGGGGCACACCCCTCCGCCAAAATGTTAAGCGTTCCCCCGAGTAATTCACCCACGACGAGCTTAATTTCTGACGTTCCTATATCCAATGCGGCCACATAACCATTCGCTTCCAAAAGGGAAACACCTCCGCGCTTTAATTTCTATACTTGAATTCCGTTACAGTGTTACAGATATCCAAAAATATTGTTAGGTCCGGCAAGATATCTCACGTCTAAGTTTACAACAAATAAGATAGTGAGAAAAGGTAGAATCCTACAAATTAAGCGGTTTTGGGGTGTCAATTCGATTACAATCGATAAAAAAACAGCCCTTATGTGTCTAAGGACTGTAAAATATCAGATTATTCTTTCGGTTTTTTATACGGGACGAAATAATATCCGCCATCCATGACGACAGTTCCTCGTTGTCCTTTTGGAATGTTTTCATAGATTTCACCGTATTTGGACACGGTTTGACTGAGCTTGAACGTTGGCGTTTGAATCGTGTTGCCGTCGTTCATATAAATCTCATATCGAGTCGATTCCCCGTCTTGTTTCGAGAACACGATTTCCGACATCCGGGCCCGCATCGCGTCATCGACTTGTTCAAGCTCAGTCGCGATTTTCTCGAGTTCAGCTTTGTCCGTGAATTCACGCAAGAGTGGACCGTCCTTTAACTTCTCAGGGTCGGTGATGCCGCCAGTCGGATGAAGCGAGCCATCAGCAAGTACCGCGACTTCTTCTTGATCCGTCCGCGAATACGCGATCATCTTTTCTTCTTCGACATCGATTGTCACGATGTTATACCATGAGCGGTCGACGTCGACATCTTTCACTCCAGGCACGGCGCGGAGTTCTCGTTCAATCTCCTTCGGTGACACTTGAACGATTTTTGTGGACGTATCGATGTCCGTCCCGGCGAGCACGTACTCTTCTGTCAGCCAGGACAGACCGTTCACGTTCACCGCCTTCACGTCAGAGACCGATGTCTGCATATATACGACGAGTGCGATCAGCACCGCGAATAAGATCAAAATGGTCGACAAGCGTCGGTTCGCTTTTTTACGACGCTGATCTTTCATATACGGGATACGGTCTTCTAAACTACGAACGGTGTTCTGACGTGTCTCCATGTCTATTCTCCTTTATCGGCGGACTTCTTCGACGAGGTCGGCGAGTGATTCCGCAGCTTGCGGGAATCCTAGCCGTTTCGATGCTTCTGCCATCTCAGTATGATGTGCCAATACGTGACGGATCGACTTGACGAGTGTCTCGCCCGTCAAGTCTCCTTCTTTGATCAATTCGGCCGCGCCGCTCTCAACGAGGGCTGACGCATTTTTCGTCTGATGATCGGCCGTCACATACGGGCTCGGAATCAAGATGCTCGGTAGACCGAGCGCGGTCAACTCCGAGATCGTCGACGCGCCGGCCCGTGACACGACGAGGCTCGCGCAAGCGAGAAGCTCAGGCATATCGTAGACGTATGGCAAGACATGGACGTTTTCAGCTGTTGGCGCGGTGGCCACGACGTTGTCGTAGTGCACGTTCCCGGTCACGTAGAGCACGTTCACCGGTTCAGCCGCGAGCTCGGGAATAGCTTCGATGACAGCGCGATTGATTGCTTCTGCCCCGCGGCTTCCGCCGTAAATCAAGATGATCGGCCGCTCATCGATCCCGTACTTGGCACGGACGGCCGCCTCATCTACGGTCGTCTTCAACACTTCGCTCCCACGCGGGTTCCCGATGACGCGAACGTTGGCTCCGGGAAACTGCGACTCAGAACCGGCGAACGACAAGGCGACGCGGTCGGCTTTCTTCGAGAGGAACTTGTTCGTCAAGCCCGGGATGCTGTTCTGTTCATGCAAGATGGTCGGAATTCCGAGCTGCTGTGCCGTAAAGACGACCGGTCCTGAGACGAAGCCGCCCGTTCCGATGACGACATCCGGACGAAACGTCTTCATCTCTTTACGTAACGTGAGGACGGATTGAATGAACCAATACGCCGTCTTGATGTTGTCGAGCGATAGAGAACGTTTTAGTCCGGCAATCCGGATCGATTTGAACGGGACGCCCGCCCGTGGAACGAGGTCAGCCTCGAGACCGTTCTCAGTCCCGATATAAAGCACCTCGAGGTTCGGGTGCCTCGCTTTGAGTGTGTCGAGAAGAGCGAGTGCCGGGTAGATGTGTCCACCCGTCCCTCCACCAGAAATCATAACTTTCATCGATTGGCCTCCTCATATGCATTCACGAGTCGGGCGAAATGTTCGCCGCGCTCTTCGAACGTCTTATATTGATCCCAACTTGCACAAGCCGGCGATAATAAGATCACGTCATCAGTCGCCGACTGTTCGAACGCGAGCGGGACCGCCGCCTCGAGCGTAGCGACCGCGAACGACGGAATCTGCTCGGCCTCACCTAACGACTTGAACCGCTCTGCTGTCTCGCCATAAGCGACAATCGCTTTGACCCGGCCGAGCGCCGGAACGAGAGAAGTGAGGTCGGCGCCACGTTCGAGTCCTCCGCACACCCAGACGATCGGGGCCTCGAAACCGTTCAATGCGGCTTCGGCGGCCACGTTGTTCGTCGCTTTCGAGTCGTTATACACCCGGCGGCCGAGCACTCGCCCGAGGCTCTCTGTACGGTGGGCCACTCCGCCGAACGTCTGAAGGACGCGTTCGATGTGTGCTCGCGGAATGTCGAACGGTTCGACGAGCAACAAGGCTGCCAACACGTTCTCGACGTTATGGGCCCCACCAAGGGCAAGGTCCTCGACGCGGATGACCGGTTCTCCATGAAGCGTGATCCAACCGTCCACTACGTGTGCGTCTCCACTGTCGTAACCGAACATTGAGGCGGGAAGACCGGACGGGACACGTTTCATCACTTCCGTGTCGCTGCCTTTGACGACGACACGGTCTGCGGCCGTCATGTTCCGGAACAAGTTTCCTTTGGCATCGGCATACGAGTCAAAGTCGCCGTGGTAATCCAAATGCGCCGGTGACAAGTTCAACAGTGCCGCCGCTTGCGGATGGAACTGTTCGACGCCCATCAGTTGGAAGCTCGACAGCTCGATGACGATGACGTCACCCTGCTTCGCTTTCGATGCCACTTCGATGGCCGGGAAACCGATATTCCCTGCCACATGCACCGGACGACTTCCCCCTTTGAGCAATTCGTGGACGAGCGTCGTCGTCGTCGTCTTCCCGTTCGAACCGGTGATGGCGACAAACGTGGCATCGGTCGCCAAGTAGGCCAGCTCCACTTCTGTATAGATCGGGATGTTCCGCTCAAGCGCTGCTTGGAGGAGCGGGATGTGATACGGGATACCCGGATTTTTGACGATCATGTCCGTCGTGTCGAGCAATTCGAGCGGATGGGAACCGAAGACGCCGTTGATGCCGAGCGCTTTGATTTTCATCCGTTCTTCCGTTGACGGTTCGCTCCCGGTATTGATGGTCACGTTCGCGCCGACATTTCTTAAGTAAGCGGCAGCGGCGATGCCGCTCCGTGCCGCGCCGAGTACGAGGACTCGTTTATCGTTCCACTGTTGTTGCATGTCTTCCACCATCCATTACATGAGTAGTAACGACAAGACTGCCGTGATCAAACTAATTCCACCGAACGTCAAGACGATGCGCCATTCTGACCAACCGACCATTTCGAAATGGTGATGGATCGGGCTCATCTTAAAGATTCGTTTGCCCGTCGTCTTGAACGAGAGCACTTGCAAGATGACGCTGAGCGTCTCGATGACAAAGATGATACCGACAAAGACGAGCAACAACTCGAGTTTGAGCATGAGGGCGAGACCTGCGACCGCACCGCCGAGGGCGAGCGACCCCGTGTCGCCCATGAAGATTTTTGCCGGATATTTATTGAAGACGAGGAAACCGAGCAAGGCGCCGACGGCACTGAAGGCGAACCAAGCAATTCCGGCTTCGTCTTGCCCGAGGGCATAGATGCCGAAGAAGGCGAACGTCGGGATGGCCGAGAACGAGACGAGACCGTCGAGACCGTCCGTCAAGTTGACCGCGTTCGAGAAACCGACAAGCCAGAAGATGACGATGGCCACATAGAACCAACCCGTTTCAAACGCGATCGAGGTGAACGGGATTTGAATCGTCGTGTCGAGCTCCCCACCGAGTGAGAGGAACCAGACGAACAGGACGGAGACGACGATTTGACCGATCAATTTCTGGAGCGATGTCAAACCGAGGTTACGTTTGTTGACGACTTTGATGTAGTCGTCAAGGAAGCCGATCACACCGAAGGCGAGTGTCACGAACAAGAGCGTCCCGAATCCGGCGACGGCTTCTCCGAAGACGACCGAGACGAGGAATCCGATGATGAGGGCGAGCAAGATGACGATGCCTCCCATCGTCGGAGTGCCTGATTTCTTTTGATGCCAACCCGGACCTTCGTCACGGATTTCTTGGCCAAACTTTAAGTTACGCAGTGCCGGGATGGCCCGCGGCATGACGACCAATACGGTCAATAATGAACTGATTAAGACGATTAAACTGATTAGCATGTTCGTACCTCACTACTCTCTTTATTGAACTAAGCGCTCAAGCGCCAGTCCTCGCGATGCTTTTAACAATATCACAGTCTGGGGGCGTTGATAACTGCCGAGAAGCACTTTCGCTTCCTCGACGGTCGGCACCGTTGTCACGTTCACACGCGGGTCGGTAATGCCGTTCGCAATCCATTTCGCCTTCTCTCCGATGAGCACGCAATCCGTGACCGGGGCCGTGATGACACGGCCGACACTTTCGTGTTGCGTGACTTCATCTGCGCCAAGTTCATACATGTCACCGAGGACGAGGACACGCCGCGTGAACCCTTCAAGTGTTTTCATCGTCTCGATGGCGGCGATCATCGAAGTCGGGCTGGCGTTATAGGCATCATTGATCAAGTGCGCATCACCGAACATCCGCTTCTCCATCCGCATCGATGTCAACTGGACCCGATCGAGTCCGCGTTGGATCGTATCGTGTCCCAATCCGAACTTGAGTCCGCAAGCGATCGCATAGGCGGCGTTGCGGATTTGATGGGCGCCGAGCACTTTCAATTCATATAAGTCGTTGTTGTAACGGAAAATCGAAGCATCGAACGTCGCCTCCACGACCTCGAGCTTCCCGTCAGCCGTCGCCTCATAACCGACGCGGTACCCGCCAGCTTCACTGAGGAGCGGCTCGTCGGCATCGACGATCAAGACGCCATCCGGTTTCAGACCGGCTTTGATCTCGAGTTTCGCCTTCGCGATCCCTTCGCGCCCCCCGACTTGTTCTCCGTGCGACTCTCCGATATTCGTGACGAAAGCGATATCCGGTTTAGCGAGCTTCGACAACAATTCAATTTGACCGAATCCGTTCATCCCCATCTCGAGGACGGCGACTTCCGTATCGCGTGGCATCCGTAACACGGTGAGCGGCAAGCCGACATCCGAGTTGAAATTGCCTGCCGTCTTGTGTGTCTTAAACGTCTCGCCGAGCACGACGGCGATCATATCTTTCGTCGAGGTCTTTCCGTTCGATCCGGTGATGGCGACGACTTTTGGATCAATCTCTGCCAAGTGGCGGGCTGCCGCCTCTTGAAGCGCCTGAAGCGGCGATGCGACCGGAATGGCGACAATCCCTTCCGGCAACGGCCGGTCTTGCTCCCAAAACGTCACGATCGCACCTTGTTTGACGGCAGCCTCGATATAATCGTGTCCATCGACACGCGCCCCGATGATTGGGACGAACAAGCCGTCGGCGTTATCGTCTCGCGAGTCGGTTGCGACGTGGCGCACCTCACGCGTATCATCTGTCTTCATGCCGAACCAAGATGCGAGTGTTTGTATCGTCAACTGTTCCATAACCATTTCCTCCTGTGACAAAGGAAAAGAGAGCCGAGGCCCTCTTCATCCCTTTGCGTTAGTTCGACGGTGACTGGAGCTTCACTTTTAACGTCGCCCCGGTCTTGACGGGCTTGCCTTTCCCAATCGACTGGGACGTGACGAAGCCGGTACCGTCTATTTCTAAATTCAATTGGTAAAGTGTCGCCAACCGTTTCACATCACGGAGCGACCAACCTTTCAAGACCGGCATCTTGAACGACTCATCCGTCTTCAACAGCAAGCGCTCGCCGACGACGTACGGTTGACCCTCGACCGGACTTTGCGCGATGACCGTTTCGCCACTGCCGAGTGACACCGGTGTGAATGCCGCCGCCTTGGCCGCCTTCACCGCCTCGTCACGGCCTTGCCCGACGAATGACTCTGTCGTCTTCGTCGACGCATCGATCGTCTTCGCCTGTTTGTCTGGCTCGACACTCCGGTAACGGAGCGCGACGTCCATCACGTCTTTGAACAGCGGTGCCATGATGCGTGGTCCCGTCGTCGACGAGTCGCTGTTCGGACGGTCGACGGCGATATACATGACGAGTTCTGGATCGTCCTCCGGCGCCATGCCGACGAACGAATGGATATATTGTCCACTCAAATACTTCCCGTTCTCCGCGATTTGCGCGGTCCCGGTTTTCCCGATGACGCGGTAGTTGTCAAGGGCGTACAATTGCCCCGTCCCGACGTCACTATTGACGACGCCGTCAAGTGCTTCCCGCGTCTGTTTTGCCGCTTCGGCCGTGATCGGTTGCCCGACGACTTTCGGATTCGTCGTCCGAATCGTCTCGCCCGTCTCACGGTTCACGACTTTTTTAATGACATGAGGTTGCTTCATCGTCCCATCGGTCGCGATGGCCGACGTCGCTTGCAAGATTTGCATTGGCGTGACGGCCGTCGATTGACCCCATGCTGTGATCAAGACGTTGAGCGGGCTCTCGAAATCGAACTGGCTGTTGACCTCGCCCGGTAAATCGACGCCCGTGCGTTGGTCGAACTTGAACGCTTTGAAATAATCCTCGTAGCGACTGAGTCCGAGCCGTTCGTTCGCCAATATCGAAAAGGCGACGTTCGACGAGTGCCAGACACCTTCTACCATAGGAATCGTACCCCATCCGGTAATGTTGTAATCATTGAATACGGTCTTGCCATACTTATATGAACCCGACTTGTACAGTTCGTTCGGGTTGTAGACACCTTCGTTGATGGCAGCGGCCAACGTGAAGATCTTCATCGTCGACCCCGGCTCGAAGCGGGACGATACCGAGAAGTTGCTGTATGAGCTGATTTCACGCGTGTTCGGATCGAATGATGGGCGGTCCGACAAGGCGATGATTTCGCCGGTCTTCGGGTCCATAATGATCGCCGTCGCGTTCTTCGGCTTGTACTCTTTATACAGCTCTTCCATCTTCGTATCGAGCAGCTGTTGAATGCGGTGATCGATCGTCAGTTGGACGTCCGCCCCATCTTCCGGGTCAACCTTCAATTGCTCGTCACTCGAGACGAGTTGACGGCCGGCCAAATCTTTCTCGAACCGATACAGCCCATACGACTCGCTCAAGACGTCATTGAGTGACTTTTCAATCCCGAGTTCTCCGACGAGTTCGATCCGCCCATTCTGGTCAATCTTTTGGGCGTATCCGACGACGCTTGATGCGAACACTTTGTTCGGATAATAGCGTTTCGGTTCTTCGACGAACGTGATCCCGGGAATCTTGAACGTTTCAATCTCTTCTTTTTGTTCGACCGTCAAATCACGACCCGGCACGCCGAACTCGATTTGTCCACGGTCTTTGTTTTGCTCGAGCCGTTTCAAGATGTCACCTTCCGTCATCGGAAGCACAGTCGCAAGTTGCTTCGCGGCCTCAGGAAACGCTTCGGGCATGAGCGTCTTGTTTTCTACCCGCTCGCCGCCGAGCTTCAACACGGCCACGACTCGGTACGACGGGATGTTGATGGCGATTGGTTGTCCAAACCGATCAAAAATCTCGCCCCGCTCCGCTTTTAACGTACTGACCGCTTTCCAGCGTTCTTCCTCGGCGAAGGCGAGCATGTTTTCCCCTTTGTACGTCTGGAAGACGGACAAATAAAGGAACCAACCGACAAAAAATAAAAAGAGTGGTGTGAAGCAAACAATCGCCACCCACGCCACTCTTTTTTTACTCTGTTGTAGAGAATTCATCAGTCAATCACCTTGACGTTGTTCTCATTGAATTGCATTCCGAGCTTTTCAGCAATCGCATAGATTCTCTCAGGTGAGCTTAGTTGGGCGATCTCATACTTCAATTCTTCATTCTCTTTCGCGATCGTATTCGTCTCTTGTGTGATCAGAGCCGTGTCGCGCATGATGTTGTACGCTTCGTTATGTTTCGATACCGTGATACCACCGAACAAGACAACTGAACAGATCATGGTCGGGTACAGGATGGATTCGAACAAAGTCAACGTACGTCGTTTTGGAGCTGGTATTGGTCGTTCTTGCGGAATCGGATTGCGATTCGGCGAAATTTGAGGCTGCAAAGCCTTGCGAGCAGCTTCTGGCATCAGGTATCCCTCCTACGTACAGTCTATTTTTGTTTTTCTGCGACCCGAAGCTTGGCTGAACGGGCCCGGCGGTTGTCTTCAAGTTCAACGTCCCCGGCCGTGATCGGCTTGCGCGTGATCAACTTCAACTCGGGTTCAAACTCTTTCGGGATGACCGGCAATCCTGGTGGTAACGGCGGATGCTGGCTTCTCTCTTTGAAGACTTGCTTACAAATCCGATCTTCTAACGAGTGGAACGTGATGACACAAATCCGTCCACCGATGGCGAGTAGATCGATCGCGTCTTGGACGGCGCGGTCGAACACGTTCAATTCATCATTGACGGCGATGCGGATCGCCTGGAACGTTCGTTTCGCAGGGTGTCCGCCTTTTCGTCGTGCCGGCGCCGGAATCGCGTCTTTAATCAACTCAACGAGTTCAAACGTCGTCTCGATCGGCTTGACGGCACGGGCTTGCTCGATCTTGCGGGCGATCTGTTTCGAGAATTTCTCTTCCCCGTATGTAAAGAAGATGCGGGCAAGGTCCCCGAACGGCCATTCGTTGACGACATGGTAAGCCGATAGCTCACGCGAACGGTCCATGCGCATATCTAACGGCGCGTCGTAATTGTAGCTAAAGCCACGTTCGGCCTCATCGAGCTGCGGCGAAGACACGCCAAGGTCAAACAATACCCCATCGACCTGGGTGATTCCACGTGCCAGCAGTTCATCTTTCAAATGGACGAAGTTGCTTTTAATGAACGTAACCCGGTCCTCATATGGAGCCAACCGCTCACTCGCGTGCTTGAGCGCGACGTCGTCTTGGTCAAAGGCGTACAGATGGCCTGTCGTCAAACGCTTGACAATCTCTTCGCTGTGACCGGCTCCTCCTAACGTACAATCGACATAAATCCCGTCTGGCTTAATATTCAATCCCTCAATGGACTCCATTTTTAAAACCGTTTCATGCTCAAACATACAAAAACCCTCTCAACCTACATTTTTCAACTATTTTATTACGTTTACTTTATCATAAAAATGTCAAGCGCCGCATAGGTTTTTAGCGAAAAGAGGAAACAAAAAGGTAACAAACAAAAAAGATTCCCTGATTGCTCAGGGAACCATCAAAAAACATTGGTATTTATTTTACAGTTTAACGAGACATCGCTCCGATTCAGACTGTTCGTAGGCGGCAAATAGCCGTTTGAACACATCGAGGCCATGACGATTCAAGAGCGGTACCATCGACCAGATCCGTTCTTGTGGCGCATCCATCGGTAAGAGCCTTGTCGACAGATGAATCCGCCGACTGTTCAACCGATATTGGTCACGTTTCGCCTCGGCCCGCATCTCGTCAGCGAGCCGATCAAGTACGTGTCGCGCCTTGGCGTCAAATCGATGGCCCCGCTTCCCGGCTTCGCGACCGAGCGCTTCCGTGAGCGTTCGATAGGCGTAAAGACTCTGGTCGAACGCCTCGTCATCGAACGTATGGTCCGGCAACGGGTTCGTCAAGTAATCGACGAGCGTCACGCCTTCTTGGGCAAGCTTCTTCTCATCGTTCGTCGAAACGAGGACGGCCCCGAGCCGTGGGATGAGGAGCGGCATGTTCCAACCAAAGAGATGGAACAGCGGGCGCAACTGAAGCCAGTAGGCGATTTCCCCCGGACCGGCGATATAAGCGAGCGTCGGGAACAAGAAGTCTTGCATGAGCGGACGTGACACGACGTTGTTCGAGAACCGCTCCGGGTGCTCCTCGACTTGTTGCAGCAACTCGGCCTCGGTGAATCGATGGCCTCGTTTCGTCGTGAACACCCCGTCTTGTTTCGTCAACAACTCGCGTGTGCCGTCGTGATAGAACAGATGGGCCGCGTCCCGGTTCAAGTCGACGTGTGGCATGCCATCCTCGAAAGCCTCTCGTAGCGCCGTGTTCAGACGATCGTGTTCACGAATCAACCGCTTGAATGCGTCGCGCTCGAGCGCCCGGACTTCCGGTTGGTGCGGGTCGAACAGGATGAAGTCTTCTCCGACGAACCGGCGCATCATCCGCCCGAAAAATTCGGCGAACGAATGGCTCGCTTGGAGCACGGCGACGAGCTCATGATAAAGTGTCGTCGTGTATGGCGTCTCCGTCTCTGATAACAGCACACGCTGTAGCATTTGCACGAGCTCAATTTTCAGTCGATCGAATTCTAACTCCCCGATCGATGCCTTGCCGGCGAGCGGGACCGTCGATAGCGCCTCTTTACGCAATTGCCGCGACAACGGTTGGCTCACGAACACGTGGTTGATTTCCGCATAGTCGTGATCCTCGGTCGCCATCCAAAAGATCGGGATGACCGGTTTGTTCAGTTTCGCTTCTGCCTGTTTGGCTTTTTTGATCACGGTCAACAGTTTATACACCGCGAACAACGGACCACCGAATACCCCGACTTGCTGTCCGGTCACCATCGTCAACGCCTCACCTCGAGCCAACGCGTCGAGCTTTGATTCGAGCGCGGGAGAGATCGGACCGTGGACGGTTTGTTGGTCTCGCAATATAGTTACAAGCGCGGGCAAATGCGTGAACGAACGTCCGGTCAGTTCGTCAGCCCTCGCCTCGAGTTCGTCCATTCCTTTATAGTCCAGCCATTTCGAATAGCCTGTCTCCACCTGCATCATCGGAGACGACGGGGCGTACATGGCATCTAGCGACTCTATCCTCACGTATAACGACTTCCTTTCAAACGATTAATACATCATCTCGCGTGCGATGCCGATCGTGAACAAGACGAAGTGGGCCGGGACGAGCAACAAAAACAATAGGCGCCACCCGTGCACGAACATCTTCGAATAGACGACATCCTTATGACGCACCCGCTGCCAAATAGCGTTGGCAGGGAAGATGGCGGCACAGACGGCTAGCAGCAGCCAGAACACATCGACCCCGACAATCGCCTCGAGCAAAATCCCACACGCGTAGAACCATAGGACCACGCCGGCATCACAGACGAGTTTGAACGTATTAACCGATTTCGGCATAATTTTTCTAAGTATCATATACACCATAAACCAAATGACGAGTGGAAATGAAACGATATACACTAGCACGATACGCTCGCTCCTAAAATTAATTTTTGTAGGACGGGAATGACGGTTAACGTGATGCCTCGCTCGTCGGCCCGTTTCAACAGCGGTGTCAAGATGGCGTCGACCTCGGTCTGGCGCCCTGCTTCGATGTCACGTAACATGGAAGACCGGTTATGGGCCGTTTTTTCAATGATGGTCTCGATATATGTATAAGGCACGTGCCGGTCGAACAATGTGGACAATTCCGCATAGACGGCATCGGCGATGTCACGGCAAGGCGGCGAAGCGACCGCACCATTTTCGACACGACAGAGCGCTGTGATCGGATTGATGATCGCGTTCGCGAATAGCTTCTCGGTGACGACTTGGTCGATGTCTGCTTCCCAGACGACATCGAGTGGAGATGCGTTGAACGACATCTCTTCGAGCGAGCCGAGGCTGCCAATCCGGATGCGCCCGAGCCCGGTATGCTGGAGCCGGTCGCCGTCGCGGCTCACGCCATGTTCGACCACGCCGAGATGAAACCCTCGTTTCCGTGCGTAGTCGAGATGGGCAATCCCGTTCGAACAGATGAAGACGGGCACGTCCCCTGACAATCGTTCCGTCGCCGCCTCGACCTGGTGTGCTTTCGTCGTCACAAAAAAAACGTCCTGCTCCGACTCGACGAGTGTCGTCACCGGACAAAGGCTTACATGAGCCGTCCCGTTCGTGACGCCGATTCGTTCGATCGTCACGGTCGTCGCCTCGTCGACACGGCCATAGAGCGTCACCGTGTAATCCGGTTCGAACAGCGAAGCCATCAGCATGCCGACGGCGCCGTTCCCGATAATCCCAATTCGTTTAATCGGCTTCATTGCCATCCCTCCACGTCTAGTCTGCACTCAAAAGTTTACCACAATCTGTTTCCACGACCCAAAAAGAAAAAAAAGAAGCGATCTCCGAGGAGACCGCTTCTTTTCGCATTATTTGCTTGTTACTTCTTTACCGTTGTAGTGTCCGCAAGATTTGCATACACGGTGAGAAAGCTTCATTTCGCCACAGTTCGGGCACTCGTTCATACCAGGTACGTTGAGTTTGAAGTGAGTACGACGAAGACGTTTGCGAGTTTTCGACGTTCTACGGAATGGTACTGCCATCGTTGTCCACCTCCTTGAAAAGTTAGCCGTTCTCGTCCTCTTTTTTAGAGAACAAGTCGGCGAGGCCCGCGAGGCGCGGGTCAATTTTTGGTTGGTCGTCCGGCTGCTCGTCAATGACGGACCAGCCTTCCCCTTCAACCTGAGTTTTGTCTGTTTCGTTCCCGAAAACTTGCATCGGGACGTCTAACATGATGAGCTCTCTTACGATTGGTCGCAGATCAATCGTATTTCCTTCTGGCAAATTGACATCATCGAATTGCTCCGTATAACGCCCATTCTCCAAAAAGAAAGGCTCGAGCGATTCAATATCAAATTCATAGATGACATCGTCCAACGTACGCGCATCTGGCAACGTCAGGTCACCTTGAACCTTCAAATTGAATGTAACTTGATTAGATGTGAACGACGCATCCCCGTGCACATGCACCGGGCGAATCGAACGGATATCCGGATGGAGCTGAGTAAGCTCTGGTAGTTCGACCATCTCATCGATGGCAAAACTGTCACCCTGGTTTCGTAGCTTAAGTAGCTGTGCAATAGACCACTTCATCCGAATCACCTCAATTGCAACAATATGAATTATAGATAGGCCAACTTGTTTTGTCAATGTTTTTTCTTTACACTAAAATCAGTTGACGACGGCGCTTTGCCAAAGCGTACTTATCCATCTTACACCAATCCAATCGACAATGCAAAGGAGTAATTTTATGCGAAAAACGGCCATCATCGCTGAGTACAACCCGTTCCATAACGGGCATCTCCATCAAGCTGAACGAGCACGGATCGAAACGGGCGCCGATGCCGTCATCGCCGTCATGAGCGCCCAGTTCACCCAACGCGGGGAACCGGCGGCGTTCGACAAATGGAGCCGCGCGAAAGCGGCCGTCCAGACGGGCGCGATTGACCTCGTCGTGGAACTGCCGACCCGTTACGGGGTACAACGTGCCGACCGGTTCGCAAGCGCCGCCGTCGCCATCGCCGAACGCATGCAGTGCCAAACGCTGTCGTTCGGAAGCGAGAGCGGAGACATCACAGCCGTGAAACGGGCCGCGGCCGCAAACATCGAGGCGACGCCAGCTTATCAGACGGCACTAAAAGAAGCGCTTGACCAAGGACGATCCTCGGCCAAAGCGTCGAGTGAGGCGTTCGGTGCGCTCTATCCCGATTTCGACTTGACGCTCCCGAACAATATCCTCGCCTATCACTATGCGAAAGCGGCGACGACGATCGAGCTCCATACGATTCGTCGCCTCGGTGCGGGATACCATGACCCAAGCGTCTCAGACGTCATGTCGGCCACGGGGGTGCGCGGCCACTACTTGGAGACAGGTATGGTCCGGGCCGTCCCTGACGCCACGAGAGCCCTGTTTGCGGACGTGTCGATGGCACACTGGTCACTCTATTGGCCCGTCTTGCAGTACAAGTTACGGACGACCCCGAAAGACGTACTCGACCAACTTGTCGGCATCGACAGTTCGTTATCACCGCGTTTGATTCAAGCCGGTCTCGAGCCGACGTTCGAGCAGGCGCTCGCTCGACTGTTGACGAGACGCTACACTCGGACCGCCATTCAACGTGCTCTCGTCTCTGTTCTCGTCCATTGGCGCCGCGATGAGCTGCCAGAGCGTTTCGATGAGGTGCCTTACGTCCGCCCGCTCGCGTTCAACGCGATTGGACGAACCGTGTTGAAAGGCATAAAAAAAGACGTACCGCTCATGAGCAAGTACCATCCTGACCTTGCGTTCGAAGCTCGAGTGACCGAGGCGTATCGCCTTCCTCTCGGAAATCGGTCACTCGTCGAACACGTACAAACCCCTCAATTCATTGACTCCAAATAATCGATGGCCTCCTCGACCGTCTTGACCGGAACGACTTTGATGTCACTGTCTAGGCGGTCGAGCGATTCCATCGCCTCATCGTAATTTGATCCGTCCGGCACGAAGAAAACCGACGCACCGGCCCGATCGGCGGCGACGATTTTTTGCCACGCCCCGCCGATTGGTCCCACGGTCCCGGTCTCATCGACCGTGCCGGTACCGGCGATCACAGCCCCACCTGTCAAATCACCCGGTGTCAACTGATCAAAGATTTCAAGCGTGAACATAAGACCGGCCGAAGGTCCTCCGACGTTCGTCAGTTCGAACGAGACTTCCGGGACTGTGCGCACGTCTTGAATCGGTAACGGTTCATAAATCCCGAGACCGACCCGGTCGCCGGTCCGGTCGAGCGGCTGGATAAGCGTATCGACCTCAAGCTCCCGTTCATCCCGTTCGAGCGTGACGGACACTTCATCGCCGGCTTCGAACGAAGCGACACGTTCGATGAAGTCGAGACGCGACGCGAACGACTGGCCGTCGATGGCGGTGATCACGTCACCCGGTTTCAAGACGTTCGCCGCGAGCGACCCGCTGATTGGGGCGGAGACATACATCCCTTCGAACGAAACCGTCACGTCGGCGTCCGCCAACTCATAGGCGTATTGAATCGCCGCCTGCTGGGACGATGCCATCAACAGTTCTTGTCTTCGCTCGTAGTCTGCTTCCCCTTCTCCCTCATACAAGTATCGACTGGCCGGGCTGGCATCGGTGAACGGCGTGAACCAACTGCCGACGAGCCAAAGCGGAGTCGCCCGACGTTGCGAGATGGTCACCATCTGTAGCTCGCCGGGTTCTTTGTCCCCGCCTTCGACCGTCATGAATTCTTCAATCGTCGTTGCTTCCCCCGGGTAGGTGATGTAATACGGGAGCGGCACAAACAAGAAAATCAAGACGGCCACGAGCAACCCGAAGCCGATTTTGAGCGACTTCATTGCCCTTGGCTCACTTTATACTTTTGACGCAAGGCGTGCTCGACTTGTTCAGGGACGAGTTCAGCGACGGGCGCCCCGTATTTGGCGACTTCTTTCACGATTGACGAGCTTAGGAACGAATATTGGCTGTTTGTCATCATAAAGAGCGTCTCCACGTTCTCATTCAACTTTTTATTGATGGATGCGATTTGAAGTTCATATTCAAAATCAGAGACGGCCCGAAGGCCCCGGACGATCGTTGCCGCCTCACGCTTCGCTGCATATTCGACGAGCAATCCCCCAAACGCGTCGGCGGTGACGTTCGGCAAATGGGTCGTCACTTCACGGATGAGCGACAAACGCTCTTCTACATTAAACAATGGTGCCTTGCTCGAATTTTCGAGCACGGCGACGATGACTTCGTCGAAGATGGCTGCCGCCCGCTCGATGATATCTAAATGACCGTTCGTAATCGGGTCAAAGCTCCCCGGGCAAATCGCGATACGTTTTGACATGTTCTCACTCCTCGGTCGCCGCATACTCATAGAAGCTGATCGTGATCACGTCCGAGTAGCGCTGCACCTTGATTTTTCCCAACTGCCCGACCTGATCCGGTAACGTCACATCGCTGCCATGTTCGCAGACGACGACCCCGTTGTCCGTCAATAGTCGGTTCGACTCAATGATGTGTAAAAACGGCACATGTTCTTCCGCATGATATGGCGGATCCATAAAAATCAATTTAAACGGCTGTCCTTTTAAGACGAGTTGGTCGAGGACCGACCGGGCGTCTTGTTGTAACACCGTCGCTTTTGACTCATAGTGTGTCGTCTTCAAATTGTCTGTGACCGTCTGGATCGCCTTTCGTTGCTTGTCGACGAACACGGCATGGTCACATCCCCGTGACAACGCCTCAATCCCTAACCCGCCGCTCCCGGCGTATAGGTCAAGCGCATCTCCCCCGGCGAAATAAGGGCCAATGATGTTGAATAATGATTCTTTCACTTTATCTGTGGTCGGTCGTGTCGCCGACCCAGGGACCGCCTTGAGTCGGGTCCCTTTTCGTTCTCCTGAAATCACTCGCATCTCCGTTCTCCTTCACCACAAAAGATGAAGGCGGTGCCGCCTTCATCTTTGTGTTATTTCTGCTTCGATTCGTACGTCTCCGCGACGAACGGCCGCTCACTGCGGACGACCGCTTCGACGAACGGCAACGCGCTCACTTGTTCGAGAATCGCCTCATGTCCATCGAGGTCGGTATACAAGAAGGCGTACTTCTCCCGCTTTGACACGTAATACAGGTTCGCATAGCGACGCAACGCCTTCACTTGCTTCAACGATTGGACGTAGACGACGAACCCGATTCGACCATTCAACTCAAACGTCTCAGATGGCACATCCACAGCTTCCGCCTCCACAACTTCCTCCGCCTGAACATCCGCCTTCATCGAAGAACGGGTTTCCGGTCGGGACTTTGATTTTTGGAGAAACCGAGAAGGCCAACAGCTCACTCACTTCCCCGAGCAGTTTATCTAAACTGCGTTCCGCTTTTTTAAATGCGGCCACTTCTGGCTGGACATCGAGACGCCGTTTGACGAGATGCATCTCTTTTTTAATGCGATCGTGGTCCGGGTGATGTTTCCCGAACCGCTGTACGTACTCGTAATCTTCTTTCATCCGCAAGAACTCACGTTCCACGAGGCGCGCTTCCTCCGATTGGGCTCGCGCTTGTTTCGTGGCGATATATGTTTGGAACGACTCGCTCGCTTCAATCAAATCGGCTAACGATTCCGTTTGATCGAGCAGGGCGATCGTCTGTTCAGTAATAATCATGGCTTTCACCCTTTCTGCCATGATTTTAACACATTTGATTCCCTCTGTAAGCAATCGGCTTTATAATTGAACGTGACTGTGAAGCGTCCAACCAGAAAGGAAGTGAACAGGTGCATCCGTGCACCTCGCTATGAAAAAAGTCTCATTTAACATGATTCGTTCGGCCGGCATCAAGACCGACTATGCGAAACCTGAATATTATTACGACCAGCTCGATAAAGTAAGAGCGGCCGACCTCGTCTTGTTCCCTGAATATTGGATGGTCAACTCGATCATCTACGGACTGAATAAACCGATTTTCCCGTCTCCGGCCACGTATCACCTCGGGCACGATAAGATTGAGATGACGCGCGCCTTCAAGGCGACGTTCCCGCACCGCATCCCGAAGACGCTCATCTACGGGAAAAACCCTTACACGATTGAGCGCGTCTTGGAAGAGTTCGAGTACCCGTTCGTCGCCAAGACGGCCAAGTCGTCGATGGGACAAGGCGTCTGGCTCATCAAGCATGAACAGGACTGGCTCGAATACGTCGACAAGCACGAGACGTTCTACGTCCAGCAATATATCCCGAATGACCGCGACTTACGGATCATCGTCATCGGTGAAGAAGTCGTCGGTTCGTACTGGCGCGTCAGCGAAGCGTTCTTGAACAACGTCGCCCAAGGTGCCCACTTCTCGTATGACGACATCCCGGAAAACGTCGTCGCGGAAGTGCTCGACATCGCCAAGACGCTTCACATCAATCACGCTGCCTTCGACGTCATCATCGCAGACGGTGAATTTTACATTTTAGAGTTCAACGTCTTCTTCGGTTCGGAAGGGCTCCTGCCGCTCGGTGTGAGGCTTACAGACAAGATTGCCCACTACCTCGACACCCAGGCTTGAGGCGTTCATCTTTTTTTCACAATTTGAACACACGTTATTCCAAGAACGTTTTCGAATATGATATGATGACATATGAGGTTTATTAGGGAAAAGGGGGATTATGATGAAATTTGAGCAGTTCCACATCGAGGGAAAAGAGATCCGCTTCGGTTTGCTCGAGACGATCATGGATCATCATCATTTCATCCGTGAAGGCGCTTGGGACTATGAGCGTGCAACGTATGACATGAAGTACGAGAAACAATCGACAGGCGAGACGTTCTACCTTCGCTTACCGGTATATGCGATTGAAGGACAAATCGAGGACCGTCATGCGGTCGTTAAAATGTTGACACCGATTCTCGGAAAACATTACTACCCGCACGGCGTCGAGTACGACGAAGAGTTCCCGGAAGAAATCGTCCGTGATTGCGAGCGTCGTCTTGCCGCACTCGCTGAGACACTCGAAGTAAAACCCCTTGCATAAGCGAAGGGGTTTTTCTTTTGTGCGCTCAAAAAAATGGAGAACCCGGCTGGGGTTCTCCATTTTTTATACTCCGATGACGTTGAGCGTCACATCGACCTGTCCGAGCAACAAGTCGAACTGATCACGCACATACCGATACAAGCGTTCAGCCTCGACGAGCGAGACGGGTGCGATGATTTGATAATCGTATTGCTCTTTCGACAGAGACACGACTTTCACTTCACGCAATCCGAATTCGATCGCGCTGCAAGCGATCAAATCCTCGATCGCCCGTTCGGCAATCGTCACATCTCCGTAGGAATAATCATTTCCGATGACAGCCATCGTATCATTCATCTTCTTCACTCCTTTTCTGCCGCGAGTACTAACACGTCCTCCATAATGGTTTCGATGTCGACAGGTTTTTCTCCTGCCGTCGCCATTTGGGCGACCGCGCGCACGTCATGCTTGCGATCGATGATATACATCGTCGTCGCATGCGTGACGAGACCACTGTTCGCTTTCGAATAGTAGAACTGAAGCTGACGCGTGATACGGTCGATATCGGCTTTGTCTCCGGTCAACATCTTCCAGCCCGTCGGTTCGGCTTGGAACGCCGCCCCGTAGTTCTCTAAGACGGGGACCGTATCGACTTCCGGGTCGACCGTGATGGCGACGAGCTCAACGTCCGTCCCGTATAGATCGTTCGCTTTCAGCTCTTGCTCGAGCTTCATGAAGTCGCGCAACGTGAGCGGACAAATGTCCGGGCAGTTCGTGTAAAAGAACGTGACGATTTTAACTTTACCGTTGTCCGAATTGTACGACTGACCGTCGAGCGCGTTCGTCAACGTGAACGGGGTCGGCTCTTGGATGACGGGCAAGTCCTCTTCTTTAAAGAATAAGAAGTACGAGGCCACGCCGATTGCCACCAAAATGGCGACCGTCAAACCGACCGTCATATAGCTATTCCGTTTCATCCTCTTCCCCCTCTCTCGATTCACCCACCGATAATGGCACGGAAGACGTTCGTCGTCTCACCTGGGTCATAGGCGACGTAGAGGAGGACGTATACCGTCACCCCTGTGATTGCCGTAAAGAACCAGACGACCGAAGCTTTCGGTCCGATTTTTCGGTGTTTCTCGACTTTGTTTTTATAGCCGAGGTAAAGCGTGATCAAGCCGAGGACCCCGCCTGTCGTCGCGAGTAAGATATGGAAGATCATGAACGCCAAGTAGTATGGCTTCACTGAATCAGGTCCGCCGAAGGCGGTATTGCCGACAAAAATCGTACGCGAGACGTAAAGAATGAAGAATGTTGTCGCGGCAATCGCGGCAGCCGTCATGACTTTTTTATGTTTGTCGACGTTGCGACGATCACGCGCGATGATCGTCCATCCGATTGCGACTAAAATAGCACTGATGACAATGAATGTCACACTGATCAAGGCAAGATAGTTCATCGTAGTTTCCCCTTTGACTTAGTTCATTTTTTCTCTTTTGGTTCTTGCGGTGTGAACGACATGCCTTCATCGAGCGCAAGCGATTTTGTCCGGCGCACCCAGCCGAAGAACGTCCAGCCGAAGAAGAAACCGTAGACAACTTCTTGACCGAGCTTCATCAATACCCCACCGAAGCGTTGGTCTTCAAGGGCGCTGTTCGTCGCGCCCATGAGCGCGTTCAAATCAAGGCCGGATACGTCCCCGTTCGGCATACAGTAGCCGAGCACGGTCGCAAACGTTTCTGCGTCTGTATAGGCGTCATACAAGATGCCTTGGCTGAAGATGATGAACGCACACGCCGGCGTCAACAACACCCCGTTCGCGATGATGTATACCATCCGCTTCAAATCAGACATGCCTTCCTCTTCTTCCGAGAGGAATGGTGCAATGACCGGATACCACATCGTCAAACTGAAGACGACGAGAGCGCCGTGGAAGATGCGATGCACACCATAGTTCGTCAACACGTAGTCAAAAATGAATGGCATATGGTAGAACGTGAATAATGCATTGAACAAAACGAGTGCGATCAAAGGTTTTGTCATAAATTTGAGCGTCGGCCCAATCACCTTATAGCTAAATAATTTTTCAAACACCCAATATGGCATCCCGTACACGACGAGCGCCGGTGCGAGCACGTAGACGAGCACCATCTGTAACATATGCACCGAGAAGATGATATGCGCGAGCACATCGACCGGGCTACCGAAACCGATGTAATACAATAAAATAGCGGATAACATGCTGAACTTTTGTAGCAACGTGGTCGACTCGTACCCTCGCTTCGCCATGCTCTCTGTGACGACCGCATAGAGGACGTACAACCCTACCATCAACAATCCGAACCATGGACTCCAAAGCGTCGTCCAATCGAACTGTTTGAGTAGCTCTGATGTATTCCAGAGCATCCCTTCACCCCTTTTCTTTCTCTCCCAAACCGATGAAACCGTTCACTTCAAGATTACTATTCCTTTATTTTTGAAGTAAAGCAAAAAGGACTGAATCATCTATGTTTCCACAGATGTTCAATCCTTTGTCACATTTACCAAATGAGCAAGCGAAGGGCCGCGACCGTGATGATGGCGACAAAGATGCCGAGCCACATCATTCCGACGATCCACGTGTTGCCACGGTTGTTCATATGCATGAAGATATAAAGCTGCAAGAACACTTGGATGATGGCGAGGATGATCAAGAAGCCACCTGCCGCCCACACCGGCATGAGTTCAGCGTATACGGCGCCGAACGCGACGAATGTGAGCAAAATCATCATCGCGAAGCTGATCAACTGAAGTTGATACTCGCGTCTTGATTCGGCTTTTACTTCAAGTTCTAACTGTTTGTGCGTTTCGTTCATTGGTTGTTTTTCCATATTAGCTCACCATCCCTAAGAGGTAGACGATTGAGAAGATGAAAACCCATACGACGTCGATGAAGTGCCAGTACAGGCTCGACACGTAGAACTTCGGTGCGTTGTACACATCGATTGGACGGTTCCAGTTGCGAATCAACAGCGTCGTGATCCAAAGGAGACCGAACGTGACGTGTGCGCCGTGGAATCCGACGAGCGTATAGAACGCAGATCCGAACGCGCTCGATGTGAACGTGTGACCGATGTGGTAGTAGTGGATGAACTCATAAATCTCTGCTCCAAGGAATCCAGCCCCGAGGAGAAGCGTGACGACCAACCAAAACTTCATGCGGCCTGGATTGTTCGCTTTCATGTTCATCATGGCGAGAACGCTTGTGAGCGAACTTGTGAGGAGGAGCATCGTCATCAAGAAGACGAGCCCCATCTCAAAGATATTGTACGAACGAAGTTCCTCTGGCGCACCAGAGTTCAGTAGACCGACGTACGTTCCGAATAGCGAGGCGAAGAGAACAGTCTCTCCACCGAGGAAGAACCAGAAGGCCACATATTTATTTTTCCCTTCCAGCGTGGCTTTCTCTGGATTGGCCGGAATACCGGTCACCGGGTGTTTTTCGACTGCATGTGCCATTTATTGGTCTCCTTTCTCACGAATCGCTTTCAAATCCGCTTCAATCTGTGATTTTGGAATATAGAAGCCATGGTCGTCGATCCATGAACGGAGGAACATCGACACGAATGTGATGAGTAATCCGATCACGATGAGTGACCAACCGACAACCGCGTTATCCATTTGGAAGATCGCTCCAAGTCCGGCGATGAAAAGACCGAGTGACATGAAGAATGGAATCAACGAGTTGTTCGGCATGTGGATATCTGCTACTGGTTCAGCGACAGAGACCCGTTTGTTGCCCGCCATTTTCTCGAGCCAGAACGTATCGAGACCTTTGACGAGCGGTGTTTGTGCAAAGTTGTACTCTGGTGTCGGTACAGGAAGCGTCCACTCCAATGTACGTCCATCTTCCCAGTGGTCTGGCTTGACGCGTTGCTTCGACAAGAATGCCTTGACAACAGCGACGAGCAAGATGATTGTCGATACACCCATGAAGAAGGCACCGATCGTCGACAGTAAGTTCATCGTCTCAAACCCTTGGTTAGGAAGGTATGTGAAGACGCGGCGTGGCATCCCGAACAATCCGAGGAAGTGTTGCGGGAAGAACGTCAAGTGGAACCCGATGAAGAACAACCAGAACTGCCAGTAGCCAAGCTTCTCAGAGAGCGCTTTGCCGAACATGAGCGGGAACCAGTAGTAAAGTCCTGCGAATAGACCATAGACAACCCCACCTACGATAACGTAGTGGAAGTGAGCGACAACAAAGTAACTATCGTGATACTGATAGTCGGCCGGTGCGACCGAAAGCATGACCCCTGTCATCCCCCCGACGAGGAACGATGGAATGAATGCGACCGAGTAGAGCATCGCGACGTTGAACTTGATTTGTCCGCCCCATAGCGTGAACAACCAGTTGAAGATCTTGACCCCTGTCGGAACGGCGATGGCCATTGTGGCGACAGCGAAGATCGAGTTGGCGACCGGTCCGAGACCGACCGTGAACATGTGGTGGACCCAAACCATGAATCCGAGGAAACCGATGAGCATCGTTGCGAAGACCATCGTTGTGTAACCGAACAGACGTTTACGAGCGAATGTCGGAATGATTTCCGAGAAAATACCGAACGCAGGGAGTATCAAGATGTATACTTCCGGGTGTCCGAAGATCCAGAAAAGGTGTTCCCAGATGACGACGTTACCGCCGGCTGCCGGATCAAAGTAGACGGCACCGAACAAGCGCTCGAACATCAACATGAACAAGCCGACTGTGAGCGGCGGGAACGCGAAGACGATCAACGCCGAAGCGACGAACGTCGTCCACGTGAAGAGCGGCATCCGCATGAGTTTCATGCCTGGTGCACGCATGTTCAAAATCGTGACGAGGAAGTTAATCCCGGCCATGAGTGAACCGAAACCTGAGATTTGAAGACCGAGGGCGTAGAAGTCGACCCCTGATGCTTCAGGTTGTGTCGAGAGCGGCGCGTACGCCGTCCACCCTGCGTTCGGTGCAGCGCCGAAGAACCAGCTAAGGTTCAGCATGACACCACCGAAGAAGAACAACCAGAAACCAAGTGAGTTAATGAACGGGAACGCGACGTCGCGTGCCCCGATTTGTAGCGGTACGACGGCGTTCATAAATCCGAATAGCATCGGCATGGCCGCTAGGAAGATCATCGTCGTCCCGTGCATCGTGATCAATTGGTTGAACGTTTCGCCGCTGACGAAGTCGTTCATCGGACGAACGAGTTGCCAACGAATAAGTAAAGCTTCAATTCCACCGAGAAGGAGGAAGAAGATTCCTGAGAACAAATACAAAATACCGATTTTTTTGTGGTCAACCGTCGTAACCCAATCCATGATGCCATTGTATTTACGCGGTTGCTGCATAGCAGTGGTCTGTGCCACGTGAAGTCCCCCTTTTCCCGTTAGTCAATCTTCTGATCGTACAAGAAGTCAACGAGTGCATCTAACTCTTCATCACTGATTTGGCCTTCACCGAAGCCAGGCATGAGCGCGCCTTGTTTCAATTCTTGTGGGTCGCGAATCCATTCTTTCAACTTCTCTTCGTTGTTTTCGAGGTAGCCCGCCAACCATTCGCGATCACCAAAGTTCGTCAAGCTCGGCGCGACTTTCCCGCCACCGTGACAGCTCAAGCAGCTCTCGACGTACACGGCTTCGCCTGTCGTCAAGTTTTGGTTATCTGCAACGAGGTTTTCTGTGTTTGCGTCCTGCTGTGCTTTCATGTCTTCGAGCCATTGGTCGTACTCTTCTTGCTCGAGTGCGATGACTTTGAAGTCCATGAGTGCGTGTGAAGGTCCGCAAAGCTCGGCACATTTCCCGTAGAACGTACCTGGCTCATTTGCATGCAACCACATTTCGTTATCAAGGCCTGGGTTCGTATCCGTCTTACCTGACAAGGCCGGTACCCAGAACGAGTGAATGACGTCTTTCGATGTCAAGTTGATGCCGACACGCTTACCGACTGGGATGACGAGTTCTTGACCCGTGACCACGCCTGCGTTCGGATATTCAAATTCCCACCAGTAAAGGTTGGCCGTGACATTGATTTCTTCTTCTTTTTTCGCTTCTTTCGCTTTTGCGAGCTCGACTGTCGTTGTGATCGTCGGAACAGCGAGAATGATCAATAAAATGATTGGAACGACTGTCCAAATCATTTCGAGCGTGCTGCTTCCTTCGACTTGCTTCGGAATTGATTCATCTTTCCGACGGAATTTCATGAGCACGTACACGTAAATAATCGTTACGATGACAAGTACAAAGAGCATGATTGCCAAACTGATGAGAATGATACGAAGCTGAATCTCAGCTCCCTCTCCCATCGGCTTCAATGCAGACAATCCCTCTACGCCGCACCCTGATAACAGTAGTGCGAACATCATCATCGGGACGATGCCAAACAGAAGCTTCTTAAATGATTTCACAACAATCCCCACTTTCTCCCAAAATGATGTGCAATGGTTTCTATATAGTGAGTGCGACTATCAAAGTGCCGTAAATACCAGCGTGACAATCCACACGACTAAATAAATCAATGAATAAAAGAACATTTTGTTTGCCCACTTGATCTCATCTTCGGCCTTGAAACCTTTCAAGCCGAGATATAACCAGTAGCCCCCAAGACCGGCCGCGACGATCACGTAGATCAAACCGTAATGCAAGAACAAGAGCGACGCTGGAATGAGTGTCGCGATCCACCAAATGATTTGGCGCTTGGTGATCGCAAAGCCGTTGACGACCGGTAGCATCGGAATGCCGGCCGCTCGATACTCCTCGACACGCCGCATGGCGAGCGCGAGGAAGTGTGGCGGTTGCCACAAGAACATGACGAGGAACATGAGCCACGCATCGATATGAAGCGCGGGATCGATGGCTGCCCAACCGATGAGCGGTGGTACCGCTCCGGAGATGCTGCCGACGACTGTGTTCAACGTGTGCGTTCGTTTAAGCCACATCGTATAAATGACGACATAAAAAAATGCCCCGATTAAACCGAAGACTGCTGCCACATACGACACGATCAATAAGAGCAATGTCCCGATCGCGAGTTGCGTTAATCCAAGGAGCAAAATCCGTTCTCCCGAAATTTTCCCGGTGACACTTGGTCGGTTGTCTGTACGTCCCATCAAGTAATCGATATCACGGTCCACGAAGTTGTTTAGGTAACAACTCCCGGAGATGACGAGCGCGCTTCCTAACATCGTTAATAAGAGTTGTGGCCAAACTTCAAACAAATAAAGTACTGGCGTATCACTCTGATATGTTGCTGCTACAAAGAAACCGGCGAACACCAACAAAAGATTGGCGCGGACGATTCCCATTTTTGCCAGAGCAACATAGTCGCGGAACGAGGCGGATTCTGTATATTCTACTTCTGCCATTGTCCCTGGGTTGACTTTTGTCATACTGACCCCCCCTACTAATCACGAAATCCTCGTATTCTTTTCACAGAAAAAACACAATATGAACAAAGTTCACCTAACTCATAACAAAGATACCATATTTTCAAAAAGAATACGTCGTTTATGCTTGTAAAATAGCTAGTTTTTTGTGACAGACGTGTGATAATTGTCACAGTAAAAACGCTACGCTAATACTAGAATAACGATTTTGATAGCGATTGCAAGCTTTTCCGTTTCGTTTTTACAACGTAAAGCCGTATAATAAGTATGGCGAAAAAAATGTAAACTGACAAGGCACAATTCTAGTGATTTTTCTCAAAAGCAGGTGGAAACGAATGCATAAAAAACTCGCACTATTTTCAGCACTCGTCACGCTCGGGATGATGCTCGTTCTCATCATGGGTGGAACCGTGACGAAGACCGACTCCGGCGACGGGTGCGGTACAGACTGGCCGCTCTGCCACGGGAAACTGATTCCGACCAATCCGAGCGTCGAGACGATGATCGAGTACAGTCACCGTGTCGTCTCCGGCATCGAAGGACTCCTCATCATCGCATTGACGGTTTGGACGTTCGCGGTCGTCAAAAACCGCTATGACGTCAAAGTGTTCGCGTTCCTCGCGTTCATCTTTATGCTCATCCAGTCCATCATCGGCGCCGGTGCCGTCATCTGGCAACAGTCGGACGCGATTCTCGCGCTCCACTTCGGCATCTCGCTCGTCTCGTTCGCGTCGCTTCTCATTTTGACGATTCTCTTGTTCGAAGGAGAACGTCTGCATCGGGCCGTCTCCGAACGGTTGAAGATTCACCTTTACGGCTTGACGATCTATACGATGGTCGTCGTCTACACGGGTGCTTATGTCCGTCACCTCGGCGCGACGTATGCGTGCGTGGGCTGGCCAATCTGTGACCAGAACGCGTGGACGTTCGAGTCGTACGTCCAAATGGGACACCGCATCATGGCGGGACTGCTCGTCTTCTATACGCTGTACGTGTTGTACTTGGCGCGACGGGAGACGAATCGACTCGTCGAGACCGGGATGTGGGCGTCCTTGTTCTTCATCTTGCTCCAAGTCGGCACGGGGGCGTGGATTGTCCTTGGGGGACATGCCACATACGTACCGCTCCTCCACGCGTTCTTGATTACCTGCTATTTCGGGATTGTCTCGTACTTGGCATATCATGCGTATCGGAGTCAGAAGCAGACGACCGCGTCCGCTCGACAAAAATCAGTTTAATCGAACACACGAAAAGGAGCGACGTTCATCGCTCCTTTTTTCTATGCCTATTTACTGTGCATCCTTGAACCGTTCGAGCGCTCGGGCCCGCGCTTCCTTATGGTCGATGATTGGGTCGATGTATCCGTCCCGCTCGCTGAGGTCGGGAAAGTGAATCGACTTTTTGTCGAGGTCGGCGAGTTCAGGCACATACTTCCGAATGAACGTCCCTTCGGTATCAAACTTCTCGGATTGCGTCGTCGGATTGAAGATGCGGAAGTACGGAACCGCATCCGTCCCGACCGAAGCCGCCCATTGCCAACCCCCGATATTCGAGGCTGCTTCATAGTCGATCAGCTTCTGTTCGAAATAGCGTTCCCCTTTCCGCCAGTCGATCATCAGATGCTTCGACAAGAACGAGGCGACGATCATCCGGAGCCGGTTGTGCATCCAACCTGTCTCGTTCAGTTGCCGCATCGCCGCGTCGACGATCGGGTAACCTGTCTTCCCCTCACACCACGCCTGAAAGTTCTCGGCATCGTCTTCCCAGTCGAGATGCTTATACTTGTCGTTGAACGGACGGTCTTTCAGTCCCGGGAATTGAACCATGACCATATAATAAAATTCGCGCCATAACAGCTCATCGTAATACGTGTCGCGTCCGCTCGATTTCGGCGCCGACAGCACCGCTTCCGCCACGGTGCGGATCGACAACACCCCGGTCCGTAGATATGGAGAGAGCCGGCTCGTGCCGGCGATCGCCGGGATATCGCGGTCCTCATTGTAGGCGTCGATCCGGTTGGCGACAAAGTCATGCAAACGTCGTTTCGCGGCCGCTTCTCCGAGCGCTTTCCACGAACGCTCGCACCGGTCGAACTGACGCCGTAACTCAGCAGGCACGACATGTTCGGTCGCGACGAGTTGCTTCAGCGCTGTCACATCGACATCATACGGTGCGGGCGGCGTTTCGGCGTAGGCCGCCTTTTTGAACGGCGTATACACTTTGTAAGGGTCGCCGTCTTTTTTCGTGAACGCGTTCGGGGCAAACAAATGCCGATCGAGCAGACGGATGACTTTGACGTCTTGCCCGAGCGCCTCGATGACGGCATCGTCGCGCTGCTTGAACGGTTCAACATACTCAGCGTTGAAGTACAGCGTGTCAAACTGACCGAGCGCTTCGACGAACGCTTCGGCCGTGTCGGCGACGATGACACGCAGGCCGAGGCCGTTCTCCTTGAGCTCACCCATAAATTGTCGCATCGTCGCGAAAAAGTAATCGTGCCGCGTCTCGAACGGCTCGCAATAGTTCGGATTGAGCCAAAAGACGAACTCCAATTCATCGCCTGAAGCAGCGTCTTTCAATACCCGGTGTAACATATGATTATCAGTCAATCGAAAATCCGATCGAAACCAACAGACTCGTCTCATCTCTCCCACTCCTATCTAAAAAAGAAGCATAGCCGCGCTATGCTTCTTTCCATTATACAAACTCAATCAATAAGTCGTCACTTTGGATTGTGTCGCCTTCTTTAATATGGACCGCTTTGACTTCACCGTCTTGAGCGGCTTGGACCGTCGTCTCCATCTTCATCGCTTCCGTGACGAGGAGCTGTTCCCCGCGATGGACACGGCTACCAGGTTCGACGAGCACTTTCAACACCGATCCCGGCATCGAAGCACCAACTTGTTTCGGGTTCGTCCGATCAACTTTCGGTCGGCTCGTCGTCGCCGACTTCACGTTCACGTCTTTGATTTCGATTTCACGCGGTACCCCGTTCATCTCATACGAGACAATACGGATACCGTCCTCGTTCGCCGCACTGATTTGAACGAGTTTGATGATGAGCGTCTTCCCGGTCTCGATCTCGACTTGAATCGTCTCTCCGACGTTCAAGCCGTAGAAGAACGTTAACGTGTCGAGGACGGATACATCGCCATACGTCGTCGAATGGGTGACGTAATCCTCGAACACTTTCGGATACAACGCGTTCGAGAGCAGTTCGAAGTCCGTCACCGGGCGCTCGAGCTTCTCGAACAACTTCGTCTGCGCCGCCTTGAAATCATACGGTTCGATCAGTTTACCCGGACGTACGTCGAGCGGTTTTTCGCCTTTCAAGATGGCTTGTTGCACGTCTGTCGGGAATCCGCCTGGAGGCGTTCCGAGCTCACCGCGCATCATTTCGACGACCGAGTCTGGGAAGTCGAGTTGGTGACCCCGCTCGACCACATCTTGTTCGTTCAAGTTATGTTGGACCATGAACAGTGCCATGTCCCCGACAACTTTTGACGATGGCGTCACTTTGACGATATCGCCGAACAACATGTTGACGCGGGCGTACATCGCTTTCACTTCACTCCAACGGTCGCCTAAACCGACCGCTTTCGCTTGTTGTTGCAAGTTTGAATACTGACCGCCTGGCATCTCATGCTCATAAACCGATGGGTTCGAGGCACGCATATCGCTTTCGAACGGCTCATAGTTATGACGCACGTCTTGCCAGTAGTCGCTGATGACCTCGTAATGCTTCGCATCGATTTTCGGTTGACGTTCATGGTGATCGAGCGCATAAATCAAGCTGCCGCCTGAAGGTTGTGACGTCATGCCTGACATCGAGCTCGCAGCCACGTCGACGATGTCGACGCCCGCATCCGTCGCCCGGGCATACGTGAAGATTCCGTTGCCGGAAGCGTCATGCGTGTGCAAGTGGATCGGCAAGTCGACGGCATCTTTCAAGGCTGAGACGAGCGCGTACGCCGACTCTGGCTTGAGCAGACCGGCCATGTCTTTAATCGCAAGAATATGAGCCCCGCTCGCTTCGAGTTTCTTCGCCAAATCGACATAGTACGGCAAGTGGTACTTCGGACGGTTGCCATCGTACAGGTCGCCTGTATAACAAACGGCCGCTTCCGCGACTTTTCCTGTCGGTAACGTCGCGTCGATCGCAAGTTGAATCGACTCGAGGTTGTTCAAGCTGTCGAAGATCCGGAACACGTCGACACCCGCATAGGCCGCCTCATGGACGAACTGTTCGATGACGTTGTCGGCATAGTTTTTATACCCGACCGCGTTGGCGCCGCGAAGCAACATTTGAATCAAGACGTTCGGCATCTTCTCGCGGAGCCGCATGAGGCGAACCCATGGGTCTTCCGAGAGGAAACGATAGGCGACGTCGAACGTGGCCCCGCCCCATGCCTCGACCGAGAATAACTCTGGCATGAGTTTACTCGTCGGTTCGGCGATATTGACGATGTCTTGTGTCCGCATCCGCGTCGCAAGAAGCGACTGGTGCGCGTCTCGCATCGTCGTATCCGTCAACAACAGTTCAGGTTGACGTTTGATCCAATCGGCAAGGCCGTCCGGACCGAGCTCCGTCAAAATCTGTTTCGTACCTGGTTTGGCTTCAGCCGGAAGGTCTTGCGGAATCCGGACCGAGCGGCTAATCGGCTTATCTTTCAATCCGACACCCGGGAATCCATTCACGGTGACGTCGCCGATATAGTTGAGCAACTTCGTTCCGCGGTCTTTCCGTTTCGGGAAGACGAACAATTCTGGCGTCTCGTCGATGAACGACGTGTTGTAGTCACCGCTGATGAAGTTCTGGTGCTTCATCACGTTAATCAAGAACGGAATGTTCGTCTTGATGCCGCGAATCCGGAACTCGTTCAAGTTACGGACCATTTTCGAAGCCGCCTGTTCGAACGTCATGCCGTGTGTCGACAGCTTCACGAGAAGCGAGTCATAATACGGTGAAATCTCGGCCCCGACGTAAGCGTTCCCGCCGTCGAGTCGGACCCCGAAGCCGCCCGGAGAGCGGTACGCCATAATTTTGCCCGTGTCCGGCATAAAGTTGTTGCCCGGGTCTTCTGACGTGACACGTGACTGGATCGCGTAACCGAGCAATTTGATGTCTTCTTGTTTCGGCATATGGATGACGTCGCCGTGGAGCGACTCACCTTGCGCGATCATGAGCTGGGTCTGCACGATATCGAAGCCGGTCACCATCTCTGTGATCGTGTGCTCGACTTGGATGCGCGGGTTGACCTCGATGAAGTAGAACGACTCGTCTTCCGTGACGAGGAACTCGACCGTCCCGGCGTTGATGTAGCCGACGTAGCGCATGAGCTTAACCGCCGCGTCACAAATCGCTTGGCGCGATTCCTCAGACAACGTCACACACGGTGCGACCTCGACGACTTTTTGATGTCGACGTTGGACCGAACAGTCACGTTCGAACAAATGAATGATGTTACCGTGATCGTCCCCGAGAATCTGAACCTCGATATGTTTTGGACGCTCCACTAATTTTTCTATGTACACTTCGTCTGAACCGAACGCTTGCTTCGCCTCTGACTTGGCACGTTCAATCAAATCTTTCATCTCGGCTTCCGTACGGATGACACGCATCCCGCGGCCGCCTCCGCCCATCGCCGCTTTGACCATGAGTGGGAACCCGTGCTCGTTCGCAAACTCGAGCGCGTCTTCGTATGATGTGAGCGGTCCGTTTGAACCTGGAATGACCGGGAGTCCGGCCGCGATCGCACTTTGACGGGCCCGAACTTTATCCCCGAACGCATGAAGATGCGATTCATTCGGACCGACGAAGATGATACCTTCTTCGCGGCAACGACGTGCGAGCTCGATGTTCTCAGATAAGAAACCGTATCCTGGGTGAATCGCGTCAGCCCCCGACTGTTTCGCGATTCGAATCACGTCCTCGATATCGAGATAGGCGTCAATCGGCTTTTTATCGAGACCGATCAAATATGCCTCGTCCGCTTTAAAGCGGTGTAACGAGCCGCTGTCTTCTTGTGAATAAACGGCGACTGTGCGCATTCCTAGTTCAGTGGCTGCCCTAAATACACGAATGGCGATTTCTCCACGGTTGGCTACAAGTAATTTGCTAATTGGTTTCAACATAAATCCCCCCATTTAAGTAGTTCGAACCTTCTTACCTGACAACATGTAACGATGAACCTTGCACGTTTTCGGCTGACTTCTCACGAATCTCAGCCCGTCTTGTCGCTTCCCGGTGCCGGTTTCGCATCGAGATGCTGCTGAGCACTCCGAGAATGCCCATCGTCATGATGAGTGACGTCCCGCCGTAACTGACGAGCGGAAGCGTGACCCCCGTCCCCGGGAACCAGCCCGACATCGCCCCGATATTGATCCCGGTTTGGACCATGATTTGGGCAGCGATGCCGAATGAAACGAACATCGCGAAGTGACTATCGCTATGGTTAGCGATATTGACGGCGCGGAACGCGATGAAAAAGAGCAGGACGAGGACGACGACGACACCGACAAAACCGAGCTCTTCCGCGATGATGGACATGATGTAGTCCGTCTCCGGTTCGGGCAGATACCCATACTTCTGATAACTGTTGCCGAGACCGACACCGGTCAACCCACCATGTACAATCGAGATGATCGACATGAGCAATTGGTGACCATAGCCTTCAGGGTCCATGAACGGATTGAAGACGACTTCGATTCGACTGCGCTGGTTTTCCGAGAAGATGGTCGTGAACATCAAATAGACGGCCCCAATCCCAGCGAGCACCGACGGGATGATGATTCGGAGCGGCGCCCCGACAGCGAGCCACATGAGGAACATGATGGCGCCGAGAACGAACAACCCCCCCATATCCGGTTGGCCGTTGATGGCAATCGCATACGGGAGAAAGAAATAGATGACCGGAATCACGAAGAAGGCACCGGCTTGGGCCCGTAATCCTTTTTTCGTGATCGCGGCTCGGCCGAGTCGTCCCGGCAACCCTTTCAGTTCATTGTTCCACAGCTGGTGATAATAGTTCGCGAGCAATAAAATCAACACGAACTTGGCGATCTCGACCGGTTGCATCGTGAATCCGCCAATGATGAGCCACGCCCGCGCCCCGTTGAGCGGTATCATCGCCCACGTGATGAACAAGAGCACGACCGATACGAAATAGAGGCCGTACAAAATATTTGGTTTTCGAAAGTTCTCATAGCGGAACATCGTCGCAATCAAATAGACGACAATCCCGAGTCCGGCGTAGAAGAGTTGCCGATAGAACAAACCGCTGTTCGCGTAATCCCCGCGATTCCATACGCTCGCACTGTAAATCATGATCGAGCTGATTCCGACAAGCATGAGCACCGCAATGAACAGTGAGAAATCAAAGTACCGAAACCGAGTTTTCATGTTTTCACTTCCTTATGTACAACAATCCTTGACCCATTATAAAAAAATACTCAAACAGCGCCGCTTGCACAGTTTGAGTATAAGGTTCATAAATCTGAAGCTTCCGCGAGGGCGGACAGCTTTTGTTCCAATGAATCGAGCAGTCCTTTACCTTCAATGTCTGAAATGAGTCCAAGACGGACCGCAAAATCAATTTGGCGTGATAGACCGAACATATGTGTATCAAGCACCTCTTCATAAAGCGGGCACTTCGGCATTTTTAGGTTTTCTAACTGCACTTCAATCAAACAACGGATTTTTTCAGCGTCTGCCTCTAATAGTTGAAGCGCTTGCTCCCGTTGGACTGCAGCCAAATTTGTCGCCACTACGACCCCTCCTCCGTACAATGACAGACTGTTTGTCATAACTCAACTGTACATTATATTTCATCATAATTCAATGAACAGTCTGGATTCACTACGAGTTTCTCGCAGTTTCCCTTTTTCCCCGGAAGAGCTGTATAATGTACAGTGTATCGTGAATAAAGGGGGCGTATCAATGATTTTTCCACTAGACGGAGCGGTTCGTCACGCGTTGACGATCGACCCGACCGTATGGATTTTCGACGACCGCAAGCGGAACATCGAGGAACTCGACCGCGCGGTTGAGAATGATAATGAAGCGTATTATGCCAAGATGGGGAAGGCATGGGACGACGGCTTGACACAAGGGACACGTGTCGACCACAATAAACCGATGACTCGGGCCGATAAAGACGCGGCGCTTCGCGACTCGTTCGCGATGCCGTTCGCTCCGTTCCTGCAAAACGCTGAACCAATCGCTACGGCGACACACGTCAGCTTTTATGGGGAATCGGTGCTCACGCTACCAATCGATGAGGCGCGCACCGTCTATCTACAGTTCTCGAAGGACGGGAAAGTGCTCACGGACGGCCCGGTATACGTCTTGCATAATCAGCAAGTTTTGCGCGGCGTCCACCATATCGCAGTGCGAACAGAAGCTTGATCGAGAAGGCCATAGCGCCTTCTCATTTTTTTGGACTTTTTACTTCACAAAGTGTAACATATAGGTTATGGAAAAACTTCATGTTTGAAAGGTCGTGACGCTTACGTATCCTTTATGGAAGAAAAACTTAATCATCGTTTGGATTGGTAGCTTTTTGACGGCGGCCTCGATGAGCCTCGTCTTACCGTTCCTCCCCTTATTTATCGAAGAGCTGGGGGTCACGAATCCCGATCACGTCGTCACCTGGTCAGCCGTCGCTTTCGGGGCCACATTCCTCGTGGCCGCCATCGTCTCCCCGCTCTGGGGAAGGCTCGCCGACCAAAAAGGCCGCAAACTGATGCTCATTCGGGCAAGTCTCGGCATGGCTGTCGTGATGACGCTCATCAGTTTCGTCCAAGACGTGTATCAACTCGTCGGGCTTCGGCTCCTCATGGGTGCCGTCTCCGGGTTCATCTCGGCAGGGATCACCCTCGTCGCTTCACAAACGCCAAAAGAGAAAAGTGGCTGGGCGCTCGGTACCTTGTCGACCGGTGGCATCACCGGCGGACTCCTCGGTCCATTGATTGGAGGACTCCTCGCCGACTGGATTGGGCTTCGACCCGTTTTTCTCTTGACCGGCAGTGCCCTATTTATCACGTTCATCATCACACTCGTGTTCGTCAAAGAGGACTTCGTCCCGGTGGCGCGCGAACGGCTAGATTCGACCAAATCGATCATCGCCTCGCTCCGCCATCCGCAACTGATCTTAAGTCTCTTTTTAACGACGTTTTTAATCACCTTCTCGACGCAGTCGGTCGGTCCGTTACTGACACTGTATGTCCGGGAATTGAACCCGTATACGACATCGCTCGCCTTTATCGCCGGCATCGTCGCCTCGGCACCGGGTGTGGCCGCGCTCATTTCCGCACAGCGGCTCGGGCGGCTATCGGACCGGTACGGGGCTGAACGCATATTGTTTTGGGCGCTCATCGTCTATAGTGCCTTTTTGATTCCACAGGCGTTCGTGACGTCGACGACGCAACTCGTCGTGTTGCGATTCGGCCTCGGTTTTGCCACCGCGGCGCTCATGCCGTCCGTGCAGTCGCTTTTGCGACAACACACGCCGAGCCGAGCGGCCGGGCGCATCTTCTCTTATAATCAGTCGGCCCAGTTCATGGGTAACCTGCTCGGACCGTTGTTCGGGTCTCAAGTCGTCGCGCATTTCGGCTTCTCCGCCCTCTTCATCGTGACCGGTTTGATTATGTTGACGAACGCCTTGCTCGAAAAATCGAACGTGCAAGTGGCACTTCATCCGAATACGAAATAAACGCCGAGCAGCCGCTCGGCGTTTTTCGTTATAGTAAATCGGCTGCCAACCGGGCGAGCGACGAGCGCTCCCCTTTGATGAGTTGGACGTGGCCGAATACGTTTTGCCCTTTGAACCGTTCGACGGCGTACGTGAGACCGTTCGAATATTCATCCAAATATGGGTGATCGATTTGATACGGGTCGCCGACGAGGACGATTTTCGAATTCTCCCCGACGCGGGTCAGGATCGTCTTGATCTCGTGTTTCGTCAAGTTCTGGGCCTCATCGATGATGATGAACTGGTCCGGCATGCTGCGGCCACGGATATACGTGAGCGCCTCGAGCTGAATCGATTTGATGCCGGCCAAGATGTTCCCGAGCTCGTCTTTCGAATTGGCATTAAACAAAAACTCTAAGTTATCGTAAATCGGTTGCATCCAAGGCCGCAGCTTCTCTTCCATCTCCCCCGGCAAGTAGCCGATATCGTTCCCCATTGGGACGACCGGACGGGCGACGACAAGCTTATTGAAACGACGCTCGTCTTCCACGAGAGACAACCCGGCCGCGAGCGCGAGAAGTGTCTTCCCGGTTCCGGCTTTCCCGAGCAACGTCACGAACGGGATATCGTCACGAAGCAACAAGTCGAGTGCCATCCGCTGTTGGACGTTGCGCGGATGGATGCCCCAAACGTGTTCGACGTCTAGGGAGAGCGGACGAAGGATCGGTTGCAGCGCATCGACGACCGCGACTGCGCTCGCTTTCGAGACGTTGCTTTTTAAAACGACGAATGAATTCGGGTACAGTTGATTTTTCGTCAACGCAGACAGCGGCAGCTGCCGGACTTTGTAAAATTCATCGATGACGGCTTGATCGACCTCGATTTCCCGGTAGCCGGCATATAGGTTCGTCGTATCGACGATATGGTCGGTCAAATAGTCTTCGGCTTCAATACCGATCGCGTCCGCCTTGACGCGAACAAGTATATCTTTCGAGACGACGACGACTTTACGGGTCCGGTCGTGCTCGTATTGTTTCATCAGGGCGAGCGCCACGGTCAAAATGCGGTTATCGTTCGTCATGACGTCGAACGGGAAATCGACGGTATGTTCATGGCCGATCTCGACAAACAAGTGACCGCCATTCTCGAGCGGCACCCCGTCATGCAGTTTCCCGGTCGTGCGGAGTTGGTCGAGTACACGCGCCGTCTCACGGGCGTTACGTCCGACCTCGTCCATATTGCGTTTTTTGCCGTCAAGCTCTTCTAATACGATGGCGGGGATGACGACATCGTGCTCATCGAATTGGAACAAGGATAGTGGATCGTGTAAGAGTACGTTCGTATCGAGCACATACGTTTTTTTCATAGACTTTGCCGCCCCTCGAAAATAGGATGGTGATCAAGAATTCAAACTCTCCTTGACTTCACGGTCCAGCTTTTCTGCTGCTTCGACATCGTACGTCTTGACGATGTCCGGTTGTCCATATGTCGCCCCGTAAAAGGAGACGTTACGGACTTCTTCAACGTGCCCTTCAAAAAAGCAAAGGTGCAATCCCGGCTTCACGCTTGGCTCGAACTCGGCCACATGCGACAAGGCCACACTGTAAGCCAGGCCTCCTTCTATAAAGATGAGACTTGCGGTCCGTTCATTCCCAAGCAACGTGATCAAATGCGAATTTTTCGTCAAGGCGAAACGTATCGTTACTTCATTCGGCGCTTGCACCCAGCTGATGGCATGGGTGATCGGCCACCGTTTCGGTTCGTCAAATGTGGTTAAAAATGTCAATGGCATATCATTCAACGTACCTTGTTGTGCCTTTGAGAGTTCGAACGCGGCTTTGCTCGCCATATACTCCCCTCCTCCCGAACGGGTATACGAAATGGATTCGCCCTTACAAACCTCTTTCCCTGCTTTTCTCTCCTGAAATCATGCTATAATCAACGAAGAGGAAGGTGAGACCATGCGCGTAAAGTGCTCTCTTTGTGACAAAATCGATACGATTGATTCGTGGTCGTTCGAAGCGAAACGACTTCGTAATAAACCTGCTAAAACGTACATGTGCCAGACGTGTCAAGAACGCATCACCGCGCGAACCGCGGAGCGTGCCGCGACCGGCCAATTCCACCTATATCCATCGTTCCGTCAAAAACGGAGATGGTAATCAAAAATGGACGTTTCGCCCTCGGGCGAAACGTCCATTTTTTCAGTGTGATTCGACGCCTTGTCGACGGTTCCACCAAAGGCGGCCCCGGTAAATCGCCAAGACGACAGCCATGACAAGGAGAACTTCTGGAATCGGCCATGTGAAGAAGACGAGCGCCATCGTGCCTGCCCCAAGTGCGAGCAACATATAGACGACGAGCGACTTCCACCACGTCAATTGTTTGGCAAAACCTAATTTAAACACGAGTATCGTCAATAAGATGACCGTGATGATCAAGGCGTTAAACCCGACCGAGAAGTCGTTCGCGTCACTGCCGACGCCAAGTAGCGAGGCAATCCACGGCACATCGATTTGTGTGATGTCCATCGTTTGAGAAGCTTTCAAGCTGATAATCCCCCTTTATTTCCTTCACAACCATTCTACACTATCCAAAACAAAAGGGAACGCCTAGGCGCTCCCTTTTTTTCTGACTTATTCTTTACCAAGTTTACGACGCTTGTCAGCTTTCTCGCGTTCGTTCTTGTTCAAGACTTTTTTACGGAGACGGATTGACTCCGGCGTGATTTCACAGTACTCGTCATCGTTCAAGAACGTGAGCGACTCTTCGAGTGAGAAGACGCGTGGACGTTTCAAGACTTGTGTCGAGTCTTTTGCTGAAGCACGCATGTTCGTCAACTGTTTGCCTTTGACAGCGTTGATCGCGAGGTCGACGTCGCGGTTACATTCACCGATGATCATTCCCTCGTATACTTCTACACCTGGCTCGATGAAGATCGTTCCACGATCTTCAAGGGCACCGATCGAGTAAGCCGTCGACTTACCGGGTTCGATACAAACCATGACACCGCTGCGGCGGCCGCCGATGTCAGCAGAGATGAACGGACGGTACTCTTCGAACGTGTGGTTCAAGATTCCGTATCCGCGTGTCGCTGACAAGAACTCGTTACGATATCCGATGAGGCCACGTGAAGGAACGATGAATTCCATACGTGTTTGACCGTTGTCGTTCGTGTTCATGTTGGCAAGTTCACCTTTACGGAGACCGATTGATTCCATGACTGAACCCGTGTACTCTTCTGGGACGTCAACGATGACGCGCTCGAACGGTTCGATTTTCGTACCATCTTCGTCTTCACGGATGATAACTTGTGGTTTCGAAACTTGAAGTTCGTAGCCCTCACGACGCATGTTCTCGATCAAGATCCCGAGGTGAAGCTCACCGCGTCCTGATACGATCCATTGGTCAGGCGAATCTGTGTTCTCGACACGGAGTGAAACGTCCGTCTCAAGTTGTTTCATCAAACGCTCTTCGATTTTACGTGCCGTCACGAAATCGCCTTCGCGCCCTGCGAATGGAGAGTTGTTCGTCATGAAACGCATTTGAAGTGTTGGCTCATCGATGCGAAGGAGCGGAAGTGGCTCTTCTTTACCGACTGGCGTGACCGTCTCACCGACGTTGATGTCTTCCATCCCGGCGATGGCGATCAAGTCACCAGCTTTGGCTTCTTCGATTTCAACACGTTTGAGGCCGAAGTAACCGAACAATTTAGTGACGCGCAATTGTTTGATTGATCCGTCTGTTTTGCAAAGTGAGACTGACTCGCCAACTTTGATTTTCCCACGGAAGACGCGACCGACACCGATCCGGCCAAGGTAGTTGTCATAGTCGAGCATCGTGACTTGGAACTGAAGCGGCTCATCCGAGTTATCGATTGGTGCCGGTGTGTTCTCAAGAATCGTGTCGAGCACGTACGTGATGGTATCTTCTTGCTTCTCTGGATCAGGATCGAACGAACTTGAACCGCTGACAGCAGACGTGTAGACGACAGGGAATTCAAGTTGATCTTCATCTGCTCCAAGGTCGATCAACAAGTCGACAACTTCATCGACAACGTCGAGTGGGCGTACCATCGGCTTGTCGATTTTGTTAACGACAACGATTGGACGGAGACCTTGGTCGAGTGCTTTCTTCAATACGAAACGCGTTTGTGGCATGCAGCCTTCACGTGCATCGACGACGAGGATAACGCCGTCAACCATACGCATGATCCGCTCAACTTCACCACCGAAGTCGGCGTGACCTGGTGTATCAACGATGTTGATACGTGTATCTTTATAATCGATTGCCGTGTTTTTCGCGAGAATCGTGATTCCGCGCTCACGTTCGATGTCGTTCGAGTCCATGGCGCGTTCTGCGACCATTTCGTTTGTCCGGAAAGTACCAGACTGTTTCAATAATTCATCGACGAGCGTTGTTTTACCGTGGTCAACGTGGGCGATGATGGCTACGTTCCGAAGGTTAGTTCTTACATTCATGTAGTTAGTCCTCTCTTATTTAAAAAAGTTTCATCTTTTATTCAACTTTAAGAGTATAGCACACGTCCCACCACCTTTGTCGAGTGTTATCAACTGTTAACGTTTCCAAACGCATCATTTTTGACTACAATAAAGAAGACTAGAGAAAAAGGGGGAATCTCCATGCAACTCATGTTCGTTTTAATCGCGACCGCGGTCGTCGCCGGTTTCGTCGGCATCGGAATTGGGGTGGCCGAAGGAAGTGCCGCCATCATCATCGGCAGTCTCGCCTTGAGCGGCATCGCCACGTTCTTCGGTATCAACTTACGCCGTCGCGTCCTCTCTGACCGACGTCCATAACAGAAGGCCCGGGCGAAGCGCCCGGGCCTTGTTTATGAGCTTGTCCTTCTGTCTGACACGCTTATAAGTCGCGTGTCAGACAGATGCGGTCACGCAAGGCGAGCCCGTCCTCTTCGATTGGCGGATAACCATGGCTCGGGAAGTAGTCGCGCTCGACCGAGTCGAAGCGGAAGCCAGCTTGTTGATAAAATCGCAACTGGACGATGCTCGAGTTGCCCGTACAGACGAGCATCTGCTTCGCACCGCTTTGCTCGGCCCGACGAATCGCGTCTTGGAGCAGCCGTTGTCCGATCGTCTGGTTTTGCCGCTCCGGCTTCACGGCGATATTGACGAGCTCGAGCAGCGTTTCACTGCGCCGCACCAACATATACGCTCCGACGCGTTCTCCGCCGAGCGTCGCTTCATATGTCTCTCCCGCTTCATACTGGTCACGCACCATCGCCTCATTCGGATTGGCCAAGACGAGCAAGTCCCGGACACGGTCGTAGGAGCCGTTGATCCCAATCTGAAGATCAGGTCTCACTTCCGGCGCCACTCCTTTGGCGATGACATAGTGTTTGACGACATCTTTGACGAACGTCTCGCTACCGGCAAGGACCGACGTCTTCCCGTCATAACGGACCGGTTCCCCGTAAATTGAGACGACTCTGCCTCCGACTTCCTCGACGAGCAGTTTTCCAGCCGCATAATCCCACGGCATATTCCGCATCGTGATGTACCCGTCGACCCGACCCGCGGCGAGCCACGCAAGTTCGAGTGACGCGGCGCCATGGGCCCGCGTGCCGACCGAGTCGCGCACGATTGGGGCGAGTACTTCCGGAGCGATCTGCTGATTCGGTGTGACCCAAGTCGCGTTCATGCTCAGGAAGGCGTCACGGACATGATGTTCTTGGATGGCCGGAAGCTTACGACCGTTCAGCGTCGTCCCAACGCCGCGACGTGCCACGAACAGCTCATCCGCCATCACATCATAGACGAAGCCGTATTCGACGACCCCATCGATCATGACGGCCACTGAGATGGCGAACATGCGCTTCTGATGGATGAAGTTCAACGTCCCATCGATCGGATCGACAAACCAGACCGTTCCGGACAAGTCGTCCGGTCCTGTCGAGATCCCTTCTTCCCCGATAATGTGATGCTCGGGGTACGTTTCACGGATACGGTCGACAATCAACTGTTCGACGGCTCGATCGATTTCTGTGACCAAATCCCCTTTACCTGTCTTTCGTTCGATGCGATAGCTCTCATCGATTTTTTGCCGAATATATTCCCCTGCTTGTTTAATCAAGTCAATCGCGAACCATTCCAACATATTTATCACCTCTATTATGTATTGTACCAAACAAAAACCAGTATCCGCATGGAATACTGGTTGAATGAGTGGTTGTGGGTCAGGCTTCGAGACGCAAAAGTTCTTGGCGATATTTCTCTAACCGATGCTTGCTAGCCTGGACAGTGGCATCGTCTTGTGACGCCATCGCATCGAAGAGAGTTGCCAATTCATAATCAATCTCTAAGCGCAGCACCGGAATCCGTTTTTCTGCGTCTTTTCTTTTAAATGCCTCGATCACTTGTTTCATGAGATGCCACACTCCTTTAGTTGGGCTACAAGTTACGGTTTAGTGAGTTGAATTGAGTATATCAGATGAGATTCAAAAAGGAAAGATAATTGTCTGACTATTTTGAATTTTTTATCTTAGTGAGTATATTCCCATTTCAACTGACGCTAAACCTGAAATAACTGTTAATAATATGTACCCTATTTAAAAGACAAATAACAAAAAAAGCATGAGAAAACTGTTCTGTTCTCCCATGCTTTCCAGCAGTTACAATTTTATAATCTTTGCATTTGATTTTAAGGCCGCTTGGACCGTACGATAGGTAGAGTATCCCGTCTGTTCGTCGTGCACGGCGCTCAGTTGTTTTTCTTCTGATTTCGATGTCACGATTTGTTTGAACGACCGATACGCATCCAAAAACGTTTCGCGGTCGACACCGCCTTCATTGGCAAGGGCGACTTGATTATAGAACTCGACGACTTCTATGAGCTCATCCGTCGTCCAGTCCGGATTAATCGGATAGTTGATTTGCATATTCTTCACCTCGACAACCATTGTATCAACAAAAAAAACTATTGCAAGTTGGGATAGAAATCACTATAGTTTTTTTGTTGCATTGTTTTTTAAAACGAAACGTCTAAAATGACATGAGATTGAACTTAAACCGACAACCCATATACACACTGCATCAAGGAGGACTTACTATTGAAACTTAAAGGTGCTACACAGCTCGAGACACCGCTCTTTGACACGTTGCTCACGCACGTGGACACGAATCCAATCGCATTCCACATCCCAGGCCATAAAGGCGGGAAAGGAATGGACCCTGAGTTCCGCGACTTCATCGGCGAGAACGCTTTGAAGATCGACCTGATCAACATCGCCCCGCTCGATGACCTTCATCATCCGAAAGCGGCGATTGCCGAGGCCGAGCGCCTCGCAGCCGAAGCGTTCCGTGCCGACGAGACGTTCTTCTCAGTTCAAGGGACATCAAGCGCCATCATGGCAATGATCATGGGCGTCGTCGGACCAAACGAGAAGATCATTGTGCCGCGCAACGTCCATAAATCTGTTATGTCCGCGCTCGTCTTGACCGGGGCCCACCCTGTCTTCATTCACCCTGAATATGATGAGACATACGGAATCGCCCACGGAATCACGGCAAGTGCCGTCGAACGCGCCCTCGAGATGCACCCTGACACGAAAGCCGTCCTCGTCATCAACCCGACTTACTTCGGGATCGCTGGTGATTTAGAACGGATCGTCGCCGTCGCCCATGCCCAAGACGTACCTGTCCTCGTCGATGAGGCACACGGTGTCCACTTGCCGTTCCACGACGAACTCCCGCTCTCGGCGATGCAGGCCGGCGCGGACGTTGCGGCAACGAGTGTGCACAAACTCGGCGGCTCGATGACCGGGAGTTCCATTTTGAACGTCCGCCGCGGACTCGTCTCATCAGAACGGATTCACGCGATGCTCTCGATGATCACGACGACATCGACGTCTTACCTCCTCCTCGCGTCGCTCGATGCGGCCCGTCGCCAATTGGCGACAAAAGGAGAGTCGATGAACGAACGTGCCCTCACGCTCGCACGTACGGCTCGTACGGCCATCGACAACATGCCGCACTTGTCGGTCTACGGTCACGCCGAACTCCATTCAGAGTCGACGTACGCGCTCGACGAGACGAAAATCCTCGTCTCGGTCCGCGAGCTCGGGATCACCGGCTTTGAAGTCGAGAAGTACTTGCGCGAGACGCACCGCATCGAAGTCGAGATGTCAGATCTGTTGAACGTCTTGTTCATCGTGACGAGCGCCGACGACGAGTCGACGATTCAAGCGTTGATTGACGGGATGCGTGACGTCGTATCGGTCTACGACCAGTCTGGAAACGATTCGTTGTCGATCATGCTCCCTGAGATCCCGCCACTCGCGCTCAGCCCGCGTGACGCCTTCTACGAGGAAACGGAGACGATTCCACTCGAGAACGCCGTCGGACGCATCTCGGCCGAGTTCATCATGGTATATCCACCAGGAATCCCAATCATTATTCCGGGAGAGCTCATCACGACATCGACGCTCGAATATATTATGGCCAACATCGAGGCCGGTCTACCGGTCCAAGGTCTAGAAGACGAGTCGCTCCAAATGATTAAAGTCATCCAACAAACAAAAGCTATCCGCTAAGACGAAAGCGAGCCGGTCCAATGGACCGGCTCGCTTTGTGTCATCAGAAGAAAAGGTGGCTTATGATGATCGAATTGCTTCCCCTACGTTCCATTATAAGAAAACGCTTACATTTTTTCAAGGGGTGAATTTTCAGTTTGGTTGGATTCAGTCTCATTTTCAGTTAGACAAAGGCGTAAAAACTCGGCGACGTGTCCGGTGTCTCGCAAGGCGATGCCGAGCATCGGATAGAGCTGTCTCGGTTCTTCGAGCGCATGGACGTCAAGAAGGGCAGACTGTCCGGTCTGCATGCAGACGACGAGCACTTTCCCCATAAATTGATGTGTGTACACAAAACCGAAATCATAACGTGACGTCTCTGTCTCGATCCCCGTGAATCGGACGCGGCTCGTCTCAGAGACGGTGTATAACAATTCTTCATCGAACGCCATCATCGTTCCCTCCTTTCTCACTTCATTCTTTATTTTCCTTTATACTGAACGTACGAAACATAAGGAGGACGACTGATGAAGATTCGAAAAGCGAATGAACAAGATTGCCTTGTCCTGGTAGCTCTCATGCGACAACTATGGCCAGACGCCCCCGTTGCTGAACTGACCCCTGAGGTCCGGCTCGGGATCCGCTCCGGCAAGATGCACTATTTTATCGCGGAAACGGATGAACCGGTCGGATTTTGTCAGCTCAGCTTCCGTCATGACTATGTCCCTGGCACCTCCACCTCCCCGACCGCGTTTATAGAAGGGATTTACGTCGTCGAAGCCGCGCGGCAGCAGGACGTGGCGACACGCCTCGTCGAAGCGGCCTCCGCGTTCGCCCGGTCGAAAGGATGCGACGAGCTCGCTTCGGATACGGAAATCGAAAACCTCGGCAGCCAACAATTCCATGAACGGATTGGCTTTCAAGAAGTCGAACGGACCGTTCATTACGTGAAAAAGCTCTCTCGCGAGTAAGCGAGAGAGCTTTTGACTTATTTAACGACGTGGATTGGCATACCCATTGCGATTTCTGCCGCTTCCATTGCCATCTCACCGAGTGATGGGTGAGCGTGGATTGTAAGCGCGATATCTTCTGCAGTCATGCCTGCTTCGATGGCGAGACCAAGCTCAGCAATCATATCTGAAGCGCCTGTACCCGCGATTTGAGCACCGATCAAGAGACCGTCCTCTTTACGCGTGATGAGCTTCATGAAGCCGTCTGGCTCGTCGAGAGCGAGGGCACGGCCGTTCGCTGCGAATGGGAATTTCGATACAGTGATCTCAAGTCCTTCTTCTTTTGCGAGTGGCTCTGTGTAACCGACTGTTGCAAGTTCAGGGTCAGTGAAGACGACCGCTGGAATTGCTGAGTAGTCGAGGTATGATGGCTTACCGGCAGCTGCCTCCGCTGCAACTTTCGCTTCGTAAGAAGCTTTGTGCGCGAGCGGTGGTCCTGGTACGATGTCGCCGATTGCGTAGATGTTTTCATTCGACGTCTTGCACTGGTCGTCGATTTCGATGATGCCGCGGTCGCTGATTTTAACTTCCGCGTTTTCGAGACCGATGTCGCCAGTGTTTGGACGACGGCCGACTGTGACGAGGACGTAGTCCGCTTCAACAGACTGCTCTTCGCCATTCACTTCAAACTTAACTGTTACGCCGTCTTCTGTTTCCTCGACGCCTTTTGCAAGAGCGTTCGTGTGAATCGTGACGTTACCTTTTTGTTTGAGTTTCTTCTTGACGATTTGCGTCATTTGCGGCTCGAAGCCAGACAAGATGTCGCTTGCGCCTTCAACGACGACGACTTCTGTATCGAAGTTCGCGTACGCTGTGCCAAGCTCCATACCGATGTAACCGCCGCCGATGACGACAAGTTTCTTCGGTACTTCAGGAAGAGCCAATGCGCCAGTTGAAGAAAGGACGCGTTTTGACCATTTGAACGATGGGATCTCGATTGGTGTCGAACCAGTCGCGATGATCGCTTTTTTGAACTTGTAAGGAGTCGAGCTGTCTTCTGTGATAACACGAACTGTGTCTTCAGATGCGAAGAAAGCCTCACCTTGAACGATGTCAATCTTGTTACCTTTCAAAAGGCCTTTGACGCCGCCAGTCAATTTGTTGACGACCGACTGTTTCCAGTCTTGGACTTTTGTGAAGTCGACTGATACGTTGTCAGACGTGATACCCATTGACGAGTGACCTTTTGCGTGCTGGAAGTTGTGACCAGCCGTGATCAACGCTTTTGATGGGATACAACCGACGTTCAAGCAAACGCCACCAAAGTTACCTTTTTCGACGATTGTGACTTTGAGGCCAAGTTGTGCGCCACGAATGGCTGCGACGTATCCACCAGGACCGGCGCCGATGACAAGCAAATCAGTTTCTTGTGCGAATTCTCCTACTACCATGTTCTTATCCCTCCATCATTAGAAGTGCTGGATCTTGAAGCAAGCGTTTCACCATGTTGAGTGCGTTTTGAGCAGTCGCACCGTCGATGAGGCGGTGGTCAAAGCTGAATGAGAGGGCGAGGACTGGTGCCGCGACGATCTCACCGTCTTTAACGACAGCTTTTTCAGCGATACGGCCGATACCGAGAATCGCAACTTCTGGGTGGTTGATGACAGGTGTGAACCATTGTCCGCCAGCAGAACCGATGTTCGTGATTGTGATCGATCCGCCTTTCATGTCGTCCCCAGCAAGTTTGCCTTCACGTGCTTTACCGGCAAGCTCATTGATGTTTGTAGCGAGTGCGTAGATTGACTTACGGTCCGCTTCTTTGACGACAGGAACAACGAGACCGTTGTCCGTATCAGCAGCGATACCGATGTTGTAGTAGTTTTTGTAGACGATCTCTTCGTTGACATCATCGATTGATGCGTTGATGGCTGGGTAAGCTTTCGCTGCAGCTGTCAATGCTTTAACGACGAATGGCAAGTACGTGAGTTTCACGCCTTGGTCAGCAGCCACTTGTTTGAACTCTTTACGGAGTGCGACGAGTTTCGTGACGTCAACTTCGTCCATGAGTGTAACGTGTGGAGCTGTATGCTTCGAGTTGACCATTGCTTTCGAGATCGCTTTACGGATTCCACGGATTTTCTCGCGCGTTTCGAGTTCAGGCGTCGCTGACTCGTAAGGCTTGATTTCCGTTTTAGCAGCTGCTGGAGCTACAGATTCTGTTTTCTCTGTTGTAGCTTCGGCTGTTGGTGCTTCACCGTTTGCGAATGCATCGATGTCTTCTTTCAAGACGCGGCCGTTGTCGCCAGAACCTTTGACTTCACGGATGTCGACGCCTTTTTCACGAGCGTACTTGCGGATTGAAGGCATAGCGATGACGCGCTCCGATTTGTGAAGTTGTACTTCACGCGGGCCGTCTTCTTTTACGTCTTCTTTCACGTCTTCCGTCTTCTCTTCAGCTTTTGGCTGTTCAGGAGCTGCTTCCTCTTCGCCTGCTGGCGCGTCACCTTCGATATCGAACGTGATGAGGACGTCACCGACGACCGCAACTGTACCTTCAGAGACTTTAACGTCTTTAACTGTACCATCAACTGGAGCAGGGATTTCAACGACGGCTTTGTCGTTTTGAACTTCAAGAAGAATGTCATCTTCTTTTACTGTGTCCCCTGCTTTTACGAACCACTTGACGATTTCACCTTCGTGAATTCCTTCACCGATGTCTGGTAATTTAAATTCAAATACTGCCACTGGTTTTTCCTCCCATCAATTCATCATGTAAACACAACGAGGGAGACAATTCTCCCTCATCGTTACTTGAACACGATCAGAAGTTGATAACTTCCTTAACTTTTGCAACGACATCTTTATGGTCAGGTAACCATGCGTCTTCCCCTTGTGCGAAAGCGAAGACCGTGTCTGGTGCAGTTACACGAAGCACTGGTGCCTCGAGGTGAAGAATTGCGCGTTCTTGAATTTCAGTTACGACGTTTGCCGCAATACCTGCTTGACGTTGTGCTTCTTGAACGACGATGGCGCGACCAGTCTTTTTGACTGATTCGACGATTGTGTCGATATCAAGCGGGCTAACTGTCATAAGGTCGATGACTTCGACGTTGATGTCTTCTTTCTCAAGCTCTTCTGCCGCTTTGAGTGACGTGTGGACCATTGCACCGTAAGTGATGATCGAAACGTCAGTTCCTTCGCGCTTCACGTCTGCTTTTCCAAGCTCGATCGTGTAGTCGCCTTCAGGAACTTCGCCACGGAATGAACGGTAAAGTTTCATGTGCTCGAGGAATACGACTGGGTCGTTGTCACGGATCGATGCGATCAAAAGACCTTTAGCATCGTAAGGCGTTGACGGGATGACGACTTTAAGACCAGGTGTCTGAGCCATCAAGCCTTCAAGGCTGTCCGCGTGAAGTTCTGGTGTTTTAACACCGCCACCGAATGGTGAACGGATTGTAACCGGTTGGCTGTAAGCGCCGCCTGAACGGTAACGCATACGTGCCATTTGAGCAGCAACCGAGTCGAAGACTTCGAAAACGAATCCGAAGAACTGAACTTCCATGATTGGACGGAAGCCTGTCAGACCAAGACCGATTGCAAGACCACCGATACCCGACTCAGCGAGCGGCGTATCGAAGACACGGTCTTCGCCGAACTCATCTTGAAGTCCTTCCGTCGCACGGAAGACCCCACCGTTTTTACCAACGTCTTCTCCGAAGAGAAGTACTTTCTCGTCGCGCTTCATTTCTACGCGCATCGCATCAGTAATCGCTTGGATCATTGTCATTTGAGCCATAACTTACTTCGACTCCTTTGCTGTATATTCTTCAAGCTGCTCTTTCAAGTTTGAAGGAAGTGTTTCGTACATGTTGTTGATGAAGTCCGAAACTTTTTGTTTTGGTTCTTTGTCGGCGAGGCTGATCGCTTCTTTCACGTCTGCTTTCGCTTGCTCGATGACTTCGTTTTCCATGTCTTCGTTCCAAAGCTTCTTGCCTTCGAGGAAGAGGCGGAAACGTACGAGCGGATCTTTCTCTTGGTACTCTGTATCGAGTTCTTTCGTACGGTAACGTGTTGGGTCATCCCCAGCGAGTGTATGTGGTCCGTAACGGTATGTGAGTGCTTCGATGAGCGTCGGAGTTCCATCAAGTGCGTCTTTACGCGCTTGTTGTGTTGCGGCGAGGACAGCAAGAACGTCCATTCCGTCAACTTGAATTCCGTTGATTCCCGCTGCGACAGCTTTTTGCGCGATCGTTTTAGCTGCAGTTTGCTTCTCAACAGGTGTCGAGATAGCGAAGCGGTTGTTTTGAACGACGAAGATGGCTGGTGATTTGAATGCACCTGCGAAGTTCAATCCTTCGTAGAAGTCACCTTGTGATGAACCACCGTCACCCGTGTAAGTAATGGCGACGTTTGTGTTGCCGTTGCGTTTGAGGCCCATCGCCACACCCGCAGTTTGGATGATTTGTGCCCCGATGATGATTTGTGGCATCAAGACGTTAACGTCTTCAGGAATACGGTTACCTGCGACGTGACCACGTGAGAACAAGAACGCTTGATAAAGCGGAAGTCCGTGGAATACGAGTTGCGGGATATCACGGTAGCCTGGAAGAATCCAGTCTTGTTTGTCGAGCGCATATTGCGTCCCGATCATCGTTGCTTCTTGACCAGCCACTGGCGCGTAGAAACCTAGGCGTCCTTGACGGTTGAGCGAGATGGCACGTTGGTCCCAGATTCGTGTATAAACCATGCGGCGCATAAGCTCCTGAAGTTGCTCGTCCGTTACATCGGGCATTGCGTCTTGGTTGACGACCTCGCCCTTCTCGTCGAGAATACGGAACGTTTGGAAGTTTTCTTCCACGTTTTGAAGTACCTGAACGTTGTTCATTCGTTTCACCTCATCCTTTCAACTATGAGACAATTGTCTTTTTTGTGATCAAACACTACCTCAAATCTTAAGTGTATCTGTCCAAAAAAGCAATCTGTATTAACGTGATTCAGGAAAGTTACACTTATCCTGCCGTTTCCTAGTCAGTATAAAACGGGTTGTTATAATAACGCAAAAAATATGCTCACTCTATAAAAACGCTTACATCAACACATCTTTTCCCTTATTTCGCCTCTGTATCATTTTCATTTCACCTTCTGTACCATCTAAGCGAAATGACTAATAAATATGATATAATTGGTCATATCGCAATGGGAAAGGAAGTTTTGCATGTTAACGATGAAAGATGTGATTCGTGAAGGAGACGAGCGGCTCCGCGCCCGCTCAATCGAAGTGCCGGTCCCACCGACGGCAGAAGACCTCGCACTACTCGACGAGATGGAGACGTTCCTCGTCAATAGTCAGGATCCAGAGATGAGCGCGAAGTATGAACTTCGGGGCGGTGTCGGCATCGCCGCACCACAACTCGGCGTCAATCGCCGCTTTTTCACGGTCCTGCTCCACGAAGAAGAAGAGACGTTCAAACTATCCATCTTCAATCCGAAGATTACGAGCCACTCGGTCGAACAGACGTACTTGAATGGCGGTGAAGGCTGTCTATCTGTCGACCGTGTCGTCAAAGGCAACGTGCCCCGATACCGACGCATCACGATTGAAGGGTTCGACCGTGACGGCGCCCCGATTAAATTGCGGCTCCGCGGTATGCGCGCCATCGTCTGTCAACATGAGCTCGACCATTTAGATGGGGTGCTCTTTTACGACCGCATCAACACGACCAACCCGTTAGAGACCTACGGTGAGCCGATTTGAGGTGACGAGCTTGAAGAAAAAGGCACTGTTGTTAGTATTCCCATTTCTGTTTCTTTTAATCGGGGGATGTGTCCGAATCGAATATGATGCGACCGTCCACTACGACCAATCGGTCACGTTAGAGACGACGTATGCTTTCCGCGACCATCCGGTCATGAAGCTGCTCAATTTGCGGCTCGATTGGGATACATGGAAACAACAGGCGAATGAGAACGGATATGCGACACGTGACTACTCGAGTCAAGACGACTATGAAGGCATGGTGCTCAAGAAGACGTTCGACAACGTCGATGACCTCCAAAACATTAAAGAGGAGTGGAAGACCGGTCCGGCCGGTATCCTCGTCCCACCTGATATGAAGTTTGATGTCGACAAAGAAGATGGGATTTGGTTTGACTCATACGTCATGAACACGAACCTCGACCTGCGGCTCGACCGCGTCGATTTGCCAGGTCTGAATTTAAGCGGCTCCCCGAAACAACTGGCCGAACGTTACGTTCGTCAAGCCGATATCCGGTTCAATCTGACCGTGCCGACCGGGGTGTTCGTCGAAGACGGTACTGGACTCGATGTACGGTCGATGAAACATGTCGAGTGGCAAGTGTACGGTGGCCGTCAAAACAACATGACGCTCGTCGCCCACGTGCCGAACGTCAAGGCGTGGATTATCACAGGCGTCATCATCGTCGTCCTTGGCCTAGTCGCTTTCTTTGTTTGGCGGAAATATCGTCAAAATGTCGGTAATCCGGACAAGACGTCGATTCGTTCTCGCATCTTCGGAAGCTTCATCCTCGTCTTGACCCTCGCGTTGATTATCGTGACGATTCGAGAAGAGTTGACGACGGAACGGAAATCTGAGGCGATTCGCCAAGCGGCGCAGACGGACGAGTTCATCCCGACGTTCGCCGTTCACGGCTTGCTCGGGACCGACCGCACATTCCTCCGCTTCTCGCAGTATATGGAACAGCGTGGGCTGGCGAAAGATGGTGCCCTCTGTACCGTGACGGTGAAAGGCGCGGCCGATTGCGTCATCAATGACTACAGCTCGAACCGACCGATTGTCCGGATTGAATATGAGGATGCCGAGGCATCGCTCAACAACCAGACGAAGTGGTTGAACGCCGCCATCGAACGCTATAAACAGGAACGAAACCGTTCGTTCGACCGGATGTATTTGATCGGTCACAGCATGGGCGGTGTGGCGGCAGCGAACTATATCTTGAATCAAGACGAATACATCGTCGATAAGTTCGTGACGTATGATAGTCCGTTCGCCGGAACACGACTTGCCAACTTCGGTCTGTCCGCCAGTAATTTCGGGATCAATACCGGCAGTCCTGCCATCCGGGACTTGTCCCCGAGTTCTGACGGGTTGCAGGCGTTCCAAGAAAAACTTGAGACGTGGCCACGCTCCGTCCAAGTGTTCTCCTTCTCGGGACGCGGTGGCGAGTTCAACTTGATTGAGCCAGCGAGTTCGCTCTTGCTCGAAGAATATACGAACAACATCGAGACGAAAACCGTCCCATACGATCACTTCTCGCTCCACCGGAAGACAGACGTCCTCCGCGACACGGGCCGGTTCCTTTACGAGTTCACGAACGAATTCAATCCAGTCGAAACGAAATGATGAAAACCCGCTCTCTTTGTGAGAGCGGGTTTTGTTCGTCGTCATGTCGATGGTAGCCCGTCCACAACAAAGTCCACCTTCACAGGAAGGCGGGCTTGTGTCAGTAGGTCATCGTCCAAGTGAGTTTCTGGATCCAATAAATCACATACTTTCCGATTGGCAAGTCGGTCTGAATCTCATCATAGGCGAGCGTATATGTTCCTTGCTCGTTGTTCCAGAGACGCTTGAAGTACCCGTCGACCTCGCGGATGAACGCTGTCTCCTCGGTCGTGACGACTTCAACGTCCGCTTCGAGGTTATAGTCGTTCATGTTCCGGGTCGTATAGTTGCCCGACCCGATGACGACGACTCGACGGTCCCCTTCCACGTACAGCATCTTCGGGTGGTACTGCTCTTCGCCGACTTCGTACCACCGAATCTCGATTTGCTCCGGGTTCACCGTGTTCAATTCCGCGGCGATCGGCAAGTTCGGCAATCCTGACTTGTCGCGCCCGAACGCGTTCGTATTCGGGTCAAGAATCAGTTTGACGAAGACGCCGCGCTCGGCGGCCTCATGAATGGCTTGAATGATGTTTCGGTCGGCCAAGTAGAACATGCCGATCCAAATCGTCTCACCTGATTCCGCTTCTTCCATCGCCTTGATGACGGCGTCCTGAATCTTGGATTCCGTGACGTAGCGGATTTGCATCGGGCCTTCCGAAGGCTCGTCGCGCAGATTCGCGAGTTTCTCCTCGCTCGGGAAACGTTCGGCATCCCCTTTCGAGAACGTCGCGATCGCTTCCTCCCCTTCGAGGATGTCCGCTAAAATCGGGCCATCGAGCCGCACCCCGACGTTTGAATGATACCCGCTCGCATCGTGTGGGTTGGCCGATAAGACGAAGCCGTCATTCTCGGTCACCATCACTTTGCGGTGGTTCGCTTTCACGTTCAACAGCCGTAAATACGACCGGATCGTGATGTCCGGTGCCGATTTTGCCATCGGGTTCGGCAACCAGCCGTTCTGGCTGTCCCCGAACCATTGGAACCCGATCCGATACAGCGTCGAGTATAAGATGTTCGGGTCGCGGAGCGCATCGAGGTTCGTGTAAACGATCTCGGCGCCCGCTTCCTTCAAGACGTCGAGATGATCGGACGCATGACCGTTATACGTCGTATTGATCTCATCGGTGATCAAGACGACGTTCATGTCCGGATAGGCTTTCATCTGTTCGAGCAAGGCCGATGATAGACTGACCGTGATGTCTGGATATTGTCGGTCTTCATTCGAATATGGGTTGAATAAGAAAAAGTCCATGACGATATATTCCCGCGCCTCGCGGATTGACCGCTCGACGTCTTGAAAGATCTCTTGCTCGTTCACTTCCGTGTCTTCCCCTTGATACGTCAAATCAAATAAAAAATCGATTTGGTCATCCGAAATCGCGACCGGTTCCGACGCACGCGACACGCCGTCCGGCAACGGTTTGACTTGATGGTATACCATCGTGATGAGGAAAAGTAAGGCAAATGCGGCCAGGCCCCATTTCAACCAACCTTTCTTCCGTTTCTTGCGTTCCATCAGGCACCATCTCCTTATATTGTAGTCCTCTAAAAAACGGGCTGTAGTCCCCTACAGCCCGCTCGGTCATACTTCCATGATGATCGGAAGAACCATTGGGTGTCTTCGTGTTTTTTGTGCCAAGTATGGCGTGAGTGTATCCGAGACGAGTTGTTTCAACTCCGACCACTTCATCTGTTTGTTCGACAACCCTTGCTCGACCGTCTTCTTGAGCAAGCGCTCGCCGTCACGAATCAAGCTGCCCGATTCGCGCATATAGACGAAGCCACGTGAAATGATGTCTGGACCGGAGACGAGTTTACGCGTCTTGCCGTCGATGCTGATGACGACGACGACGAGTCCGTCCTCTGAAAGGATGCGGCGATCGCGCAAGACGATATTGCCGATGTCCCCGATGCCGTTCCCGTCCACATAAACCGCGTTAGCCGAGATTTTACCCGTGATGGCGGCCGAGTCGGCGTCGACGGCGAGCACTTCTCCGTTATCCATGATGAAGCTGTTTTCTTTCGGGATGCCGACCGACTCTGCGAGTTCAGCGTGTTTCACCAACATGCGGTACTCGCCGTGAATCGGCATAAAGAATTTCGGGTTCAGCAAACGGATCATGAGTAATTGCTCTTGTTGCGAACCGTGGCCCGACGTGTGGATGTTCGTCAACTTGCCGTAGACGACGTCCGCGCCGGCTTTATACAATTGGTCGATCGTCTTCCCGACCGAGATGGCGTTCCCCGGAATCGGTGACGACGAGAAGATGACCGTATCGCCAGGAATAACTGATACTTGGCGGTGTGTCCCGTTGGCGATGCGGCTGAGCGCTGCCATCGGCTCGCCTTGCGAACCAGTACAAAGGATTGCCACTTCGTGCGGCTCATAGTTCCGCATTTGATTCGCTTCGATGATCATGCCTTTTGGCACGTTGATGAAGCCGAGCTCTTGCCCGATCGTCATGACTTTGTCCATCGATCGACCGAAGATAGCCAAATGGCGGCCTGTCTCGGCACACGCATCGACGACTTGTTGCAGACGATAAATGTTCGAGGCGAACGTGGCGAAGATGATGCGGCCTTCCGCTTTCCGGAACGTCTCGCTGATCGTCCCGCCGACGACTTTCTCACTCATCGTGAAACCTTCGACTTCTGCGTTCGTCGAATCCGACAAGAGACAGAGCACGCCTTCTTTCCCGATGTCCGCCATCTTCGCGATGTCAGCCGGTTCGCCGACCGGTGTGAAGTCAAATTTGAAGTCACCCGTATGAACGATATTTCCTTGTGGTGTCTTGACGACGACACCGAGTGAGTTCGGGATCGAGTGGGTCGTCCGGAAGAACGAGATGCTCGTCTTACGGAATTTAACGATCGTATCCTCATCGATTTCGTGAAGTTCCGCTTCGCGGAGCAATCCATGCTCCTCTAACTTCACTTTAATCAAGCCGAGCGCGAGCTTCGTCGCGTAGATCGGCAATTTCACTTGTTTCAACAGGAACGGGATACCGCCGATGTGGTCTTCGTGACCGTGGGTGATGAACACCCCTTTGACTTTATCTTTGTTTTTAATCAAGTACGAGTAATCAGGGATCACGTAATCGATTCCAAGCAAGTCATCCTCCGGGAACATGATGCCCGCATCGATGACGATAATCTCATCTTGGAATTGAACGACGTACGTGTTCTTCCCGATTTCTCCGAGTCCGCCTAAGGCAAACACAGCTGTTTGGTGGTTCTTTACAAACTTCATTTAATCTCTCCTTACTACAAGTAGTTGATGTTCATCTATGTGATACATAAGTGATTCTCGCTATTAAAATTATGTCTCCGTAAGATTCTTTCTTCATTATAGCTTATATTGTGACAATATTTCACTAATGACGTTAGATTGAGGGCGGTTTCTCAATTTCATGTTATGCTTTTTAGTATAAAACTGACTTCATAAAGACAGAGAAAGCATGGTGAAACAACATGGAAGATAAGAAAGTAGTCTTTTTTGATATCGATGGGACGTTGCTCCACGAAGGGTCGTACATTCCACCTTCGACAATCAAAGCCATCGAACAACTCCGCGCGAACGGCGTCGAGACGTTTATCGCGACCGGTCGCGGTCCGGCGATGTTGTCGGACATCCCCGCACAAGTCGGGATTGAGAGTTTCGTCTGTTACAACGGACAAATCGTCGTCCATCAAGGTGAGGTCGTCTACCGAAATGCCTTACCGACAGATGCTCTCCACCGTCTGACAACGCATGCGGGCTCGAACGACCACACGCTCGTCTACCTAGGCCAAGATCGGGGCGGAGCGACGAAAGCAAACGACCATGTCGTCGAACAGTCGCTTGGAGAACTCGATATGCCGATCCCGACTTACGAACCGAACTTCCATATCGAACAAGCCGTCTACCAGACGTTACTTTACTGTACACCAGAAGAAGAGCATCACTACTTGGACGCGTACGGCGAATTTGATTTCATCCGTTGGCACCCCCACGCCATGGACGTCATCAATCGCGGGGCGAGCAAGGCCGATGGCATTCGCCACTTCATCGAGGCGAACGGGTACAGGCTCGAAAACACGTATGCGTTCGGCGACGCCTTGAACGACTTGGCAATGCTCGAATACGTCGGGACCGGTATCGCGATGGGCAACGCCCGGACCGAGGCGAAAGAAGTTGCGGACTTTGTCACAAAGTCGATTCTCGAGGATGGCATCGAGTACGGCTTAAAACAAATGAAGCTCATCTAAAAAAAACGAGAGGCGCGCGCCTCTCGTTTTTATCTAGACCGAAGGGTACGTTCGAGTCGGTCCAAGTCTGTATCTTTGCCGATAATAATCAAGATATCTTCTGGCAGAATCATCTCGTCGGCTTGCGGGGAGATGATGACGTCGTCGTCGCGGCGAACGGCGACGATGTTGACGCCGTATTTAGCACGGAGGTCCAAGTCGATGAGCGACTTGTTCGACAACTTATCCGACGCTTTGATTTCAACGATCGAGTGCTCGTTCGAGAGTTCGAGGTAGTCGAGGATGCTTTGACTCATCAACCCGTTCGCGATCCGAACACCCATGTCGCGTTCCGGGTGGACGATGTTATCAGCTCCGATGCGGCGCAACACTTTCTCGTGATAATCGTTCGTCGCCTTCACGGTAATGATTTGAACGCCAAGCTCTTTCAAAATGAGCGTCGTCAAAATCGAGGCTTGAATGTTTTCCCCGATCGCCACGATGACGTGCTCAAAGTTACGAATGCCGAGACTCTTCAATACGTTCTCGTCTGTCGTATCCGCGATGACCGCATGTGTCGCCAGTCCCATAAATTCGTTGACGCGTTCTTCATCGGCATCGATGGCCAACACATCATACCCGTTCGCCGACAATTCACGAACGATTGAGCCGCCAAATCGACCTAATCCGATGACTGCAAATTCACCTGTCATAATTTCATACATCCCTTTCCTACGCTGTTTCTGTTCCCGATTCTTCGTACAGTGTAACCGATTCCCTCCAAAAAAACTATACAAAAAAAGACCGGAATCATCCGGTCTTATGCTTTACCACTCGAACGCTTTCCGCGTACATAGTCATTGTCGAACAAGAACAGGCGAAGTAAGAGATACAGCGCCGGTACGAGGAGGAGCAATCCGAGGATGAAGACGACGACGAGTGCGACCGCCATCGATTCGTTGACGACGCTTCCGTTGATGTCGATGTACGGATAAAGGATATATGGCAAGTGCGTATAACCATATCCGAACCAAGCCATGAAGAATTGACCCATGACCATCAAGAAAGCGAGGCCGTAGTTCCGCTTCAAGTAGACGAATGAAACCGCTACGACGAAGAAGATGAAACTTGCGGCGAACCACCACCAGTTGCCTGCCAAAATGCTCTCATAATGCCAAGCCGCCTGCGACTTCAACCCGAAGAAGACGAGGCCCGAGGCAATAATCGTCGGCACGCTCCAGAACAAGGCCCACTTCCGAACGAGCGGGACCGCTTGAACGTCACGCGCTTTGTCCGCGTAGAATAAAAGGAACATAGCACTGATGTAGAGCACCGACACGATTGCCAAGAAGACAACGGTCCATGAGTAGAAGTTGGTGAACAACTTCATGCCGTCAAAGAAGACGCCGGACTCGGTCTCATTGATGAACCCGCCTTGACTGACCGTGAGGACGGTCGACATCGAGGCTGGGATCAAGAGGCCGGTTGCCCCGTACAAGAACATGTAAAACGTGCTCTCTTTTGAACCGTAGTTGGCGAACGCATAGAAGCTCCCGCGAATCGCCAACAAAATCAAGACGACCGAAGCCGGAACGAGAAGTGCTGTCCCGTAATAGTAGGCCGTATCCGGGAAGAACCCGACGATTCCAACGAAGAAGAAGACGAAGAAGACGTTCGTCACTTCCCAAGTCGGTGACAAGTACCGCTGAATCAGACGGTTGATCATGTGGTCACGCTTCGTGTACTTACTATAGAAAGCGAAGAAGCCGGCACCGAAATCAATCGATGCGACGATGAGATAGCCGTACAAAAACGTCCATAGTACGGCAATCCCTAGTTCTTGAATCTGCATGTCATACCCTCCGATCACACTTCATCCGCGAACATCGCTTCACCGCGATGCTCCGATTGTTTTAGTTCTTTCCCTACTGGGTTGTCCTTGAACAGACGAGTCAAGACGAGCACCGTGACTACGCCAAGAACTGCATACAGGATCGCAAAGGCGATAAGCATCCAACCGACGTTCGCTGATGTCGTGGCCGCTTCACTCGTGCGCATCAAATCATAAAGCGCCCAAGGTTGACGACCGAACTCGGCGAAGAACCAGCCGAACTCGATGGCCATCATCGCGAGCGGACCACCCGCTGCGATGGCGATGAGCATCGGTTTACTGAATTGCGGTAGCCGCTTGATATAACGTCCGAGGACGAACAAGAACGAAATCAGTGCGAGGAGCATCCCGATCCCGACCATCGCATCAAACAGATAGTGGATGAATAGCGGTGGCTGGTCTTCTTTCGCGAATTCATCAAGACCTGTTACCTCGTAGTTCGGTACGCCGCCAGCTAAGATGGACAAGGCGTATGGAATCTTCAAAGCGCCACGTACTTCGTAACCGCCTTCCCCGTCTTCCTCGAGCCAGCCGCCTAGGATAAGCTCAGCTTCCGAGGAGGTTTCAAAGTGCCACTCCGCAGCCGCCAATTTATCCGGCTGGTACTTCGCCAAGTATTTCCCTGAGAAGTCCCCGACAAGAGCAGTCGCGATTGCAAAGATGAGTGCGACGGTCATCGTCAAGCGAAGTCCTTTTTTGTGATACTCGATTGACAACTTGTCGAGCTGGTTCCGTCGCTGACGGAGCAACTGGACGGCCGCGATCGCCGCAAGGATGAACGCCGACGTCAAGATAGCTGACGTCAAGACGTGCGCCATTTTCGTTGGCATCGCTGGGCTGAACATCGCTTCAAGCGGGCTCACGTTGGCAAGCCGTCCGTCGACGATATCAAATCCGACCGGTTGGTTCATGAAGCTGTTCACGGTCGTAATGAAGAAACCTGAGAACAAGGCACCGACCGCGACCGGAATCCCGAGAAGCATATGGTGCCACGGGTTTTTAAATCGATCCCACGTGTACAAATAAATCCCGAGGAAGATCGCTTCAAAGAAGAACGCGAACGTTTCCATGAACAATGGGAGTGCGATCGTTTGACCGGCGACCCGCATCAAGTTCGGCCAAAGTAAGGACAGCTGAAGCCCGATTGCCGTACCCGTCACAACACCGACCGCTACTGTGACAACATAGCCCCGTGACCAACGACGGGCCATCAAGGTATATTTCGGATCTTTCTTTTTAATGCCTAGAAACTCTGCCAATAAAATTAAAAGTGGAACCCCGACGCCGATTGTGGCAAAAATCACGTGGAAACCCAACGTGAGTGCCGTTAACGCCCGGCTCATCAGGACAGGATCTTGAAACATCTATTGATTACCTCCTATCTCTCTCTAGCGCTTTAAACCAATGTCTATCGCGCAACATCACAGATGATTTCCCTTGGATACCCTTATCATAATGATTTTATATAGCGCTGTAATGTCTCAATGCTTGAGTTCGCAAAATGTTCACATTTGAGCATGATTAACAATATCGACGCTTTACAAGTCTTATTTACTTCCCGAATTTTTAACCGTTCACGCACAATTCAACACATTTTGCACAAAAAAAGCGGACATGGTCATAATCTGTACCCCTTGTAAAGGACAATAATAAAAAAACTTATGCTGATTCAAGGAGATGATTCCTGTACTGTACGGGAGTCATCTTTTT
>NZ_JACSLC010000030.1:0-1595 GCF_018617905.1 Exiguobacterium sp. s40 | reverse complement strand
CCCCGATGCCTTTGGCGATGAACTTCCGTAGGTTCACCGCCATGAGGGCGAAGCCGAGCTCGCGTTTCACGCGCTGTTTTCCCCTGACGGAGAAGCGGGTGAAACCCAAATTGGCCTTCAGATATCCAAAAACTGGTTCCACGTCCGTCTTGCGTCGGGCGTAGAGGGCACCGGTTTTCTCATCCGAAAGCAGCGTTCTCATCATATGCTTTTGTTCTTCCCAGGCCCCGTTCACGCTGACCTGGCGGTGTCTCCCCGGTTCGGCCTTCGTGCACAACTCTCGGAACGGGCAGCCGTCGCAGCTCTCGCACTCGTACACACGGAAGTCGCGGGTGAAGCCGTCCCGGTCGGTCCTTTGGGACTCATGGCTGAACGGGAGCCGTCTCCCGTCCGGGCACGTGAACGTGTCGGTCTTGCCATCGTACGCCCAGTTCGCGATGTTGAACGGCTCCTCGCGCCATTTCTTCTTCTGTTCCTTCCGGTACATCGTGTGCGGGATCAAGGGCAGGCGCCCCCGGCGCTCGAGGATGTCTGTGTAGTTCGGCTGGCTCCCGTATCCGGCGTCGGCGACGATATGGGCGGGCAGGTCGAGGAACGTTTCGACCTCGTCGAGGAACGGGATCAACGTCTTCATGTCGGTCGGGTTCGGATAGACGTCATAGGCGAGCGTGTACTGACCTTCGGTTGCGATCTGGACGTTGTAGCCGGGCTTCAGTTGGCCGTTCTTCATGTGATCCTCTTTCATCCGCATGAACGTCGCGTCCCTGTCGGTCTTCGAGTAACTGTTCCGTGTGCTGAAGATGGCCATGTGCTCCTCGTATCGGCGTTTCCGGGCGGCGAAATCGGCGGCCTGTTTGTGGAGACGACGGGGCACCTTCCGTTCCGCACGCAATCGTTTCCGTTCGGCGACGTCGGTCGTCGAGGCGATCTCCTCGTCGATGGCCTCGATCTTTTCTTCGAGTCGTGCGGCGACCTGTTCGAGTTCTTGGACCGAGAGCGCGTCCGGGCTCTCCCGTTCGATTTCGGGGATGACCTGGTCGGCCATCAGTTCGTCGTACAGTTGGTTCGACTTCTCGACGAGCGCGGCGCTGTATCGCTCGACCGCCCTCCGCCAGACGAACGTATAACGGTTGGCGTTCGCCTCGATCTTCGTGCCGTCGATGAAGATCGCCTCCTCGTCGATCTCGCCGGTCTCGACGAGATGGCATCTGAAGGCGACGAACGCGGCCTTCAGGATCGGGGCGACGGCCGGGTGGACACGGAAACGGTTGATCGTCCGATAACTCGGCTCGTGGCCCTGGGCGAGCCACATCATCCGAAGGCTGTCCTTGAGTAGGCCTTCGATCTTTCGGCCCGAGAAAGCGGACTGCGTGTAGGCGCAAAGGACGATCTTCATCATCATGCGCGGATGATAGGCCGGGCAGCCCGTCGTTCGCCAGAACGGCTCGAAGGCCTCGTCGGGGATCTGTTCGACGAGGTCATGGACGGCGAAGGCGATATCGTTTTCCTGGAGACGGACTTCTAAATCTAGGGGCAAAACCAATTGGTTCATGGTATACTCTTTGTACATGGGGGCACCTCCAAAGTTATGGTTT
>NZ_JACSLC010000029.1:0-1835 GCF_018617905.1 Exiguobacterium sp. s40 | reverse complement strand
AGGAGGGCACTGAAAAACCCCCGCTCTATCCGAGCGTGAGAACGTGAAAAAGGCGATTGGCCCGACTTGTGTCGGGACGATCGCCTTTTTTCCTTGCCTTTAATCCGTTTTCTCTTTCCGGAGGGTGATGATTCGCTTCAGATTGACTGCGACGATGGCCATCACGCTCTGTAACGTCATGCCTTTCAGGTCTGGCGTCTTGTTGCGCGCCAGACCTTGTGGGTTCTTCAGTTGACTGTTTTTCGCCTCGACGGCGAAGCGTTTCCGACGATGGTCCTTGAAGTCATCGGTCTGCTCATAGTCAAGTTGATCGCTATGCTCCCTTGATTTCAACGACACGCTATAGGATCTGGATTTGGCGCCGTCCTTGTAACAGCCTTTTCGTAACGGACATTGCTTGCACAGCTCGATGTTGAAGAAATGGCTCTCCACTTGGTTCTTTCCGACGTCCTTCCGTCCGCCACGGGCTTTGCGGACGGCCATATGCCCGGCTGGGCAGACGTAACGTTCGGCATCCTTGTTGTAGGTGAAACCCTCGACGCGGTTCGGTGCCGGCGAGTAGACTTGTGGGTTCAATGGCGCGACGAGCTTGCACCCTTGCGAGGCGGCATAGATCAGGTTGTCCCGGCTCGAATAGGCCCCGTCGCCCACGATGTGGTCGAACTCGGCCCCTGCGCGGTGGCTCTTCTCGACGAGCCTCGACATCTGATGCCCGTCCGACGCTTCGCCGGATGTGACGACGACGGCCGTGATGATGCCCTCCTCCGTCATCGCGAGATGATGTTTGTAACCGAAGAATGATGAGTCGGCACTCTTGTGCCCGGTCCGGGCATCAGGATCCCTGGAGACTTGAAGTTCGACGTGCGCATCCTCCGCGAACTCGCGGACACGGTTCACACGGTCACGGATGTGTTCGCGCGCCATCAGCTCAGGCATCTCGCCCTCGACGGTCTCGGCGACGGCGAGCGCATACGAGAGGAGCTGGTCGATGTCTGACTCGTTTACCTTCTCCGGAAAACGTCCCTTCGCGTCGTTGGTCTCTTTGTAACATGCATGACGGAGCCCCTTCGCTTCCTCGATGATCGCCTGCCCGATCGGTTTTTGCCCATACCGGGCACGGGAATGGGTCGCGTCGACAATCAATGTTCGTGACTTGAGCAGTCCCATCCCTTTCGCGACCTCGACCGTGTGCTCGATCAACTTGTCGAGCAGCTCGTCGTCGGCCATGCGCTGACGACGGAACTTCGTGAGCGAGGAAGGGTTGATGACGTCATCTTCCGGTGCCAGATCCAGAAAATATTTGTAGGCGAGGTCGGTCTTCGCCCGTCTGACGAGGTCGACGTCGGACAGGTTCGAGTGCGCCTTCAGGAACAGGTACTTGAACATCCGGACAGGATGGACGGCCATCCGACCGTTGTCATGGCAATACGTGTCCTCGAGCAGCTTGGTGATGAAATCGAACGGGACGAGGTCGTGGATGAGCCGTAGCTCGTCATCGGCCGGGATCAACAGGTCATAAAGGGCAGCGTATGGGCTCGGCGGCATGTTCGGCAGGTCGGGCATCATCGGGATCGCCTCCAAATGGGTTGGTTACTGCCAGTATAGTCCGGAATGCCGGGCGCGTACAGCGCCGCCCGAGGGCACGCCGACTCCCGGGGAATCAGCGGGCAAGGCGAGACCCAGCAGCGACGACGTCGCGATGCGGCTCGACGCCCGCCCCCAGGAAAGCGGCGTGCCGGACAGGGCGGCTGAAGGACAAGGAAAACAGATGAGCGTCATCCCAAACGGGACGACGCTCATCTGTTCAAAATCATTTGAAGTTTTTCAGTGCCCTC
>NZ_JACSLC010000028.1:0-2527 GCF_018617905.1 Exiguobacterium sp. s40 | reverse complement strand
TATCCCCTCCAGAGTGGATCCTGAGTACGGCGGGACACGTGAAACCCCGTCGGAATCCGGGAGGACCATCTCCCAAGGCTAAATACTTCCTAGTGACCGATAGTGAACCAGTACCGTGAGGGAAAGGTGAAAAGCACCCCGGAAGGGGAGTGAAACAGATCCTGAAACCGTATGCCTACAAGTAGTCAGAGCCCGTTAACGGGTGATGGCGTGCCTTTTGTAGAATGAACCGGCGAGTTACGATGGCGGGCGAGGTTAAGCCGATGAGGCGGAGCCGCAGCGAAAGCGAGTCTGAATAGGGCGCATCAGTCCGTCGTCGTAGACCCGAAACCAGGTGATCTACCCATGTCCAGGATGAAGGTCAGGTAACACTGACTGGAGGTCCGAACCCACGCACGTTGAAAAGTGCGGGGATGAGGTGTGGGTAGCGGTGAAATGCCAATCGAACCTGGAGATAGCTGGTTCTCCCCGAAATAGCTTTAGGGCTAGCCTCGAGGTGAAGAGTTCCGGAGGTAGAGCACTGATTGGACTAGGGGCCCCCACAGGGTTACCGAATTCAGTCAAACTCCGAATGCCGGCAACTTGTACTCGGGAGTCAGACTGCGAGTGATAAGATCCGTAGTCGAAAGGGAAACAGCCCAGACCATCAGCTAAGGTCCCCAAGTGTATGTTAAGTGGAAAAGGATGTGGCGTTGCACAGACAACTAGGATGTTGGCTTAGAAGCAGCCATCATTCAAAGAGTGCGTAATAGCTCACTAGTCGAGTGACGCCGCGCCGAAAATGTAACGGGGCTAAACATACCACCGAAGCTATGGATCCCGTAAGGGATGGTAGGGGAGCGTTCCAAGCAGCAGTGAAGCGGTATCGTGAGGAGCCGTGGAGCGCTTGGAAGTGAGAATGCCGGTGTGAGTAGCGAAAAGAGGGGTGAGAATCCCCTCCGTCGAAAGCCCAAGGTTTCCTGAGGAAGGCTCGTCCGCTCAGGGTTAGTCTGGACCTAAGCCGAGGCCGAAAGGCGTAGGCGATGGACAACAGGTTGATATTCCTGTACCGCCGTACCACCGTTTGAACGATGGGGGGACGCAGAAGGATAAGGTAACCGTGCGACTGGAAGTGCACGGACAAGCAGCGAGGCCGTCGGGTTGGCAAATCCGCCCGACACACAAGGCTGAGCTGTGATGTGGAGCCCGTAGGGCGAAGTACCGGATTTCACGCTGCCAAGAAAAGCCTCTAGTAAGGAGGTCGGCGCCAGTACCGTAAACCGACACAGGTAGGCGAGATGAGAATTCTAAGACGCGCGGGATAACTCTCGTTAAGGAACTCGGCAAAATGGTCCCGTAACTTCGGGAGAAGGGACGCTTATGGCAACATAAGCCGCAGTGAATAGGCCCAAACGACTGTTTAGCAAAAACACAGGTCTCTGCTAAATCGCAAGATGAAGTATAGGGGCTGACGCCTGCCCGGTGCTGGAAGGTTAAGGGGATGTGTCATCGCAAGAGAAGCACTGAACCGAAGCCCCAGTAAACGGCGGCCGTAACTATAACGGTCCTAAGGTAGCGAAATTCCTTGTCGGGTAAGTTCCGACCCGCACGAAAGGCGTAACGATTTGGGCACTGTCTCAACGAGAGACCCGGTGAAATCATAGTACCTGTGAAGATGCAGGTTACCCGCGACAGGACGGAAAGACCCCATGGAGCTTTACTACAGCCTGATATTGAGGCTTTGTACGCGATGTACAGGATAGGTGGGAGTTTGTGAAGCCGGAGCGCCAGCTTCGGTGGAGACACCCTTGGGATACCACCCTTTGCGTATAGAGTCTCTAACTCGCAGCCGTGATCCGGCTGGAGGACCGTGTCAGGTGGGTAGTTTGACTGGGGCGGTCGCCTCCTAAACAGTAACGGAGGCGCCCAAAGGTTCCCTCAGAATGGTTGGAAATCATTCGAAGAGTGCAAAGGCAGAAGGGAGCTTGACTGCGAGACCTACAAGTCGAGCAGGGACGAAAGTCGGGCTTAGTGATCCGGTGGTTCCGCATGGAAGGGCCATCGCTCAACGGATAAAAGCTACCCTGGGGATAACAGGCTGATCTCCCCCAAGAGTCCACATCGACGGGGAGGTTTGGCACCTCGATGTCGGCTCATCGCATCCTGGGGCTGGAGTAGGTCCCAAGGGTTGGGCTGTTCGCCCATTAAAGCGGTACGCGAGCTGGGTTCAGAACGTCGTGAGACAGTTCGGTCCCTATCCGTCGTGGGCGCAGGAAATTTGAGGAGAGCTGTCCTTAGTACGAGAGGACCGGGATGGACGCACCGCTGGTGTACCAGTTGTTCCGCCAGGAGCATCGCTGGGTAGCTACGTGCGGACGGGATAAGTGCTGAAAGCATCTAAGCATGAAGCCCCCTCCGAGATGAGATTTCCCTTTGAGCAATCAAGAAAGACCCCTCAGAGACGATGAGGTAGATAGGTCATGGGTGGAAGCACGGCGACGTGTGGAGCTGAATGATACTAATCGGTCGAGGCTTTGATCTAGTCTAA
>NZ_JACSLC010000027.1:0-11815 GCF_018617905.1 Exiguobacterium sp. s40 | reverse complement strand
TTCACTCCCAATATGATTTAGTCCAGTGTACACAAAAACCCTGAGCAGTAGACTTTTTTTTAGTGTCTACTACTCAGGGTACAGTTTATGTCACATAACGCGTTTAAATAGCTTCTCGAGCTCGTACGTGCTCCACTTCACTAAAATCGGACGTCCGTGCGGACACGTGTACGGAGACGTCGTCTGATTCAAATCGTGAAGCAATTGCCGCATCATCTCGTGGTTCAACGGATGGTTCGCTTTAATCGACCGTTTGCACGCCATCAAAATCGACGCGTCTTCCCGATATTTAGCGATGTCAATGGAGCGATCCCGAATCGCCATCTCTATCAAATCACGGACCGTTCCTTCTAAATCATGTTGCGGGTACCACGTCGGAATCTCTCTAACGAGGAACGTATTGCCGCCGAACGGCTCCAATTCGAGACCTGCTTCTTTTAAAAGCGGAGTGACTTCTTCAATCGCGAGCGCCTCTTCTTGCGTGAACTCGAGCGTGAGCGGAAGCAGCAACAACTGGTATTCCTTGTCAGGATTCCCGAGCTGCTTGTAAAACAACTCATATTTGATTCGTTCCTGGGCCGCGTGTTGGTCGATGACGTACATCCCGTCCTCGGCACCACAGACGATATAACTCGCATGCAATTGACCGATGACGTCGAGCGGCGGCAACCGCTCTCCTTTCGTCTCGATTGTTTCCGATTCGACCGTCGACGCTATCGGCTCAGGCGCTTCATTGACGAGCGGGGTCGGCGACCAACGACTCGGTGACGTGACAGGCTCACGTGGAATTGGATAGTTCCACGTCGGCGCTTCTTCCGTGACCGGCGCCCGTTCAACCGTGAAATCAAGTCGCTCTTGTTCTGTCCGAATGACCGGTCGCTCTTTCGGTTTGACCGACGGGATTAAACGCTGTTCCCGGAGTGTCAGTTGGACCGTCTCACGAATCAACTGACAGAGCTCTTTCTCTTTTGAAAGCCGAACTTCTCGTTTCGTCGGGTGGACGTTGACATCGATCAGCATCGGGTCCATGTTCACTTCGAGGACAGCGATCGGATAACGACCAATCGGTAGCAGCGTGTGGTAGCCTTCGAGCACACTTTGGGTCAACGCGAAGTTCTTGATGCTCCGACCGTTCAAGATGAGCGTCACGTACTGCTTGTTCGAACGCGTCACTTCCGGACGGACGAGATGGGCGCTCAAACTATAGTCGTTCGTCTTACTCGACGCCGTGACAATTTGGGCCGCGACTTGTCGGCCATAGATGGCGAGCATGACTTGTTTGATGTCTCCGTTCCCGCTCGTCCTGAGCAGTTCCTTGTCTTCATGGAACGCCGTGAGGCGCACTTCCGGGTGGGACAAGGCGATCCGGTTCAACGTGTCGGTGATGCTCGCCAGTTCCGTCGCGGACGTTTTCAAATACTTCAATCGGGCTGGTGTATTATAGAACAATTGACTGACGGCTATCTCCGTCCCGACGTTCGCCGCGGCCGGTGTTTGCGCCGTGACAACGCCGCCTTGAAGCGTCATCTCGAACCCGTCTTCCTCGGCCCGGCGTGACTTCAGCGTCACATGGCTGACCGAAGCAATTGAGGCGAGCGCCTCCCCACGAAAGCCGAGCGTGCGAATCCGGAACAAGTCGTGCTCGTCCCGAATCTTACTCGTCGCATGACGTAAAAAGGCGCGCGGGGCGTCCTCTTCATAAAACCCGTGCCCGTTATCGCGGACTTTAATGAGACGGATGCCCGCTTCCTCCAAATCGACTTCGATTTTGGTGGCGCCGGCGTCAATCGCGTTCTCGACGAGCTCTTTCACGACCGAGGCCGGCCGCTCGACGACTTCGCCAGCCGCGATACGGTTGGCCAGTTGTTCCGGTAACTCCTGTATGATTCCCATCGACTCACCCCTTCTTCGCGGATTGTTGGAGCGCATAGAGCGCTTGCATCGCCTCGATCGGGTTCATCGCCAACAAATCGAGTTCGAGCAATTGTCGTTTAATCTCGTCTTCCCCCTCAAAGAGCGACAGTTGGGCCACGGGTTCTGCCGTTCCCGGATGTTCAACAGCTGCCCGTTCCGGTTTCGAGTCCGTCTCAAGTTGAGACAAGATGGTCCGCGCCCGTTCAATCAAATCACGGGGCAATTCAGCGAGCTCAGCGACATGAATCCCGTACGACTTATCGGCCCGCCCCGGATGTACTTCATGTAGAAACACGACACGCCCGTCTCGCTCGATGGCGCGGACGTGAACGTTCTCAAGAGCAGGGATCGTGTCTTCGAGCACGGTCAGCTCGTGATAGTGGGTCGAGAACAACGTCTTCGCTCCAATTGTCGAAGCGATGTATTCGACGATAGCCTGGGCGAGCGCCATGCCATCATACGTCGACGTCCCCCGACCGATCTCATCGAGCAAGATGAGGCTGTGTTCGGTCGCCTCTGTCACCGCTTGGCGTGTCTCCGTCATCTCAACCATGAACGTCGACTGGCCGCTCACCAAGTCATCGGCCGCACCGATGCGGGTAAAGATTCGATCAAACAATGGAATCTCAGCCGCTTCAGCCGGCACGAACGACCCGATTTGATGCAAGATGGCAATCAAGGCGAATTGACGCATATACGTCGATTTACCGGACATGTTCGGTCCGGTGATTAAGAGCATGCGCCGCGTGTCGTCGAGCGTCAAATCGTTGGCGACGTATTCACCGCGTGGTAGCACCGTCTCGATGACCGGATGACGGCCACGATCGATTTGGACGTTCGTCGACGTCGTCGGCCGGACATAGTCACGTTTTTCGGCGACGATGGCGAGCGCGAGCAAGACGTCGAGCTCACTGAGCGAGCGCGCCAGTTGTTGGAGCGGTTTCGTCTCTTGCTTGACTTGGTCACGCAAGGCGACGAATAAGTCATACTCGAGCGTACAACTCTTCTCTTCAGCCCCGAGAATGAGCGCTTCTTTCTCTTTTAGCTCGGGTGTGACGTAGCGCTCGGCATTCGTCAGCGTCTGTTTCCGTTCGTAACGTCCCTCTTCGAGCAGACGGGCGTTCGCTTTCGTCACTTCCAAGTAATAGCCGAAGACACGATTATAGCCGATTTTCAGCGACTTGATGCCGGTCGCGAGCCGCTCTTGTTGCTCGAGATTGGCAATCCATGTCTTTCCGTTCGCTTTCGCCTCGAGCAGTTCGTCGAGTTCGGCCGAATAGCCGGCACGAATCATCCCACCCTCTTTAATCGAGATCGGTGGCGCCTCGACAAGCGCTGCCTGGAGCATGCTGGCCAAGTCGTCAAATGTGTCGAGCGTATCATCGATTTGACGAAGCCGTGAGGCCGTGACGCCTTCGAGCAAGGCCCGCACCGCCGGGATGCGCTCGAGTGTGTTCCCGAGTTGGACGAGGTCACGGGCGTTGGCCGTCCCGTAACCGACTTTGGCGACGAGCCGTTCGATATCGTAGACGTGACGTAGCTGTTCACGCAACTGGTCACGAAGCATGAAGTCATCGACCAAGTTCTCGACCGCATCTTGTCGGTCCCGAATCGCCTGCTCGGTATAGAGCGGCTGTTCGAGCCAACGTTTCAGCAACCGTCCCCCCATCGCCGTCGTCGTCTCATCAAGCAAGGCGAGAAGCGATCCTTTCCGTTCACCGGACCGGGCCGACCGGAACAATTCCAAGTTCCGGGCCGTGTTGGCATCGAGTTGCATATGGGCCTCGACTTCATAGGCGACGGCCGGTTGGAGATGATCGAGGGCGCGTTTTTGCGTGCGCGTCAAATAAGCGAACAGCAATTCAAACGCGCTCACTTGCGCCTCATCTTTCGCTCCGCTCGACAACGGGCTCGCTAGCCGCTCTGTCTGCACCGACAACGGAATGCCGAGTGATGAGAGATGGTCTGCCAACTCGGCGTCATCAACGATGATTTCACTCGGGACCAACCCTTCGACTTCACGTAGGACGGCCTCACGCGACGGTAAGGTCGTCAACCAAGATTCACCTGTCGTCACATCGCCGCGGGCAATCCCGAAACGGCCTGCTACGTTCACGACCGATAGTAAATACCGGTTCTCTTTCTCACCGAGTGCAGCCATGTATGTACCTGGCGTGATGACTTGGATGACTTCACGTTTGACGAGCCCTTTCGTCGCTTTCGGATCTTCCATCTGTTCACAGATGGCCACGTTGAATCCTTTTTCGATCAGTTGTTCAATGTAGATAGCGGCCGAGTGATGTGGTACGCCACACATTGGAATCGGGTGCTCAGCGTTCTTCCCGTTTTTCGCGGTCAATGTCAACTCAAGTTCTTTGGCGACGATTTGGGCATCTTCAAAGAACAGCTCGTAAAAGTCACCGAGCCGGTAGAAGAGAAAGGCGTCTGGATAATCGGCCTTGATTGAAAAGTATTGTTTCATCATCGGGGTTTGATGTATCGTTTCCATTCGTGTTCACCTCTAGAAATTAGAACAGCTGACCAAAGGCCAGCTGTCTGTTTGTTAGTATCCGCAGCCGCCGCGTGATTTCTCCGCTGCCATACCGCTTCCTGTTTTACCGGCGAGAACGTCACCGTCCGTCGACTCGATAATGCGATCTGTCACCGAGTTGGCGAGTGTGACCGTCACGTATTGAAGCAAATCGTTCACTTCGACTTGCGTCTCCTGAAACGCCTGGACAACCGGGATCGAATCGAGTTCGTCCATCGCCTTGTCGATTTTCAGCTCAACTTTGGCGAGCGCTTCCGTCTTCCCGTAGTGCTTGCAGTTGACTGCTTCTTTTTGTAAGTATTTGATACGTTTAATCAACGTTTGAACGCGTTCACTTTCGTTCACTTTCGTTTCCGCTTCTTTGAAGCGGGCCACTTCCGGCGTGCTCGCCAATAAGTCGGCTAATTCTCTCGCTTTTTGAATCACAGTTTGATCAGTCACCATCGTAAACCCCTTTGCTCTCTATGATTGAACGCACGTCTTGACGCACGCAAGTATTCCTCATCATTCTACCACGAACTTATGGCAAACGGTACCGCATCGATTCACTTCGAGACGGTCGCCGTCCGAACCATATCGACGTGAGGAATCCCGTCCTCTAAGTACTCCTCGCTCGTTCGTGTGAACCCGAAGCTCGCATAGAACGGCTCCACGTATGTCTGTGCTTGCAAGTACAAATCGCGATCCCCAAAGTCAGCCACGGCTTCTTGCATCAAACGCCGCGAATGGCCTTGTCCCCGATGCGTCGATTTCGTGACGACACGGCCGATGGCGACCGGCGACTCCTCCTCGAGGACACGTAGCGCCGCGATCGGGCGACCATCAGCCTCAATCCAGTAATGGACCGCCGCCACGTCTTTCCCATCGACTTCTTGATATGGGCAATCTTGTTCCACGACAAAGATTTCGGTCCGGAGCGCCAATAACTCATAGAGTTCTCTCGTCGTCAATTCGTCAAACCGTTTTTTATGCATCTCCACTTGTCTCCCCTCATAACTTCGAACCGAGCGCTCGGGCGACATGAAGCCCGCTCGTCATCGCCCCGATTGTGCCTGCCCCCGGAAATACTGTATCCCCGCAGACATACAGGTTCGGCAAGGTTGTCCGGTAGCTCGCCGCATGGAACAAAGCTTGTTGCGGTGTTTGGGCATAACCACCGACCGCGCCGTGCGGACGTTTCGTATATTTCACCCACGCCCCCGGTCCTCCGGGCAACATGACAGACGATTCGCCGTTCCAGTCCGGGAACGCTCGACTCACAACCGAGACGAGGCGCTCGGTCCAATCTGTCTCTAGTTTCTCATACGTCGCCTTGTCTTTCCAAGCCTGCCACTCTGTCAAATCGATATGGGTCGAGACGGTGACGGTCCGTTCCGGTCGCTCGGTCCGGAGCGAATCATCTGCGGCTGACATCGAGATGAAGGCGTGTCCTGACGGTAAGTCATCGCTATACACTTGTTGGAACAGCGGACGGTTCATGCATATCGCTTCGGGTAACGTGACGTACAGACTGAACGTTCCCCATTGCGAGCGCTTTAAGTGACGCCCGTACTGCTTGCTGAATTGACGTGACGTATCTCCGCTCAGCAGTTGAGCGGTCGCCTCGAGCGGGATGGCGGAGACGACGACATCGACGAGGTCGAGCCGGCCCCGCCGATCGGTCAAGAGCCAACCGTCCGCCACGCGCTCGAGTTTGACGATTTGTCGTCCGAGAAGGGTTTGTCCGCCGTCTTTTTGAATCGAGCGCTCCAAGGCGTGAGCGAGCGTGTACAAGCCGCCATCGACGTAAAATGCCCCTTCGTGGTAAATCGATAACGCGACGGCCGCGAGCAAGTGACTCGCCTCGCGAGCTCCGGTCTGAAGACTATCGAGCAAAATCCCGTCGATGACCCGTTCGAACGCCGTCCCGTTCAATCGATGCCGTTTTAACGTTGTACCGAGCGGCCGGTATAACTTCCGAAACGCACGTAGTTGCGTCGGTCGAAAACCACGTATCGCAACCGATGCGTCATGAATCGTTCGAAACGGCAACGCCGGTAGCGTCTCAAATAAAGGACGGATCGTCTCAAAATCGGTCCATACTTCATTCAAGAAGGCACGAATCCGCGGAGCGAGCTCGGGAAACGTCGATTCAAGTTCAAGTAAAAAACGAGTCGGGTCTTGATAATAGCGGACCGTTTTCACGTCCACATGAATCTGCATCACCTCGGTTAACGGGCGAACGTCAATCGTTTCACCTAAGTAGGACAAGACTCGCTCATGCAGGCCGCCTGGTTCAAATCCCATCCCGAGCGTCGCCCCGGCTGGGAACCGGTAGTCACCGCGCTCGAACTTACCGGCGCAACCACCCCACTCCTGCGATGATTCAAACACCGTCACGTCATGACCAATCCGACTTGCCAACGCCCCGGTCGTCAACCCGGCAACTCCTCCACCGATAATCCCGATTCTCATTCCTCATCCCCTCCTGACTTCATCATACATGGGTTCCTTGTATCCGAGATGTTTCGACGTGTTTCGGGAACATATTCAAGCTCTAGGCAGGGTTCTGCCAGAAGATGGCGAAAAAAATCGATAAAGGACAGGTGAAACTATATGCGAAGTCGGGTCATCATTTATCTGCTCATCCCTATCTTAATTTTTATCGGCATTCTCATCACCCCGCCATCGGAAGAATCACAAAAATTGGCCACGATGACGGCTGTGAATATTCAAGAGATGATTCCGTATGAACGCGAGTACACGGCACAAAAAGTGTTACTCAAGGAAGTGAACGATGGCTGCGAGGCAATTATCGAGGAGTGGCGACTCGAACGCGGGGCGCGCACGACTTATAGTTACGTGTTACGACTCCAAGGGTTCGATACGGTGATTCAAGTCGATGCTGGGGCGGCCAACACGCGTTCGGACGGTTATTATGCCATGCAGGCGCACAGTCCCGTCTTCGAAGCGGACGAACCGCTGTCGACCGGTTATCCGATTGTGCTCTTCGCCAGCGAGCAACGGCTCGTTTTAAACCAGATGGAAGTTCGTGTTCTTTATGAAGAAGACGGTAAGATTGAAAAATGGCACATCCTTGAATCTGAAAAATCTTAAAATAATATGAACAACGTCGAAGACATCAAGCGTGAAGCGAGAGCCTTGCTCGACAGCGGGCCAGAGGCTTGGGCGGACGAGACGATCGAGATGAAACGATACTTTCTGACCGATGTGCTCGATGACTTGATTGGATGCACAAGTCGTGCAGAGGGCTTGTTCATCGCGAGCGCCCTCGCCGCATTAGTCTGTGAGTTCATCCTGCGCACGAATCGACAATGGATGGGCTCCTCCAAATGGACATACCGCGCTCTCGACCGCTACGATACGCATGCAGCCCGAGAGCTCGTCGCTGCCCTCGAACGCTATTATCAAACGAACGAACCCGACGCGCTCATCCGTTACGTCGATGAGACGCTCTCCCCGTTCGGCGGCCGGTTGTTCGCCGGATTCAGCCGCGGGAAATCAAACGAAGCGTGAGGGTACTCCATGTTCTTTCTTCAAATGTCCGGTTTCCCTGGGTCCGGCAAATCGACGCTGTCTCGGGAAATCGCTCGACGACTGGATGCGGTCATCGTCGATCACGATGTCACGAAGACGGCACTGCTTGAATCGACTTCACAACACCGTTTATGCATACGCTTACAATTGATACGGACCGCCCCCTCGAGACGTATTTACCTGACGCCATCGCCTATCTCCAGGCGATGGATTGACCACCTGAAGCATCCTGTGACTTTTTCTTAGATGTATTTTTTTAATCGTTTTTGTATTTTTATGCTTTACAATTAATAATCATACATATACACTTAGTCTCATATCTTGAAGGAGGAATTCATACATGAAAAGGTGGGTCATTACAGGGGGATTAGTGGCAAGTGCATTACTAGCAGGATGTAGCCAAGAGACGACGGGCGAAGAGAAAAAAACACTCGTCATGGGGACGAGCGCCGATTACTTCCCGTATGAGTTTGTCGATACGGCGAACGGGGATGAGATTGTCGGATTTGATATCGAGATCGCCGAAACCGTCACGGAACGCCTCGGCTACGAACTCAAAATTGAAGACATGGACTTCGGCAGCCTGCTCGGGGCACTAAACGCCGGACGTGTCGACTTCGTTATGGCCGGTATGACGCCGACCGAAGAGCGGAAAGAAAATGCCGCCTTCTCGGATATCTACTTGTCGGCGACGAACTTAGTCATGACGAAAGATGAGTCACTCGAGTCGATTGAGGCGCTCGCCGGCAAGAAAATCGGCGTCCAAACCGCTTCGATTCAAGAGAACATCGCCAAAGACCAAGCTCCGGAGGCAGAGCTCGTCTCATTGAACAAGATTCCAGAGATCGTCCAAGAGTTGAATACGGGTCGGATCGACGCGATGGTCATCGAGGACACGGTCGCCCAAAAATACTTGGACCAAGATGCCGGACTGTACACGTTCGCCTTGAAAGAAGATGGCGAGAAAGGTTCAGCAGCCGCCTTTAAATTGGAGGACGACCTTCGCGATCAGTTCAACGAGGAGTTGAACAAGATGATTGACTCAGGTGAAATCGACAAACTCGCCAAAAAATGGTTCTCGATGGAGCCGACGGAATGAGACCAGTCTCGCTGCCGATTTATCCAGTCACCTATCCAGACGGGTACCGTTTGAATCAAAACGAGAGCCAGTTCCCGGTGCCGTCCCGCCTCTATGACCAGCTCGCGACGATTTCGTTCCAAGACTTGCATGAGTATCCGGTCCAACCGATTGACGAGTTGTTCACCCGTTATGCGGCCTACGCCGGTGTCGAGCCGAATCAATTGCTCGTCGGTTGCGGCAGTGACGAGATGATTCACGTCGTCACCCAGGCGCTGTTGGCACCGGAAGACGTCGTCTTGTCACCGAGCCCGGATTTCGCACTCTATCCGATCTTCACGACAATCGCGCACGGCTGGCACGTGCAAGCCGATGACCTGTCATATGACGCACTCGTCCAGGCGATCACGCAACACACACCAAAGCTGTTGCTGTTGTCGAATCCGAACAACCCGACCGGAAAATTGTGGAGCGTCGCTGAATTGGCCGAACTCGCGGGACTCGTGCCGTACTTGATCGTCGACGAAGCCTATATCGACTTCACACCGACGTCGAGCATGGTGGCCCATCTTGATTCATTTGCGAATGTGATTGTACTGCGGACGTTATCGAAGGCGTTTGGCCTGGCCAACGTCCGCCTCGGTTTCATGGTCACGACGACCGAACTCGCCGCTTATTTCCGTCAGTTCGTCCCGCCGTTCAACATTAGCGGTGTCAGCGCGAAAATCGCCAACATGTTCTTACAAGATGCGACGTATCTCGATGAGGCCATCGCATGGCACGCCGACATGCGCGGACAGTGGACCGACTTGTTCGCCACCATCGGACACGTCCATCCCGCCGAGGCGAACTTCATTTACGTCACGCTCGATGAGCCGGAGGCCGTTTGGGCCCACCTCGTCGCGCATGGCGTTCACACATCGAAACAACCGAACGGGATTCGCATCACGCTCGGCAATGAATCTGCTCTCGAAGCAGCACGTCAGGCACTAGTCACCTACGCGTCACAACCGACAGCATAAGCAAACGACCCGACATCACGTCGGGTCGTTTCGTCATGGTATGAACTTGAGCACTTTCGCCGGATTCCCCCCGACGACGGCACGGGCTGGCACGTCTTTCGTCACAACGGCGCCAGAGGCGATGACGGCATCGTCCCCGACTGTCACCCCTGGGTTTAGAATGGCACCGCCGCCAATCCATACCCGATGTCCGACCGTGACCGGTTTCCCGTATTCAAGACCCGAGATTCGTTCGATCGGGTCGAGCGGATGCGTCGCTGTATACACGTGCACACCCGGACCGAGCATGCAATCGTCACCGAATTTGATCGGACAGATGTCGAGGAATACGCAATCAAAGTTAGCGAAGAACCGTTCTCCGAGATGAATGTTATAACCGTAGTCGCATTTGAACGTCGGCTCCAAATAAAACGAACTTCCGGTCGAGCCGAACAGCTCCGCTAACACTGCTTTTCGGTCGTCGAGTTCATCGATCCCGGATCGATTAAATCGTTCCATCAAACGCCGGGCCTGACGCCGGTCGGCGACGAGTTCCTCGTCTCCGGCCAAGTAAAGCTCGCCCTGAATCATCTTTTCTTTTTCAGTCATCTGCATCTCCCCCTATTCTGTCATCATTATAGAGGAATTTCTAGCGAAATGGGGAATAGGAACATGACGAACTAGAGGAGGAATAGACAGATGAAACGAATTCTTGACTGTAGAGCCAGTGATTTCTTGACGTTCAACCGCTCGGATTTGATTGGATCGATTCGCAAAGCCGAAGGCCGGACCGTACTCGCCGAAGTCATCCCGACCGTACAACCACTCTATCCGGAAGTGACGAACGCCGAACTCGCGCGGGCGTTCGGTGCCGACATGATTCTTTTGAACATGCTCGACGTGTTCCACCCGTACATAAAAGGTCTCGAAAGCCACGCCTTGTTTGGAAATATGCCGGGCGAGACGATGTCTGACAATCCCATCATGGAATTGAAGCGGCTCGTCGGTTTGCCGATTGGGGTCAACCTCGAGCCGGTCGACTTTTCCGAGAAATCGGAGGACATGTATGATGTGAAACAAGGACGGCTCGCGACACGGGAAGCGTTCGCCAGAGCGTCAGAGCTCGGTATCGACTTCATCTGCCTGACCGGAAACCCGAACACCGGGGTGACGAACGAGGCGATCGAGCAAGCCATCATCAACGCCCGCCAAGAGTTCGCGGGCGTCATCATCGCCGGGAAAATGCATCAAGCCGGCGTCGGCCGTGTACTCGATCAAGAGGCGTACGTCCGGTTTGCTGAAGCCGGGGCCGACATCATCTTGATTCCAGCGCCCGGCACCGTTCCTGGCGTCCGCGAAGATGAATTCTATGAAGTCACGCGCGAGATTCAGGCGCTGGATAAACTTGTCGTCGCCGCCATCGGCACTTCACAGGAAGGATCCGATGAAGCGACGATTCGTGACATCGCCTTGTCCTCGAAGCGCGGTGGGACGGACATCTTCCATATCGGCGATGCTGGGCTGTCCGGAATCGCCACACCGGAGAATATTCAGGCGTTATCGATTGCGATTCGGGGACGGCGCCATACGTACATTCGTATGGCCGCCTCGGTCAACCGCTAATCAAAAGGAACGAAGCCGTTTGTGAACTGCTCCCCGTCAAGTAGACAGGGCAAATAATGAAAACCAGCCTAGGCGGCTTGAGTCCTGTATTCGACAGGGCTCAAGCCGTTT
>NZ_JACSLC010000026.1:0-15593 GCF_018617905.1 Exiguobacterium sp. s40 | reverse complement strand
CCGTGGTTCGCCTCGACCCAGGTCTGTTCGGCCTGCGGCGAGAACGGCGGCAGGAAGGGCCTGCATATCCGGGAGTGGACATGCGGCGCATGCGGCGCGCACCACGACCACGACGTCAACGCGAGCCTCAACCTGTTGCGCCTCGCCGAGGATATCATGTCTTCAGGGCAGGGACTGCCCGACGAGCTTGGTCAATAATCGTAGCTAGTAAAAGTACGGTCTTCCCAAGAAACTCCCACTTCAGGCTGCGAAGCAAGCAAGTGGTGAGTAGTTCACAGTGAACTTTCGTGCCTGTCGAGTTTGGGACTTCATAAATCATGGTCGTTCCTCCCTTTTCCGTAAAGTGTAGGGACCTTATGTATGCGCTTACATTTTACTGTAAGTCAACTGTTTCCTTTTTCCATCGTAACGGGCGGATGTGATAAATGTCAAAATTTTTCGACAATAATTTGTCAAATTTAAACGAAAATGTTTTGAAGTCAAGATTTGTGGTAAACATCATATTAGCATCAATTTTAAATCGAAGGAGTGGACGTAATAATGGCAAAAACATATCAAGTCGACCCGGCACACAGTTCGATTACATTTACGGTCAAGCATATGATGATCTCGAAAGTAAAAGGGGAGTTCAAAGATTTTCACGTCGAAGCGAACGGACAACCGGACGATCTCGCGAACGCCCGCGTGAACGTGACGATCAAGGCGGCATCGATCGATACGAATAACAGCGATCGCGACAACCATTTACGGTCCGGAGACTTCTTCGATGTGGAGCAACACGAGGACATCGTGTTCGAGTCGACATCGTTCCGCTCAAAAGGCGGCGGTGAATTCGAACTGACCGGGAATTTGACAATTCGCGGGACGACCCGGGAAGAGACGTTCGAAGTCGAATATGAGGGAAGCGCGAAAGATCCATGGGGCAACATGAAGCACGCCTTCACCGGGGACGGGTCGATCAACCGGGAAGATTACGGATTGACGTGGAACCAGGCGCTTGAAGCGGGCGGCGTCCTCGTCGATAAAAAAGTGAAGTTTGATTTTGAGCTCCAGTTCACGGAGTCGGAGGCATAAAAAAAAGTCGCTCTCGCGAGCGACTTTTTACTGTTCGTAGGCCAATTTCTTTTGTAAGCTCTCTTCGCTGAACACCCAGCCAGTGAATGAAGACAACACTTCGTTTGACACTTCATCGACGATGACGACGGCGACGAACGGATAAATGTCTTTCGAAAAGTAGCGCAAGTTCGTGAAGCGATATTCAATCATGCCATTGTGGCGTGTGACCGTATACGTGTGAATCTTTGAAAACTCAAGGAACGATTGAAGATCCGCATTTTTACGGGCCTCCACGAAGTGAAGGTCGTCTTCCCCAGGCATCGGCTTGTCACGGAAACGACCACATTCGATGACCGTCCCTTTTTTTACTTTGACTGCTCCTAAACCGTTGCGGAATCGAACGGCGACGTGCCAGTCATCCCAGCCGATACCCGGCGAGATGAACAGTTCGTGGGCGCCGGCGAAGTGACGGGCGACCGTGGCGAGGGCGCGATTACGCAATTTGAACTGGACGGCGTAATAGCTGATGACGAGCGCAATGAGCAGTGCAAAAATCGGGACAGTCGCCCCTGTGATAAGCCATAATACATATGCGCCGTAATAGGCAGAGAACAAATACGGATCGAACGTCCCGATGACGCCCCAGCCAATCCATTTCTTCGAAAATGGTTGGAGGGCTTGCGTCCCGTAGGCGTTGAACAAGTCGACCGTGACGTGCAACAGCACGGCGATTTGTGCCATGACCCATAATGAGGCAGGGTTGACGCCAAGCGCGAGTCCGATGACAGCGCTGACGATGATCGGCCAGGCGAGGAGTGCGGTGATTCCGTGTGAACGACCGCGGTGCTGGCGTAAATACGTGCTATTTCCTTTTAGTTTGAAGACCGTGTCAAAGTCCGGAGCATGCGAGCCGACGAGAGCCGTCGCTGTCATGGCTAGAAACATTTGTGCGTCGCCTGACACCTCTGGGCTGAGGGTCGCGATTGCACTTAAACCAAGTCCCATCCCAATGTGAGTAGCAGTATCCAATGTGCTTCAGCACCTCCATAAGTAGAAAAAACGGCGTTATTTAATCCATTTCATCATACAATATTTTTAAAACGAGGGGAAACGAAATGCTCGATGTTGATAAATTGTTCACAAATTATAATATTCAAGAATTTAACACAAATTTAGTGACGTGGTTCAATCGCGAAAAGCGAGATTTGCCGTGGCGTCACGGGAAAAATCCGTATCGCGTCTGGGTGAGTGAGGTCATGCTCCAACAGACGCGTGTCGATACCGTCATCCCATACTATAACCGTTTCATGGATCGCTTCCCGACGATTGAGGCATTGGCAGCGGCCGAACCCGATGAGGTCGTCAAATATTGGGAAGGACTCGGTTATTACTCACGGGTCCGAAACCTTCATCAAGCCGTCCGGGAAGTCGTTGCTGTGTACGACGGCATCGTCCCCGAAGAAAAAGAGCGGTTCGAAAAACTGAAAGGCGTCGGACCGTATACGACCGGGGCCGTGCTCTCGATCGCCTACAATCAGCCGGAACCAGCCGTCGATGGCAACGTCATGCGCGTCATGTCCCGTCAATTCGGGATTTATGACGACATCGCCATCCCAAAAACGCGGAAGTTGTTTGAGCAAGTCGTGCGTCGACTGATGGACCCGGCGCATGCCTCGGACTTTAACGAAGGCATCATGGAACTCGGGGCGACGGTATGTACGCCGAAAAAACCGATGTGTTCGCTTTGCCCCGTTCAAGACGATTGTTATGCTTATACCCATAACGTTCAAGATGAACTCCCGGTCAAGACGAAAAAAGGGGCGTCTCGGATTGAAATGTATGATGCGCTTTATTGTCGACAAGAGGGCCGCACGGCCTATATGAAGCGACCGGAAACAGGTCTTCTCGCTGGAATGTGGCAATATCCGCTTACAGACCGGGGAACGGGGGAACAGTTAAACGGAACCTATGTTGGACAAGTGAAACATGTGTTTTCCCACATCGTCTGGTACATCGACTTATATGAAGTCGAGACGTTACCGGCAGGGGAATGGACTTGGCTCGACGAAGAGGCACGGGACGTGGTGACCGCATCGGTCGCCCAACAAAAATTAGAGCAGATGGCAGGTGCAAAAGATGAGACAGTTTGACGTACGAACGCCATATGACACATCCGTTGACACGCTTTGGACGCTGCTTCAAGATGCTTCGCTCTTATCAACACTGACATCGTTCCCGAAAGTGACGCTCCTTGGGGATGGGGCGTCGGTCGAGGGGAATCTCGTTCAATTGCGGGTTGGTGTCGGTCCAGTTTCATTACCGTGGAACAGTGCCATCACATTGACCGGGAATTACGCTTTTTGTGACCAAGGTGTGAAGTTGCCGTTTCCGTTCCGTCGCTTCAGCCATGTCCATCGGGTCGAACAAGTCGGAGGACAGGCTGTCATGGTCGATGAGGTCATATTCGATAGTTACGTACCGACCGTCCTTGTCGAATACTTCGTGCTTCGACCGATGTTCAAAGCGCGAGCCAAAGCATTCCAAAAAACACTAAATTCGTGAAAATAAGAGATTTCCTTTTTCATTGGTTCTGAAAGTCGCTATAATTAAATATGAGAATTGTATAGCATCATAGCGGAAAGGAGGAGCTTATGAGCTTATTTCCCAAAGCAGGTAGCAAGATCGAGATACAGAGCTACAAGCACAACGGAACTTTGCATCGCGTTTGGGAAGAAACGCTCGTCCTTCAGTCGTCAAAAACGGATATGATCGGATTCAATGACCGCATCATGGTCAGCGAGTCAGACGGTCGGCAATGGAGAACACGTGAGCCGGCAATTTGCTACTTTTCATCTGAGTTTTGGTTCAATGTCATCTGCATGATTCGCGAAGATGGGATTTACTACTACTGTAATCTAGGTTCGCCGACAACGTTCGATGGGGCAGAACGTGCCATCAAGTACATCGATTACGATTTGGACATCAAGGTGTTCCCGGATATGTCGTACACGATTTTAGATGAGGATGAATATGAGCGGCATCGTCGCGAGATGAATTATCCGAAAGCGATTGATCGAATCTTGAAACAGAACGTTCAAGAACTTATTAACTGGATTCGAGGACGGAAAGGGCCGTTCAACCCAACATTCGTCGATGAATGGTATCGCGAATACGAAGCACGTTACCGGAGATGATCGCTCATCTCCGCTTTTTTTCTTGAAGGAGGAACTAATGGGTAGTATTAAACGTTATTTAAAGTTCGTTAAACCGTATAAGAAACAAATCGCGCTGACCATCTTCGTCGGGATTTTGAAATTCTCCATCCCGCTCGGGTTGCCGCTCCTTTACAAATATGTGATCGACAATTATTTGACCGACCCGGACCCGGCGAGGGATTATACCGAACTCGTCTGGCTGTTCGGAATCGTCTTCTTCGTCTTCCTTGTCTTGAAGCCACCGATTGAATACTTGCGACAATATTTGGCGCAATGGGCGGCAACACGAATTTTGTTCGACGTCCGGAACCGATTGTTCGACCACGTCCAAAAATTATCGCTCCGCTATTACTCGAACAATAAGACAGGACAGATTATCTCGCGCATCATCAACGATGTCGAGCAGACGAAAGACTTCGTCATCACCGGTCTGATGAACATCTGGCTCGATATGGTCACGATTTTGATTGCCATCGCCATCATGTACACGATTGACCCGCAGCTGACGCTCATCGCCGTCTTGCCGCTCCCGTTCTACGCCATCGCCGTCCGTTACTTTTATGGACGATTGCGCCGGCTCACGCGGGAACGGTCGGCTGCGCTCGCAGATTTGCAAGGTCATTTGACCGAACGTGTCAACGGGATGGCCGTCATTCGCAGTTTCGCCCTCGAACCGTATGAGAACAAGGCGTTCGAAGAGCAGAACGATGGATTCTTGAAAGCGGCGCTCCGCCATACGGGGTGGAACGCGAAGACGTACGTCGTCGTCTCGACGATCACCGATATCGCCCCAATTTTGATTTTCACGACGGCCTCATGGCTCGTCTTGCAATTGGACGTCTCGCTCGGGACGCTCGTCGCGTTTATCGCTTATATCGACCGTCTCTACGCACCGCTCGGCCGTCTCGTCAACTCGGCGACGACGCTCACGCAATCAGTCGCTTCGATGGACCGTGTGTTCGAATTCCTCGATGAGCCGTACGACATCGAAGAGAAGCATAGCGCCTTCGTACCTGTACAAACGGCTGGCGATATCGAGCTCGACCGGGTCAGCTTCGCTTATGAGAAAGACGGAGCCCAGGCTCTCCACGATGTCAGCTTGCACATCCGTTCTGGGGAGCGGGTCGCGTTCGTCGGTATGTCTGGTGGCGGTAAGTCGACACTCGTCAGCTTGATTCCACGATTTTATGATGTCACGTCAGGCAGCATTAAAATCGACGGCACCGACGTCCGCGATTTTAAACTGCGGGCCCTCCGTGACCAAATCGGGATGGTCATGCAAGACTCGGTCCTCTTCAGTGAGTCGGTCGCGATGAATATTCGGATGGGGAATCCGGAAGCGAGTGACGAAGATGTGATCGCCGCCGCGAAAGCAGCGAACGCCCATGAGTTCATCTCAAACTTGCCGGACGGCTACAATACGCCGGTCGGGGAGAAAGGGGTTAAACTGTCAGGTGGGCAAAAGCAACGGCTTGCCATCGCCCGGGTCTTCTTGAAACATCCGCCAATCATTATTCTCGACGAAGCGACGAGTGCGCTTGACCTTGAGAGTGAGGCAATGATTCAGGATTCACTCGCGCGATTGACGAAAGGCAGAACGACGCTCATCGTCGCGCACCGATTGTCGACCATCACCGACGCCGATAAGATTGTCGTCGTCGATAACGGACAAATCATGGAGACCGGGACGCATGAAGAACTGATGCGTCGCCGCGGCGCCTATTACGATTTGTATATGATTCAAGATTTAGCAGTCGTCGAATGAGACGGGACCTCGAGGAAACTCGAGGTCTTTTTGTTTTCCGTGACAGTGAGACGGGAATGAAGAAACGACATGCCAAAAGGGGGATGAACCAATGATGAACGGGGAAGGATTAATTACGGTAAACCCGCTAAAAGACGCGCTCGAGCTGACGTGGTCAGTCGAAGGGACGGTCCGGCTCACGCGGAACGGGAAGTATGTGTATGAAGGGACCGATCAACACTATGTCGATCACGAGACCGGTGTGGGAGAACAAGTCGCTTATCGCATCACGGACGAACAAGGGGAAGTGGCGAAAGTGTATACGGCCGCCGTCGACCCAACTGACGACTTGTACTGGAATCGTCATCTCACGTCGGCAGTCGTCGCCTCGAACGGCACCCATCTCCAATGGGACCCGATTGCTGACGTCGAAACGTATGCGATTTACCGGCAAGGGCGACGCATTGCCGAAGTCGTCGGCCATGCTTATTTGGACGAGACGCCGCTCCATGAGCCGACGATGTATGAAGTGCGGGCGCTCCGCCCTGTGAAGCGAGATGAGAAACCGGGGACGAGTCTCATTCACGCCGTCGGCAAAGCGATGTCACTCGCCAAAGAATTGAAGACGGACACGAGACGGGACAAGGAATTGTACGTCATGTATTTTCTCGTCAGTCCGATTCGACCTGATTTGGAGACGGTGGACCAGATTCAGCTTCGCGTCCAGACGTTCATCCGCCCGCCGATGATTAAAAACCCGAACTTGTTGTCGCCTCATCCGTATTTTGAAGGAGACGGTCGCCCTTATAACGTTCATGCGACCGACTACCGGACGCGGACGGAAGTGAAAGCCGAAGAGCTGAGTGGTATTCCGATCGTCTCCATCAAAAAAGATGCGAATGTGACGCGTGGCTATACGAAGCATCACCGTTTGACGGGTGAAGATATCGCCTCTGTCGACCAAGTGTATCTCGAAGATGTCGATATCGACCGCGGGCGGGCGGCGTATCGGTTGCAACATTCCGTTGGCAACCCGCTCGTTATCGCGCCGGACATCAAATATACGATCGTCGCGCAATTAAAGGACAATGCTACGTTCAAGCTGTCCGGAAGTCATACGCAATCGCCACATCATGAAGTGTATCTTCAAGTCGGTGATGCCCCATGGACGACGATTCACCGGGCGGACGACCTCGGTGTCAGTTTCATGGGCAATCCGATGCCGGAGTGCCACTGGACGTACTTGACCTGTATGGACTAAAAAAAACCGTCGACTCATCGAGTCGGCGGTTTTGGTTGTTGGTCGAGAAATCGGCTCCGTTCTTCCGGCGTCGGCAGTTTGCACGTCTGTTTTTGTCCGAACCACTGATAACGATGTTTAGCGATCACATCATAGCCGAAATCACGAATCGATTTTGGGACGAACCTCACAAACCGGAGCCAACGCCACTTCCCATCCAATCCTTCCGCGATGCGGACCGCCGCATCGGATTTAATGTACGGGACACCATCGCGAATCAACACGATGCTGTCGACCGAGTCGTTGATACGATGACGTTTACGTAAAGCTTGACCGGCCTCGCCTTGAAGCGAGGCGAAATGAAAGTTCCCCGTCGCGTCACGGTTCAAGATGAACTGGACGCTCGCATCGCAAAAGTTACAGTCTCCATCAAATAATACAATGGCTGGCATACCACTCGCCTCCTTCACTCTTGCCTGTTTCCGTTCCGGTGTCACTTCAAACGTTATGCGGCGAGCTGGCGTACCGATTCCATCTTATATAGCGAGACGTAGTAGAGGTAGGCACCGAGCGCTCCGAACAAGAAGATGTAGCCACTCATGAACACGGGTCCGATGAATGCCCCGACGACAATCCCGGCCGCGGCCACGAGTTTGGCCCCGTGGAACGTGAGTCCACCGAAAGCAAGGTACGAGGCGCGACGCTCCGGGTCGAGCAAATCGACTTGTTTCACTTGGCGGATCGGCGAGTACAGCAATTCGCCGACTGTGAAGACAACGGCTAAGACGGCGAGAATCAGGAACGAGTTCATCGACGTAATGGCAGCGTACGCCGTGATGTATAACGACAAGCCGATGAAGAACACGTATTTCTCACGGTACCGTTTCACAAATGCAGTGACGGCGAACGTGATGGCGACGACGAGTAGTGTATTCTCGAGTTGCATGAATGCCATCATTCGGACACCATCGAACGGAACACCGACGATCGAGCGCTGTTGAAACGATTCCGCCAAATGAACACCGATATAGTTCGCCATATGGAACTCGGTCGAGAAGACGAGCATGCTGCCGAGCACGAATAACATCCAGCGTCGGTCATTGAGGGCGATCCGGTAGTTTTGAATCACGCCGACAATCGGATTGGCCGGCGTCGACCGGTTACCTTGATGCGAATCGACGAGATAGCGTTGCAAGACGACCGTTGTGATGGTCAATACGAACGTCATCCCGACGAACAAGCCGAAGCGGTAGTCACGATAGAAGGCACCGCCGAGCATGACACCGCCGGCGATAGCCAAGTTGACGAGCCAATAATCATATACATAAATCGCTTTCCGATTCGATTCTTCCATCGAATCGATGACGATTGCCTCCAAGGCCGGATAGTTCAACCCGTTGGCGACCGCGTGACCGAAGTAGAGAATGGCCACGGCGAGTGCCCAATTGTTTGATGGGTGAATCGCCACCGTCATTCCGATGAAGCAAAGGATTTGAACGAGTTGGCCGATTTGTAAGACGTGCTTGCGATTGAAGCGATCCGAGAAGTACCCACCGAACAAGCCGGTGACATACCCGACGATGACGAATGACGTCATGATGATCCCGGCAGCGATTTTGCCGAGTTCTTCTGAAAAGTATAAAGCCATGAATGGAAAGATGGCCGAGCCGACGATGCGGATGAAAAAGCCGCAGACGAGTCGAAGCCGAACGTTGGTTGGAAAATCTTTGAATTTCATGTGAGCACCTCCTTGTCACTACTTTAAACGTGGACTACACTTGGTAAAAAGAGACAAAATATTTGGACATGTCCACTTTTAGGGGGAAGGTCATGAATGCGAAACTAGTGGCGATTTATCGCCACACGATAGAGACGGGCAAAAGGGAAGTGACGTTGCGGGAAGCGGTTGAAGCGGTCGGCTATAGTGAGAAACAAGTGAAGCGTGATATCAAGGCGTGGCAAACGTTAGGCTGGGTGGAATATCAGGCCGGGAAAGGGCGGGGTCATGAATCAATACTCCGCTTTCAGTCGGGATTTGCTCGAACGCTGAACGACTGGGTCGAAACCTCATTCTCAACGGCCTCGATGGCGGACGCGGCCAAATGGTTGGAGTGGGAGTGGCCACCCGCGTTACGTGAATTGATTCAAGCCCGGATTTGGAGTCGATTCGGTTTCGAACAGACGGAAGAAGACCGATTCGTGTTCCCGCGTACCCGGACGCTTGGATCACTCGACCCGCTCGACATCCATATCGCGATGGAGGCGTCCTTGTCTCGGCACGTCTTCGATCGCCTCTTCGAATGGGATGGGACGACGGTCCAAACGTCCCTTGCCCATCATATCGAAGAAGTGACATTCGGATTTCGGTGTTATATCCGAAAAGGCGTCACATTCCACAACGGAATGACGTTAGCCGCCAAAGATGTCGTTTACTCGTTGAATCGATTATTGGCTCGCGGAAAACAAGTTTGGTTGTTCGCGCCAATCGAACGGGTCGAATCGCCGGCGCCTTACGTCATTGACATCCATACGAAAGCGCACCGGGCCTACATCGAACGTTTACTTGCCCAAACGCCGGCATCCATTACGTATGAAGGGGCAGAAGGGATTGTCGGGACGGGACCGTTCAAATTGGAGAAACGGTCCGAAGAAGTCGTCCGGTTGCGGGCGTTCGAGCGTGGGCTTCGACCGCGTCCTTCATTAGATGTGGTCGAATTTGTCACGTTCTCAGAAACGGATTATGCCAAGTGGAGCGCCGGTGATGATCAGAGCATCGTCAAGTGGATCGCTGAGGCCGGGGCGCGTTATCTCATGTTCAACTTGCAGCACTCTTGGCTCAAAGATGATATGGACACACGACTTGCCATTCAACAGGCAATCCATAAAGAAGCGTTCGTCGACTTGGGAGGAGAGCGTCATCAAGTGGCCCATGGTTTTTTCCCGGAGGCGAGTCGACCGGTGGCGGCACCAAAAGCAACGGGAAGTTCGCGCCGTCCACTGCGTCTATTGCATTTGCCGTTCGACGTTGCGACAGAAGACGCGATGCTTGTCGCGGAACAGTTGCGCGTAGCCGGCTTTATCGTTGAGACCGAGACGTATACGATTGCCTCGTTACTACAAGAGGAGACGCTGCGCCGTGCTGATTTGATTTTATGCGGGGAGATGATGAGCGAAGATCTCGATTTGGCGTTTCTCGCGTTTTTGACGAGTGAACTGTCACTCGTCGGCAAGTTAATCGCGCATGAAAAGGAGCTCCGGACGATGATGGACCGTTACCGTCAGACCGATATGAGTGCGTGGCCGTGGCTCCATCGTGATGTCGAGCGTTATTTGACAGAAGCAGCACTTGTTATTCCTCTGTATCACGTGGCCCGAGAGCGGCGATTCCCGAGCTTTCTAGGGGAAGTTCCAGTCGATGTGTTCGGCCACCCCCGCTACGACCAGCTGTGGATTCGGCCTTCGGTGTAAACGAAAAAGAGATGCCGCGGCATCTCCTTTTGCTTATAGTTGGGCGAACGCGCGATTCACAGCGGCAATCGTCTCTTTGATATCTTGTTCGGTATGCTCAGTCGTCAAGAACCAAGCCTCGTACTTCGAAGGGGCTAAATTGACACCGTTCTCGAGCATCAATTTGAAGAAACGTCCGAACACTTCACCGTCTGATTTTTCGGCGCCTTCGTAATCGGTCACAATCTCGTCCGTGAAGTAAACCGTAAGGGCACCTTTTAAACGGTTCAATGTGATGGTCACACCATGTGTTTCTGCGGCTTCACGAATCCCGGCCTCGAGCTCGGCACCGAGTGTGTCGAGCTTTTCGTAAACGCCGGGTTGCTCGAGAACCTCGAGACAAGCGAGACCCGTTGCCATCGACGCCGGGTTGCCGGCCATTGTTCCGGCCTGATAGGCTGGGCCGAGCGGAGCGACCGTCTCCATGATTTCAGCTTTACCGCCATAGGCACCAATCGGCAAGCCTCCGCCGATGATTTTCCCGAGTGCGGTCATATCCGGTTCAATCCCGTACACTTGCTGGGCGCTTCCGTACGTGAAACGGAACGCCGTGATGACTTCGTCGTAAATGACGAGCGCACCATGTTCGTGTGTGATGTCATTGACGGCCTGGAGGAAGCCTGGCTTCGGTTCGACGATGCCGAAGTTCCCGACGATCGGTTCGACGAGGACGCAGGCGATTTGATTTCCCCATTCGCTCATCATGTCGCGGAACGCATCGACGTCATTGAACGGTACGGTGATGACTTCTTTCGCCGTGGCCCGCGTGACGCCGGCTGAGTCGGGTGAGCCAAGTGTGGCCGGTCCGCTGCCTGCCGCGATGAGCATCAAGTCCGAGTGGCCGTGGTAGCAACCGCTGAATTTGACGACGAGCTCACGACCGGTATAGGCGCGGGCGACGCGGACGGTCGTCATGACCGCCTCGGTTCCTGAGTTTGTGAACCGGACTTTATCCATTGACGGGATAGCCGCTTTTAACTTTTTCGCGAATTCGATTTCGAGCGCGTGCGGTGTCCCATAAAGTAGTCCTTTAGACGACGCCTCAATCAACGCTTTATGGATATGCGGGTGGGCGTGGCCCGTGATAATCGGACCGTACGCCGCCAAATAGTCGATATAGCGATTGCCGTCGACGTCATAGAAATAGGCGCCGTCTCCTCGTTCCATATAGACGGGTGCGCCGCCGCCGACGGCCTTAAATGAACGGGAAGGGCTGTTGACCCCGCCGACGATGTGCGTCAAGGCTTCGGTATACAAAATATCTGAATTGTTGCGTGTAGATGGTATTGCCATATGTATTGCCTCCTTTTACAAATTCGCACTTATTGTATCATAGCCGTCAACCGCATAAGCTCAACGTTTGACGACTGTTCAAGAAATCAGTACACTATTTATAAAGATTACTATGTAAGAAATAGGTTAATTCTAACTGACATTTCGCATGAAATTTTATAGAAGAAATGAGGGATTGACGTGGGAAGCGAAATGCTTGACCATGCTGTTCAGTCGCTCCGAGAACATGGAGTCAGAATGACGCCTCAGCGCCAGGCCATTTTGGAGTACCTCGTCACGGAGCACAGTCACCCGACAGCGGATGACATTTATAAGGCACTTTCGGCGAGATTTCCGAACATGAGTGTCGCTACCGTCTACAATAACTTGCGCGTCTTTAAAGAAGTCGGACTCGTTCAAGAGATGAACTATGGGGACGCTTCGAGTCGCTTTGATTTTGTGACGTCGCGTCACTACCACATCATCTGTGATGCATGTGGGAAAGTCGTCGACTTCAACTATCCGGTCCTCGACGAGATCGAATCGGTCGCGTCTCAATTGACAGGGTTCAAAGTCGATCGTCACCGTCTTGAAGTATACGGGACGTGCCCAGCTTGCCAAGCTGAACAAGCGCATAAACATTAAAAAACATCCTCAGGCAGAGGATGTTTTTTTATTCGTGTGAATGGGTTTGACGCTTATTATATTTTTCATCGAACTCTTTACCTTCGAGCGATTGATCGATCGTGAGCGGTTCGTCGCAGTGCATACATAAGTCGACCCGGCCGAGCATCTTTGTCGGTTTCTCACAATTCGGGCAAGTGACGACGATGGCTTTCGTGGATGCCATCCCAATAATAAAGTAGAGCGCTGAACTCGATAACACCATCACGAAGCCGAGCAACATGAAAATAATCATCAGCCATGTGATGCTTTTCGCCAACAGGCCGAGATACATGACTCCGATTCCCGCAAAGACGAGCAACAACGCAAGGTTTCGAGCGCGGTTGATTTTATTCCCCCGTTTTTTCATTTCGTAATCCCTCCATGTCTGTCTTTACTATAGCTCATCTGCACGACCGTGAGAAGTTCATACAATCGCTGGCAGGAGAATTTTAAAAGAAGGCGAATCATTTTTGTATCAGATTATTGGGTGGACGATTGTGGTTCATCATTATAGAAAGAAGGTATCAAGGTGACTATGGAGTATGCGACGCGCACGATCTATTCGGAATATGCGGCCTTGAAGACGACGCTTGGCATCATTGAAGTGAAAAAGAAACGGCCGAGAGACCCTTTGACCGATCAATCGGACCGGCTATTGATTGTGATTGAAGCGAAAGAAGAACCGTTCTGGACAGTGAAACATTATCAGGTTGGGCAAGAAAAAATTATTCTTCATCTCGTAAGTGACTCGATGATGGATCGTTGGATTTTAATGAACGAGAATCGCCGGGCCATTCATTGGATTGAAGATGGGATGGTCTTGTTTGAACGAAATACGTTTTTATTAGACTTGCGACAACGCCTTCGTAATTTTTCGAATGATGAGCAACGTCTTCAACTGTCCCTTGCTTTTGCGAAGTTGTTGCGACGCTTTGAAGATGGACGAAGCTTATTTTTACAAGAGGAGCATCAAGATGCTTTCACCCAAATCCATCACGCCTTGACTCATTTGGCGCGGTTGTCGGTGTTGGAGGCCGGAATTCATCCGGAAATCATATTGTGGAAGCAAGTGCGCACCCTCGATTTGGAAATATATAAGTTACATGAAGAACTGGTGAGCGGACAAGAATCGCTGGAACAGCGGATTCATTTGGTAATCATCGGCATTGAACATTTGATTCAATCGAAAGTGTTGCCCGGCACTCTTCTTCTATTACAAACGATGCAACAACGGGATGAACCGTGGTCGTTCTCAGAATTGATGGAGCATCCGAACTTGCAAGCATTGAAAGTCGACCTGGGGAGCATCGTCGGATTCCTCGTTCGAAAAGGATATGTCCGGTCGGTCGCCCGGCCGACAAAAGGCATCGGTGTCGAAGCAATCGCTTATGAAATCGCCTGACTGCTATAGAAGCGAATGGAGTAGCTGATTTAGATGAAAATGATGAAGTTTATATTAGGCAGTGTGTTTATTGTGTTTGTGGCTTGGGTCATATCAGTTTTCATAGGATTGTTCATGATGGACGATCCGGTTGCCGGGGCACGTCCGATTGTATGGACGATTTGGTATGGAGTGGCGTTAGTGATTGTCATTATGGCGCTATATGACTTCTCACCGTTGAAAAAAGATCATCTCAAGCGAATCACTTTAATTGGAACGGTGCTCGGGATCGTCTTCTTTGGTTCGGTGAAAGGCTATTATGTGTATACAGAAGGTTTACGGATTGAAGAACGGGGCGTCGAGTTGATGGACTATCAGCCTTTTAAGGAAAAATCAGATTTAGCGGAGCTGGATGGCGAATCTTCGTTTAAACTAGACTCGAAGTTGCCGCGTCTCGATGGCGCGACAGCCCTTTATCCACTTTATGCGTCTTTCGTCGAGGCGGTCTATCCATCAGGCGAATATAATCCATACGGCATCGAAGAGTGGGATGAGAGCCCTGTCGTCTCGACGACGACAGGTGAAGCCTATGATCGTTTGATTCGCGGGGAGACAGATATCATCTTTGTTGCCGGACCATCAGATCTTCAAGTGGCTGCGGCCGAGAAGGCTGGTGTGCAGTTCAACATGACGCCAATCGGGCGCGAAGCGTTTGTCTTCTTTGTACATGAAGACAATCCGGTTGACTCTCTCAAATTAGAAGAAATACAGCAAATTTATGCGGGAGACCTCGACGATTGGAGTGAGGTCGGAGGCGAGGCTGATACGATTCGAGCATTTCAACGTCCAGAAGGGAGCGGGAGTCAGACTGCTCTTCAGCGGGTGATGGGGGAAGAGAAACTGATGGATGCCCCAGTCGAAGATGTCCCGGAAGGAATGGGTGGGATTATCGAGCAGACGGCAGCCTACCATAATCATAAGAATGCGATTGGCTTTTCTTTCCGTTATTACGCGACCGAGATGGTAGAGGACCATGACATTAAATTACTTCAAGTGAACGGGATTGCCCCGACGGTCGAGACGATCGCTGACGGGACGTATCCAATCACTTCTGAATTTTATGCCATCACGACAGAAGAAAATTATGAAACGTACAAGCCGTTTTTGGATTGGATGACGTCTGAAGAAGGACAAACATTGGTAGAACGGACGGGTTACGTTCCGTTAGCGCAAGACTGAAGAGTTGAGCCTCGCTAAAGGGGCTCAACCTTTTTTTATTTTTTGTGATATTTCTATTGACGAAGTGGTAAATAGAGATTATAGTTATAAACGTTGTCACAGCAAAAGATTATTTCAGTAAAACAATTTGTGAAAAAAGTTGTTGACGCGGAGATAGACGACGTGATAAATTAATGAAGTCGCCAAGAGCGGCAGACGAACTTTGAAAACTGAACGATGAGGCAAAAAAAGTTTTACAATTTTTGAATGAAGCGCAAGCTTCGTCATTTTTAA
>NZ_JACSLC010000025.1:0-17823 GCF_018617905.1 Exiguobacterium sp. s40 | reverse complement strand
CCATAAAAATGACAAGAGGCCCCCGGGAGCGAACAAGTCGCTCCCGGGGGCCTCTTTGTTATAAATCTACTGAGTTATGTCCCAGCCTCTTGTTCGTTAGCTGCTCATCTGGTCTTCCATACTATACTTCGGCAAGATAATCGTGAACGTCGAGCCATGGCCGACGCTCGAATCGACTCGAATCGAGCCGCCGTGCCCTTCAGCAATCTCTTTACAGATGGCGAGGCCGAGGCCCGTGCCGCCGATTTTACGGCTGGCCGAATTGTCGACGCGATAAAATTTGTCGAACAGTTTCGGCAACGCTGCCATCGGAATCCCGATGCCCGTGTCTTGAATCGAAATCTCGATGATATCTGATTGATCAGTCGTAACGCAGATGGCCACTTTCCCGCCATCCGGCGAGTACTTGATCGCATTGTGGAGCAAGTTCGTGAACAGCTGACTGAGCCGATCCCGGTCACCGTATACATAGAGATTCGCATCACATTCGAGGGCGAGCTGATGATGTTCGCTCGCGCCTTGGTGGACGGCAATCGTCTCTTTCAAGATGTCATGCAGGCTCTCCGGTTGGCTATGGTACGTCTGTTTGCCGGACTCCATCCGTTGCACGTCCAATAAGTTTGAAATCAAGTCCTCGAGACGCAATGTCTCTTGGTGGATCATTCCTAAGTATTGGTCGGTGCGTTCGGCAGGCATCGTTCGATAACGCAACAGCTCGGTGAAGCCGATGATGCTCGTGAGCGGCGTGCGCAGTTCATGCGACACGGTCGAGACAAGCTCTGTCTTCAACCGATCGACCTCGGTCTCTTGTGTCACGTCCCGGAAGACGAGCATCGTACCGTGCCGGGTACCACGCAAGTGAATCTTTTCCGCGTACATCTGGATGAAACGGGCTTCTTGATTCATCGAGAACGTCACGCTCTCTTCCATGCTCTCACCGTCAAACGCACGGCGCATGAATGAGAAGAACGAGTCTTTTTGATTGACTTGCAGGCCGAGCTCTTCTAGGTCGGCGTCTAAGCGATACAAATCCATCTCATTTCGTTTCGTGACGGCTTGGTTGAACATGATGAAGAGAGCCTGGTTGGCGAACTTCTCGTGTGTCGTATGCTCGACATAAATGACCGCATCACGAATCGAGTGCAGGAGCCGCGCCGTCTTCTCGCGTTCTTCCTCGACTTGATAGCGCTGCGTCGCAAGGGAAGAAGCCATTTGACGGAATGAATTCGTCAACTGTCCGACCTCGTTTCGTGACGACACGGCCGGTGGGATTGGAATAATCCGTTCGTCCGCCAAACGTTCACTGTTGATGATCAACTCACGAAGTTGACCGGTCAGTCGTTGGACGTAAGGACGGGCGGCGATGAAGAGGACGAGCAAGACCGCTAAGAGAGAGAGGAGCCATAACACTTGGGCCCACTTCGTATGTGTGGCCAGTTGTTCCCGTAGCAGATTCTCTTCTTCATTTAATGAGTTGCGATACTCCGTGAATACGGTCTCCATATCGACAATGCTCGCGCTCATGTCAGCGGCACTTTTCGAATTGATCTTGAATTTGCGATCGGCAGGTGGTTCCACTTGTGGATTCACTTTACCGAGCGTCGGCATTTTCAAGAACGGTTCAGTGACCGTCCCTTCGCGTTTGGCGATGACATATCGCTCAAGGCTCGGCATGACGCGTTGTTGATAGGCCGAGAATAGCGTCCGCGCGTCGCTGGCATACGTCTTCTCTTTTTCCGTGACCGCGTTCGTCTCGAACCATGCGGTCTGAATCTCAATCAAGTCTTGTTTTTCTTTCACGCGAGCGAGCATCGCCTCGTCGCCGAGGATGACATAGCCACGCATTTCATATTGCATCGACTGCCACGTTTCGAATAGTTCGGTCGCATTCGTGCGACGTTCACTAATGTTCTCGAGCGATGATGTCGTCTGTTCGATTCGGTTTTCCGTATACATGTACACGGCGAGTGAGGTCAGGAGGATCAGTCCGATGAATAAATAGAAGACGAATAAAAACTGTCTTCCGATCCGTTGGTCAATCCATGCTTTCATAAAGGCCGGTCCTTCCCGGAACTGCGTACATTCCTGATGTGACAAATATCCTGCGAGTGTCGTTCTTTCATTGTACAGATTTAAACCAGTTGTTTCCACCAATCAAGAAATAAGCGGAAATCTAACTATTGTCTATTGAATAATAGTGAACGATAAGCTATTGTTTAATATATAGTAGAGGAGGCGAGGGAATGAATCCTCAATTTAAGAAAGGCGTGCTCAACTTGTGCGTGCTCGCACTTGTCGAGACGCATGATCGTTACGGTTATGAGCTCGTGCAAGCCATTTCGGCAAAAGTCGCCATCTCAGAAGGTGCCGTCTACCCGCTCCTAAGGCGACTCACGTCAGACGGGTACTTCACGACGTATTTAAAAGAATCGGCAGAAGGACCACCGCGAAAGTACTACGCCATCACGGAGCAGGGGAAAGCTCATTTGACGGAACTACGCGCGGAATGGGAGACGTTCACGACCGGCGTCAACGAATTGATCGAAGGGGGAACGGACAAATGACAGAAGAACAGTATTTATTGGAACTCGAACGTTTGTTGATGGGGATGCGCGTCATCGATCGGGTTGATATTTTACGGGATGTGTCGGAGTACTTTGCGAGCGGACGACTCGACGGGAAAAGTGATGCGGCAATGGTCGAGGAGCTCGGGACGCCAAGCGCACTCGCGAGCGAGTTGCTCGGCACGGTCGAGCCACTCACTGCAGAGCGAAAGGAACCGGCTATTGTGAAAAGTCCGAACGTTGCGTTCCGCAACGTCTCAATCAACGTCCTGCAAGCACACGTCAAAGTCGTCCCATCTGATGACGGCTTTGCCTACGCGACGCTCGAGACGGAACGGGACCACGGGGTGACGATGGATATCGTTGGGGACACGCTCGAAATCCGAATTGAGTCAGAACGTCGTTTCGGTCTGTCGAACCTATTCTCCTGGATCGTCACGAAAGCACCGGTGTTACACGTCGAGCTGCCGCGCCATGCGTATGAGAAGGTCATGATCAAAAACCGTCTCGGTTCGTGCGATATGAGCAACGTTGACGCCACGTCGGTCGACGTCGAGAGTGAGAATGGGAGCATCACGGCCCACACAGTTCGCGCCGAGCGTGCCTCATTCCGCTCCTCGAACGGAAAAGTCAGTTTAACGTCGATGACAGGACAGGTCCTTGACGCGCAATCATCGAACGGGAATGTGGAAGTGGGCGCCTCGAACGTGGACCGCCTCGAAATCCAATCGTCGAACGGTCGCCTCGATATTAACGACGTGACAGGAGCGATTGAGGGGAAAACCTCGAACGGCCGCATCGACTGTGTGATTGATGTGATCGAGCATCCAATCCGTCTGAAGACGAACAATGGCCGCATCGATATGCGTCTGAAGCAAGATCCGCGTGATGCCGTCATTCGGGCCAAGACGAGAAACGGCAAAGTCGAGCTGTTCGGGGATCGGGCGAACGAGCGGACGTTCGGGGACGGAGCGGTTGAAGTCAAACTGACGAGCTCAAACGGGAGTATCACGGTCGAATAAACTGAACACAAAAAGACTCGCTACGTGAATGGCTTCATCACGCGGCGAGTCTTTTTCCTTATAAGTCATGGACGAGCAAATAGGCGACACGGACAGGTCCGTGGACGCCGACAATCAAATTCATCTCGATATCGGCCGAGTTCGACGGGCCGGAGATGAAGTTGACACCGTTCGGCGAGGCGAGGTCACCGGTCCGGTCAAGTTCGGCTAATTTTTTGGCTGCCTGTGTCATCCGCGGCACGAGCACCGATTTCGGGATGATGGCAATATGGTCGCGCGGCAATAAGCTGATTGTGCGTGACTTCCCTGGAGCCGCGTACTGGACGATCGTCGCACTCTCGGCGAGGGCCTGGTCGGCAATCGTGATACCGATATCGGCCTTCACGGCGAGGGCACGGCTGTCTTCTGGCCGCTCCGCATCCCACCAGTCGAACGATTCGCTCGTCTGGGGCGCCCATGCCTGGATTCGGTCGTCACGTTCGGCGATGATGCTCTGCCCATCATACCGTTCAATCAAGAGACGGAGTGTATCATCGAGGTTAGCCGACTCGCATTCGACGACGTCAGTATGGATGCGTGTCGCGACCATCCGGAACGTCTCGAGCAGTTCCTCGTCAGAGGCGTCTTTCAGCACCTCGTCTTGCGGGCGGTGCTTATACACGCGTTTCGGCGGCGTCAAGTCGACGTCACGTCCGAGCTGTCCGGCGATTCGTTTTAGAAAGTCTTCGCGATTGGTGATCGTGCCTGGATTCATTCTGCATTCCCCCGTTTCTTGAACCAATCCCGTACCGTCTGCTTGGCGGGTTGCGGCAAGTCTTTCGAATCCGTCCAGGCCGGCAAGCCTTTCTCGATTTGTCCCGCTTTCGTGAATGGGGACGATGCGAACGGCGCGATGTGTTCGGCCGCTTCGAACAAGAACGGGCTCGACGACGTGACCGCAAAGCCTTTCATGGCGATGCGCTCGACGAACGGTGACTGTTTTTTCTCTTCGACGATGACACGGCGATGTTCGATCAATAGCTCGTGGAGCGGAATCTTGACCGGGCAGGCTTCCGTACAGGCACCGCATAGACTCGAGGCATACGGCAACTCTTTATAATTCTCGTAGCCGTCGAGGAGCGGGGCGAGCACGGCGCCGATCGGACCCGGATAAATCGAGCCGTAGGCATGACCACCGATGTGGCGGTACACGGGACAGACGTTGATACAGGCCGCACAACGGATGCATTGAAGGACAGATTGGAACTGTGTGCCGAGGATGCCGGAACGTTTGTTGTCGACGATGACGAGATGGAACTCCTCTGGTCCATCGACTTCGCCGTGATCGCGCGTGCCAGCGAACGTCGTGATGTACGAGGTGAGTCGTTGACCGACGGCGCTCCGACACAACATGTTGACGAGTACTTCGAACTCCTCGTACGACGGGACGATCCGTTCCATCCCCATGACGGAAATGACAGTGTCCGGAAGCGACGTCACCATGCGGCCGTTCCCTTCGTTCGTGACGAGTCCGACGGCACCGCTCTCGGCGATGGCGAAGTTACAGCCGGTGATGCCGACCTCCGCTTTCAAAAAGTCTTTTCGTAACTCACGGCGTGCATAGCGCCCGAGCTCGGTCGGGTCGTTCGTCCCTTCGTAGCCGTGGGCCGTGAACGTCTCATGGACGGCGTTCCGGTCTTTATGGAGGGCCGGGGCGACGATATGCGACGGCGGATCATTATCGAGTTGAAGGATCCATTCCCCGAGGTCGGACTCGACGACCGTGCAACCTTCCTCATGGAGCGCCTCGTTCAGCCCGATTTCTTCTGTCACCATCGACTTCGATTTGACGACATGTTTGGCGTTTTTGGCGCGTACAACTTCCCGGATATAACGGTTTGCTTCTTCCGGCGTCTCGGCGAAGAAGACGTTGCCGCCTCGTTTCGAGATGTTCTCGCTCAATTGATATAAGTAATAGTCGAGATGTTCGAGTACGTGTTGGCGAATCTCTTCCGAATGGTCCCGGAACGCTTCCCAATCCCCGAGTTCACCTGCCGCGTTTAAACGACCGTCACGCAGACGGTTTTGCGCCGAACTGACAGCCTGACGCATGAACGGATTGTCGATTCCGTCTTTGCGTCGATCCTGAAACTTCTCATCTAACCGAATCCCCATACTCATGCTTGTTTCACCCCTTCGTTCAACACTTCCGCGATATGCATCACTTTGATCGGATGACCTTGTTTATGCAAACGTCCCCCGATGTTCATCAGACATGAAGCGTCAGCCCCAATCAACACTTCGGCTCCCGAGTTCAAGATCGATTCGACTTTCTCATCGACCATCTGCACCGAGACGTCTGGCATCTTGACGGAGAACGTCCCCCCGAAGCCACAACAGTTGTGGACATTGTCGAGCGGGAGCATCGTCAATCCGTCGACATTTTTAAGTAGCTGGCCCGGTGCCGCCTCGATTCCGAGGAGGCGCGTCATATGACAAGACGCATGATACGTTGCCTTGGCTGGGAACTTGGCCCCGACGTCCGTCACTTCGAGCACGTCAACGATGAACTGCGTCAACTCGAACGTCTTCGCCGCATGAGCCTCGGCCCGCGCCTTCCAAACGGGATCATCTTTAAATAAATGTGGATAGTCGCGCATCATCATGACACAAGATCCAGACGGACCGACGATATACTCAGCATCCGCCTTCTCGAACGTCTCAATCATATGTTTCGCAATCTTTTTCGTCTCTTCATGGTAGCCGCTATTGTAAGCGGGCTGCCCGCAACACGTTTGTTCAAATGGGAAACTGACTTCACAACCTAGATGTTCTAATAGTTCGACCGTCGCTTGTCCTACCGATGGGAACAACGTATCGGAGAGACAAGTGACGAACAGCGCCACGTTAGGCATGTCCATTCCTTCTTTCCTGTTCTTAGTCAAAATCGAAAACGGTTTCACAGTTATTATTCCATAATAAACGAGTCCAAAACAGAAAAATGGAACGATTTTCACAAAAAAATGTCAAATCTTGTCTAATTGAGAACTAAATGATAATGAATCAATATTCAGAAGATGACTGCTATAAAACAGCATTACCCTGCCCGATAACAGAAAAACCCTCATCGGTCGACGAGGGCTCGAATCTAACTTATAAGAAAAACATTTCCAGGATGAATAGCGCGCCGAACAAGTAGATGAGCGGGTGGACTGTTTCTTTGTTCATCGCTTTAAAAATCGGATACAGGATGAAACCGAAGGCGATCCCGCGTTCGATACTGCCTGAGAGCGGCATGATGAGAATCGTCATGAACGCCGGGAAGTATTCGCTGAAGTCTGTCCAGTCGATGTAACGGACGTTCGTCAACATGAGCGCACCGACGATGATGAGGGCCGGTGCCGTGATGGCGGCAACACCAGAGATGGCGCCGATGAGCGGGCTGAAGAACAATGTCAGTCCGAACATGGCGGCCACGACCGCTGTCGTGAGACCGGTCCGTCCGCCTTGGGCGACACCGGCGGCCGACTCGATATAAGCCGTCGACGGGCTCGTCCCGACGAGCGAGCCGCCCATCGTCGCGAGCGAATCGGCGAACAAGGCGCGGTGCCCGTTTTCGATCGTCCCATCCTCTTTCAACAGGTTGGCCTGTTTTCCGACACCGACGAGTGTTCCGGTCGTATCGAACAACGTGACGAGGAAGAACGACAAGACGGCACCGAACAAACCGTACTGGATGACGTCCGAGAACGCCGTGAGCGGATTGACCATAAGTCCTTCCGGCAATGTCGGCATCGCCGTCACGCCTTCAATCTTCAAGAGACCCATAAAGGTGGCCGCGATGCCTGTGAGCACCATCCCGATGAGGAGTGAGCCCGGCACGTTCCGTGAGAACAAGAGGGCCGAGACGATCAAACCGCCGAGGACGAGCAGGACGCTTGGCGACGACAAGTCCCCGAGGCGAACGAGGTTTGCTTCATCGGCGACGATGAGTCCTGACAACTTCAATCCGAGCGAGGCGATGAACAAACCAATACCGGTCGTGATGGCGTGCTTGAGCGAGGCCGGGATGGCTTGAATCAGTTTCGTCCGAATCGGTGACAGCGACAAAATCAAGAAGAAGACCGATGAGACGAAGACGACGCCGAGCGCGGCGGACGGCGTGATCTGTTGCTGGGCGACGAGCGTATACGCGAAGAATGCGTTCAGTCCCATCCCTGGGGCGACGGCAATCGGAAGGTTGGCGTAGAACGCCATGAGCCCGGTACCGATCAAGATGGCGATGATGGTCGCCGTGAATGCCTGGGCGAACGGGATGCCGGCATCTGACAGAATTGCCGGGTTGACGACAGAGATGTAAGCCATCGTCACGAACGTTGTGATGCCGGCCATCACTTCTTGTTTAACGTTCGTTCCATGTTGTTTCAATTGAAATAAGTTCATGAGTAGGACTCCCTATGATTAGTAATTTACGAACAATATCGTCCGACAATCGTCGAATTAACGTTATCAACTTGATGACTATACAAAATGAGTCGGCGGTCGTCAATGATTTTGAGTGAAAAAACATTAAATATTCTCATGTAAGCGTTGATTGTTCGGAAATAGACGAAATAAAAATAATGCTTGCTCTGAAACGCGTTTCAGACTGTACGGTTAAGTCAAAGGAGGGAAAGCTCATGAATCCGACAACGTGGAAAACCTGGTGTAGTGGGATCGTCTACGAACTCGTCATCAATCAGTTGTATACGCCGCTCGGAAGAATGTTGTGCGCCCGTTTTCAAGACGAGTTTCTTCATCTACCCGTCGAAGAACGGTTTCGTCTCGTCCAAGCTATCCGAAAACAAGTGATTGCGAAAGGTGACAGTCAGGAGGCAGACTGGGTACACTATATGCAAAGACTGACAGATTGAGGTGAAACGAGATGGCGAACATTCGAGATATCGCAAAATATGCGGACGTCTCTGTGACGACGGTGTCGCGCGTGCTCAATGAGCATCCGTACGTGTCGAAAGAGAAGCGTGAGCGGGTGCAACGGGCGATGGCCGAACTTGGCTATTTACGGAATCAGCAGGCGCTGACGTTATCGACCGGTCGCACGCAGCGTTTCGTCGTCGTGTTGCCGTATTTGGATCATCCGTATTATGGACTGTTCGTCAACGGGCTCGCGAAAGCCGCCCTCCAAAGAGATTACCGACTCGTCATGTGGCAGACAGAGTATCAACTCGACCAAGAACGGCAAGCGCTTGATTTATTGAAGCACCGTGAAGTCGATGGGGCGATCCTGTTATCCCACACGATGTCATTCGATGAGATGGAAACGTATCGAAAATTTGGTCCGATCGCGGTCGCGACCGTCGGGGCGCCGCAGACGATTTCTTCGGTCCACGTCGATCATTACACCGCGTTCGTCGCCGGTTTGCGCGTGTTGGCGCAAGCGGGATATGCCGAAATCGGCATCGTGTTGTCAAGACAAGACAGTCCAAGCTCGATCGCGCGTCAGCAAGCGTACTTCGATGAAGTCGAACTTGCGCGTGAGCGGTGGGTCTGGACCGGTTACTTGACGAGCGAGGACGGAATCGGACTGGCCGATGCGTTTCTGCGTCAACAAGAGCGTCCTCGAGCGCTCTTTTTCTCGTCGGATTATGTGGCGCTCGGTTTTTTAGGGGGATTACGCCGTCGTAATGTCAGCATCCCCGATGAAGTCGCCATCCTGGGCTTCGATGGTCATCCGATCGGTCAGGCATTCGGTCTGTCGACGATGCACTCGCCAAATGAAGACATCGGCCGAACGCTGTTCGACGTGACGTTTGATGAAATGAACGGTGCAGCTTCGGTCACAAACAGTTTAACGGTCACATATTTACCGGGGACGACACTCTAGGCAACTTCCTCGCTCGTCTTTTCTGAAACGATTAGAATGGAGACAGAAGTCGAGAGGAGGATGACAGATGAAGATTAACGTGACAGAAGAAGCACTCCAATTTTTTAAAGATGAAATGGAAGTCGAGGCAGGCCAGACGGTGCGCCTCTTCGCCAAATATGGGGGTTCGACCGATTTGACGCACGGCTTCTCAGTGGGCGTCATCACAGAAGACATCGACAACGCTGTAGTCGAAACGGAAGCGGACGGGATTCGCTTCGTCGTGGCTGAACAGGATGAATGGTTGTTCCAAGGACAAGACGTCAACGTCGAGATCCGTGGCGACGAGGTCGTCTTCGTTCAAGCGTGACATCACAGTTTGTTAACAGTAAGAATACATCCGTTTGAAGCCATCCAGCTCGGGGAACAGTCTACGACATGACAAAACCGAAAGGATGAGACAGATGTCAGAACAAGATAAAAAGCGTGAACAAGAAGAACAAGAGAAGTTGAAACGAGACCAACCGGATATTTCGCACGAAGAAGATTCAAAAGGGGATCATTCGGACCTCGAAGAGACGGACGAAGACGAACAAGCGTAAAGAGCCCCTAGTGGCTCTTTTTGTTTGGGAATTGAAAGAATGAGTATAGACGTTATAATGGATAAGGGAAAACTATCATAGTGAGGAGAATGTATGATGAGTACAGTACTAGTCTTTGGACATAAAAATCCAGACACAGATACGATTTGTTCGGCGCTCGCTTACGCGGAGCTCAAGAAAAAGTTAGGGATGGACGCTGAGGCAATCCGTCTCGGTGAAGTGAACGGGGAGACGCAATATGCGCTCGACCACTTCCGCGTCAAGGCACCACGTCTCGTGGAACGCGTGTCAGACGAAGTGAACTCGGTCATCTTGGTCGACCATAACGAGTTTCAACAAAGCGCGGAAGACATCGCGGACGTACGCATCCTTGAAGTCGTCGACCATCACCGCATCAGTAATTTCCAAACAGCAGATCCGCTCTACTATCGGGCGGAGCCGGTCGGTTGCACGGCGACAATCTTGCTCAAACTTTATAAAGAGCATGGTGTTGACATTGCGCCTGATATGGCAGGGTTGATGCTATCGGCGATCATCTCGGACTCGCTCTTGTTCAAGTCACCGACATGCACGGACGAGGATATCAAAGCGGCAAAAGAACTCGCAGCCATTTCTGGCACTGACATCGAGACATACGGTCTTGAGATGTTGAAGGCTGGAGCGGACCTCAGCCAAAAAACGATCCCAGAACTCATCTCGCTCGACGCAAAAGAGTTTGCGATGGGCGACTACCGCATTGAGATCGCTCAAGTGAACACGGTCGACGCGAACGATGTGTTAAGCCGTAAAGCCGAAGTCGAAGCGGCAATGGCCGCGAAGCTATTAGACAAAGAACTCGATTTGTTCGTCTTCGCCATCACAAACATTTTGACGAATGATTCGGAAGCACTCGTTGTCGGTAAGAAGACTGATTTATTCGAGCAGGCGTTCAACGTCAAATTGGTCGAGGGTCTCGCAACGCTTCCTGGTGTCGTCTCGCGCAAAAAACAAATTGTACCGGTGCTCACAGCAGCGGCGACGAACTAAGAAACGAGAAAGGCTCGAAGCAGATCAATCTGCTCCGAGCCTTTTTTGCGGTTAAGATGCTTGTTTTTGTCGTCCATACGTTCCGATGCGCCATAATTTCTCGAACGGACCGTATCGATGCGATTTCAGCCACCACATTGAGAAGAACGCTTGGGCAATCAAAATCGCGATACTTAAGAACAATCCTTCCGTCAACGACAGGCGACCGTAGTAGCCGAGGGCGATGACCGGCAGGACGACGACGAGCGTGTGCGTCAAATAGTTCGTCAGCGCCATACGGCCAAGCGCCTGTAGCGGACGGAATGCGCGTCCGTTACGGACGGCGATCGTAAAGAGACAGACGTACGCCGTCGCGAGCAGTTTCCCAGAGACGAGGACAGCCGCAGAGTTCGTCGCCGAATACTCGGCACCGCTACCGTAGTGATGCCAAATAATGACTGCGAAGAACGGTAGGGCCGCTATCGTGCAGATGATGGCCGTCCGGGTCAATCCTCGGATACTCCACGTGAGGAGTTTCCGTTCCCGTCCGATATAAAGACCGAACAAGAACAGGCTGAAGATTTCAAAGCCAGCAAACAACGAGTTTTGGAACATATCAATAATTTCATTTTCCAAGCGATAGTCGAACCATGGTCCGAATCCAGAATTGAATGCGGACGGGAATGGGCCTCCGATAGATGTATATCCTAGCGCCCATTCCAGATAGATTGATGAGCCGTAGAACAATACGAAGCTCGTAATCAACAAGCCCCATGCCCACCTTAGAATCGCGCGATTACTCAATCCATAAAACAGTGGGAGCAACAAGCCCCACATCGCATACGTATGTAAGATGTCACCCGACCAAATGGCCAGGTGAGCGAGTCCGAATAGGAACAAGATGGCGATACGGCGGATATAACGACCGACCGAATCCCCGCGCGCATACGAGCGCTCGAGAAAAATCGAGAAGCCGATTCCGAACAAGAGCGAGAAAATCGTGTAAAACTTCGTCTGGACGAACAAATCGAACAGCGTCCGGACGAAGAGGTCGCTTCCTTCATACATCGGATTACCGAAAATCCAGTCGCTCCCGAGCATGCTTGGGATGTTGACGAGGAAGATGCCGCATAAGGCAAACCCTCGAATGATATCATACAGAACGATGCGTTCGTTTACTTGGATCGGGCCAGCCATACGTCACTTCCTCTACACGAATTAGAATACTTTTGTCGTCCACGATTCACAGTTCCAGACGTCGGTGACGATGTCTTGATAGAACTCCGGTTCGTGACTGATGAGTAGGATACTGCCTTTATATTCTTTCAACGCGCGCTTCAACTCTTCCTTCGCGTCAACGTCCAAGTGGTTCGTCGGCTCATCGAGGAGGAGCAAGTTTGATTCGTTGTTTTGGAGCTTACAGAGACGGACCTTCGCCTTCTCTCCACCACTGAGGACCGAGATTTTACTCTCGATATGCTTCGTCATGAGACCGCATTTCGCGAGCATGGCGCGGACTTGTTGCTGGTTGAGTGATGGGAACTCGCTCCAAATCTCTTCGATACACGTGTTGTTGCTGACGGCCGCTTCTTGTTCGAAGTACCCGATCTCCAAGAACTCACCGCGTTCGACGGTTCCTTCAAGCGGGTTGATCATGCCGAGCAGACTCTTCAACAGCGTCGTTTTCCCGATCCCGTTCGCACCGACGAGGGCGATCTTCTGACCGCGCTCCATTTGGAGGTCGAGCGGGCGTGAGAGCGGCTCGTCATAACCGATGACGAGATTTTTGGCGTCAAAGATGAGACGACCTGACGTGCGTGCCTGCAAGAACCGGAACTCTGGTTTCGGACGTTCCGCACTCAATTCGATGACGTCCATCTTATCGAGTTTCTTCTGGCGTGACATCGCCATGTTCCGCGTCGAGACGCGTGCCTTGTTGCGGGCGACGAAGTCTTTCAAGTCGGCGATTTCCGCCTGCTGGCGTTTATAAGCCGATTCAAGCTGCGAGCGTTTCATCTCGTATACTTCCATGAACTTGTCGTAGTCCCCGACATAGCGTGACAAGTCCTGGTTTTCCATATGGTAGACCAAGTTGATGACGCTGTTTAAGAACGGGATATCGTGCGAAATCAAGATGAAGGCGTTGTCGTAGTTTTGGAGATAACGCTTCAACCACTCGATGTGGGCCTCGTCCAAATAGTTGGTCGGCTCATCGAGGAGAAGGATGTCCGGCTTCTCGAGAAGCAATTTCGCGAGCAATACTTTCGTCCGCTGACCACCTGAGAGGTCCGTGACGTCACGGTCGAGTCCGACATCTAAAATACCGAGACCGCGAGCGACTTCCTCGACTTTTGCGTCGATGATATAGAAGTCGTTTGAATCGAGCATTTCCTGCAGTTCGCCGACTTCAGCGAGCATGTCGTCCATCTGTTCAGGTGTCGCATCGCCCATTTCCATATAGAGCTCACCGATTCGTGTTTCGGTGTCAATCAAGTATTGGAATGCGCTTTTTAAAACGTCCCGAATCGTCATCCCACGCTCGAGGACAGCGTGCTGGTCAAGGTAACCGACACGGACGTTTTTCGCCCATTCAATTTTGCCTTCGTCAGGCTGGAGCTTACGCGTGATGATGTTCATGAACGTAGATTTTCCTTCACCGTTCGCTCCGATGAGGCCGATGTGTTCGCCTTTCAATAGACGGAAAGACACGTCGTTCAAAATGGCGCGGTCACCGAAACCGTGGCTCAAGTTTTGTACTGTTAATATACTCATATTTCTTATTCGTTCCCTTCAAAGTTGACTATCCGATATTGTAGCATGGATTCAAAAAAATTAGTACGCCAGTCCGACCGATTGGCGGATGAAGAGCTGGTCTTCGACGGCGTTCAACATGAACTGGGCGACATCGGCTCGCGAGATTTGTTTGCCGTTGTCTGGAATGCCGTCGATAGACGTTCGATACACCGAGGTCCGAGGACCGTCCGTCAGTTGCATCGGCCGCACGATCGTGTAGTCGAACGACGAGTTGCGCCATAAATCGACCGCGGCCCGGTGGTCACGGAGCGGCTTCCGAAGCATGAACATCACGACCGTACCGGCGATGCCCGGAATTTCCTTGTCGATTCCGGCAGAAGCGAGATAGACGACCCGGTTGATGGCGTTCGCTTTCAGCGCCGGGACGAGTGCGTCGGTGACGCGGGCCAAGAAGTCAGTGTCGCTCAAGTCAGTCCCGAGACAGCTGATGACGGCATCATGACCAGCGAGGGCGTCTGTCAAAGCGACGCTGTCTGTGACGTCGCCTTCGATGATTTCAAGTTGCGGAGTCGGAATCAATTTTTTTTGTTCCCGCACGAAGGCGGTCACATGGTGGCCATGCTCGATGGCTTGGTCGACAAACTGATGACCGGTCCGGCCGGTGGCACCTAAAACGAATAGCTTCATAATGGATGTGGCTCCTCTCGTTTTTCCAGTATCTTTAGTATACAGGAGTTTCAGAAAAATCGAACTTTTAGCCGTCTTTTCCAAAACGGGTTGCAATTTCTACAATATCGTCTAGAATAAGTCCTATCTTATATAAATAAAAGATTCGCACTCGTATATCAGCGGGAATATGGCCCGCAAGTCTCTACCGAACCACCGTAAATGGTTCGACTACGGGTGACGCTTGTCGTGTGCATTCGTTTTGTTTCCACGCGGTTCGTCGTCCCCGGGTTGGGGTGACGAATCGCATTTTTTTATTGGAGGGAAAACAATGAAGCAGTTAGAAGACAAAATCAGAGATGAAGGGCAAGCGTTGTCCGAGCACGTATTGAAAGTCGATGCCTTCTTGAACCATCAAATCGATCCTGTCTTGATGCAGGCGATCGGTCGTGAGTTCGCGGATCGGTTCCGTGACGCGGGAATCGATCGTATCGTCACATTGGAATCGAGCGGAATCGCTCCGGCGATGATGACGGCGCTCGAGATGAACATTCCGTTCGTCTTCGCCCGTAAACGCAAATCACTCACACTTCAAGATGATCTCGTCGAAGCGGACGTTTACTCGTTCACGAAACAAGAGACGAACCGCATCAGTTTGAGCCGTCGCTTCGTCCAACCTGGGGAGCGCGTGCTCGTCATCGACGATTTCCTCGCCAACGGGGAAGCGGCACTCGGTTTGACGCAACTCGTCGAATCGGCCGGTGCGGTCGTCGCCGGTGTCGGCATCGTCATCGAGAAATCATTCCAGCCGGGACGGGACAAGTTGCTCGAGCGAGGCTATCAAGTCGAGTCACTCGCTCGGATCGCCAAGCTTGAAGCAGGTGAGATTTCCTTCATGGAGGTAGTCCGATGAACACGTTCAAGACAGCCAGTCTCGGATTCCAACACTTACTTGCCATGTACACGGGCGCGGCGATCGTCCCGCTCATCGTCGGCGGTGCCATCGGTCTCGGACCGACTGAACTCGCTTACCTCGTCGCAATCGATTTGTTCATGTGCGGTGTAGCCACGCTGTTGCAAGTATGGACGACTCGTTTCACCGGTGTTGGTCTGCCAGTCGTACTTGGTTGTACGTTCACCGCGGTCGGTCCGATGATTGCCATCGGTAGTTCGAGCGGCATCACCGCCATCTATGGGGCACTCATCGCGAGCGGAATCATTGTCATCTTAATTTCAGGCTTTGTCGGGAAACTGGCTCGCTTCTTCCCGCCGGTCGTGCTCGGCTCGGTCGTGACGATTATCGGTCTCTCGCTCATCCCAGTCGCTGTCAATGATATCGGCGGTGGGATGCCAGGTGAGCCTGGCTTCGCTTCGATGCAAAACTTGGCGCTCGGTGGCTTGACCATCGGTTTGATTCTCGTCTTGAACCGAATCGGTACCGTGTTCACGCGCGCGGCCGCTGTCTTGTTTGCGGTCTTGATCGGTACAGGGGTCGCCGCGTTCCTCGGTCTCGTCGATTTCAGTCCGGTCCGTGAGGCCGGTTGGTTCCAAATGGTACAACCGTTCTACTTCGGGATGCCGACGTTTGACGTCTCGGCCATCCTCGTCATGACGCTCGTGGCCATCATCTCGATGATTGAATCGACCGGTGTCTTCTTAGCATTGAGCGATATCACGAAAAAACCGATTGGCTCGAACGAGTTGACGAAAGGGTATCGGGCCGAGGGTGTGGCAACGATTCTCGGAGGGATTTTCAACAGCTTCCCGTACACGACGTTCAGTCAAAACGTCGGTCTCGTCCAATTGTCAGGCGTCAAATCACGTCGCGTCATCTTCTGGACGAGCGGTCTGTTGATTTTGCTGGGCTTCTTGCCGAAAGTCGCGACGTTCACGACATTGATCCCGAAACCGGTTCTCGGCGGGGCGATGCTCGTCATGTTCGGCACGGTCGCCGCGTCAGGGATTCGGATTTTGAGCCAAGTCGATTTTGCGAAAAATGAGAACTTGATTACAATCGCCTTGTCGATCGGTGTCGGACTTGGTATCACGGCCAACCCGGCCATCGTCGCAAATATGCCGGAAGCGGTGCAGTTGTTCACGGACAGTGCCATCGTCGCCGGATCGTTCACTGCTTTGTTATTGAACGGGTTCTTCCGACTCGTCGACCGGTTCCGTCCGGCCGAGGTCGTTGCCGATAACCGGCAAGTCAGCTAGACTGAAAGGAACTACGTAACTAGGGGGAACAAGCATGGGGAAAACTGCACTTGTCGTTGGCGCCACCGGATTGATTGGACGCGAACTCGTCGAACAGTTGCTCGAACAAGAACGGTATGATCAAGTCTGGATAATCGTCCGCCGCTCGAAACGATGGAGTCATCCGAAACTGCATGAAGTCGTCGGGTTCGAAGGAATGGACGAGGCGTTGCCGCACATTGATGATGTCTACTGCGCACTCGGGACGACGATTGCCGTCGCCGGTTCACGTCAGGCGTTCAAACATGTCGATCTCGACTTGCCGCTTAAAGTGGCACGTGTCGGGAAACGACACGGGGCGACACGTTACGCCGTCGTCTCGGCGCAAGGCGCGTCACTTCGGTCACCTTTCTTCTACAACCGGGTGAAAGGGGAGCTCGAGAACGGGCTCAAAGTGTTTGGCTTCGAACACTTGATTATCGCCCGTCCGTCGCTCTTGCTCGGAGACCGTGAGGAGTTCCGTCTCGGCGAGAAAGCAGCCGAGGTCGTCAGCCGTCCGCTCCAACCATTATTGCTCGATAAATTACCAGATGCTGCACCGATTCAAGCGCTCCATGTGGCGCGCGCGTTGATTATGGCCGCGGAAGAAGGACAAGGCATCGAAGTATTGACGTCTGGCATGATGCAGAGGATGAGCCAATGAACCCATTAACGAAGAAACGGACCAAAGCCGTCTTGATTGACGGTGTCATTGCCGGATTGCTAAGTTTTGGTGTCGAGCAGCTCGTCCGCAAGAAAGTGAAGAGCGAGTTCGTCCACGTCGTCATCACGCCGACACTCATCGCCTACGCGCTCGAGGCATGTCAGATGCGCCGTGGCGGACAGACGCTCGGGTATAAGCTGATGGGTCTCGAGTTGAAAAATGACGATGGGACACCGGTGACGGCCGAGCAAGCGTTCAAACGGGCGCTTCACCGCGACACAATCTCGATTGTCGCCTACGTCAAAGACCGCCCGCACTTCGAGGCCGAAGACGGTGCCGTCTTGCCGCACGACGCAGCGTTCCATATGCACGTAACCGAAAAAGAGGCTGGGACATAACTCAGTAGATTTATAACAAAGAGGCCCCCGGGAGCGACTTGTGAACTGAGCCCCGTAAAATGGACAGTTTAATA
>NZ_JACSLC010000024.1:0-18270 GCF_018617905.1 Exiguobacterium sp. s40 | reverse complement strand
GAATGCCGACTTCTCGCCATAAAAAACACTCCCCAATCAGATAAACAGATTTGTTATTTCATCTGTCTACCTATTGGGGAGCATATCAATATTTTCCGACGGACCTTTTCTTTTATCAAGCATCATTCTGCTTCATGGATCCATTTGTAGCCGATTCCCCAAACCGTGAGAAAATGATCATCGACCGGAAAACCGGACTGGCGGATTTTTTCCCGAACATTTCGCACATGCGAATCGATGGTCCGCCCTTCCGTCTCTGAGTCGAATCCCCAAATTAACTGGATCAGCTGCTCCCTCGTAAACACTTTGTCGGCATTCTTCATCAGGTGGCCCACCATCAGAAATTCTTTTGGCGTCAATTTGATGATATGTTTGCCGTACGTAAGTTCAAACCGGTCTTCGTCCCACACCAAACCGTCCACTTCAATGGTATTTTTCGGAGTTCTCCTGCGAAGCAGCGCCCCCATCCGGGCCAGCAACTCATCTTCATTAAACGGCTTTGTGATGTAATCATCCGCCCCGATATTCAATCCCTTAACAATATCCTCCTGTTGTTCCCGCGCCGTCAGCATAATGATTGGCACATCCGAAAATTTCCGGATTTCGCGGCACAGTTCCCAGCCATCCATTTCCGGCATCATGATATCCAGTAAGACGAGATCGAAAGGTTCCGATTCCAAATAGTCGAGGGCTTCATGAGCTCCCAGTGCTTTTTTACAGAGGTACTGATGCGGCTTCAAATATAAAGCCACTAAATCCAGCATTCGTTGTTCATCATCAACCAACAGCACTTTCTGCAAGCGAATCCCCCCTTTTCAATTCTATCAGGACGGTTGTCCCTTGTCCGTACTCACTTTGAAGCGTCATGAGACCACCGTGCGATTCGACGATTTCTTTCGCAATCGCCAGGCCAAGACCGCTTCCTCCGTACTGTCTGGATCTGGATTTATCGACCCGATACAATTGTTCAAAGACAAAAGGAAGATCTTTTTCCGGTATGCCCTCTCCTTCATCACGGATGCTTATGGTGATGGTACCTTTATCTTGGACTCCCTGTAATACCACTTGTGTTCCTTCAGGAGAATGCTTGCGGGCGTTGTCCAAGACATTCAGCAATACCTGCTGAAAACGTTCGGGATCAATGAAGGCGACAATCTCATGTTCACAATGGACAGCCAATGAAATCTGTTTCTCGTCAAAAGCTGGCCGAACCAAGGCAACGACGGATGCAAAAAGCATCTCCAGTGAAAATTCCTCTTTTTGAATGGCGAACTGGTTATGATCCATCTGAGCCAGCTCAAACAGCTGCCGGATCAATTCCGTCAAATGGGCCGTCTCTTCCCGGATGATGCCAATGTATTCCTTTTTCTCTTCCTCGGATGCATCCGGCCGGCTCGCGATATCGGCATATCCTTTGATATAGGTCAACGGCGTCCGCAACTCGTGCGAAATACTCGCCAAAAATTCATTCCGCTCATTTTTTAAATGTTCCAAGTCACTGGATAGAGCAGTGATGGCGTTCGCCAGCTCTCCCAACTCATCGTTTCGGCCAATATTCAGGCTGACCTCGTGGTGCCCTTCGCTTAACTGTTCCGTCGCTTCTTTCATCCGAATCAACGGCAACGTAATCAATCGGGATAGCAGAAAAATTGTGATGACGGTCAACCCGACAGCAATCAGGCCAACAATCAGGAATTGGTTTCGCAAATGACTGACCATCCCTTTGATATGATTGGTTTCCGCAAACATGAACACGTGGCCTCTATGTTCTCCTTCAATGGTGATTGGGCTGTCCGTCGCAATAAACTCTTTTTTGTCCCATCGCTCTTCCACGACCTTCCCTCCCTGCAGAACCTCATCAAAATCGGTGTGTTCCAACACTTCCCTCATTTCAGGTTCAATCAGATCGGAATGGGTCAATTCGTTGCCATCTGCATCCGTGATGATGACGATGAAATCGGAGGCCGATTCCATCAACGCCACATGGTTCAATGTCGCCGGTTCAAAACTGTCTTCCAATACTTCGCTGTGGGTGTTCCCTCTTGCAAGCAGGTTGGTCATGACTTCATCCACCCGTTCATTGACAAAAGTAACGTACAGGGTTAGAAACAAAACCGATTCAATGATGATAATAAACACAAAAAACAGCAAACCTATTTTCAATGCAAGCCTGTTTAACATGGCATCCCTCTTTAAGTCGATTGGTTAGCAGCAATCAAGACAAAGACTGCTGCCGAAAGCTGTTGGATTCGGTTCGTCTTTCAAACGGCTAGCTGGTTTCTACTTGGTTTTTCCCTCTTCCAGCAGCGTTTTCCAGGTCTGTGATCCGTCTTCCGACAAGTAAGCATTGCCCTGGAGTGAGTAGATCGCCAGTTCCCTTTCATCAGTCGGATTTTGTGCAATAAAAGCGATGGCATCTTGCGGAAGATCCGGTATGTTCACCGTCTTCAGTTCTTCATTTTCCATAGTATACTTCACCAAAGCCGCCGCTGTCCCGTAGCTTCCGAAATACAACTGGTCTTCGGTGAAATGCACCGCTGTGCCTGTTTCATTTTCCGATGTAATCGCCTCAAAATTTTCGCCGCCATCACGTGAGAAATACACACCTGTAGAAGTAGCTGCAGCAACGAAGTTCGAATCTGTCGGATGAAGGGCGAGCGCCATCACTTCTCCTTCTAATCCTGAAGCTTTGACCGGCTCCCACGATTCTCCTATATCGTTACTTTTGTAGAACCCTGCTTCGAGCAAGGAGTTTTTTGCTGGATTGAGCAGGAAAATATCATGGCTGGTGTACCCTACAGCCATCGCATGAAAGTCCGTTTCTCCTTGAAATGCAATCTCTTCCAAGGTTTCTCCGCCATCTGTACTCCGCTGAATCCCAAGCGGATTGGGCAAATCCGAATCTGCGCTCGGGTGTCCCGAAGAATAAAAGCCTTCATCTACAGCGTTAAAGCCCATATAATCGAAAAAATTATCCGCTGTTTCAAACCATTCGCCATCGCGATAAATTTTTGGACCGCTGTGTGATGCAAAATACAAATCGTTCCCACCTCCTGCATAGCCCATACCGTGGACGTGTCTCAGTTCTCCTTCAAATGGAACTTCAAATGAATCCGCTGTATCGTTGCTGCATCCTGCCAGCAAAAGCAAAGCCGACAGTACCGCTATGCCCATTCTCTTTTTTTTCATGTAGATGCCCTCCGAATATGTCAATTTTCTATACTTTCCATAAGTATCAACCTCTTATAGCTTAACGAAAAAGTTTCGACTTTTTGTGCAGATATCTTGATTTCAAAACAGGTAATCCATTCCCTCTACAATTGACCCAAAAGGAATAATCCTTCCAATCGGTCCGGTGGAGGATCTTTGCCTGATTTTTATTTATAAATTTTCTACACCTGACATTGCTTTTCTTGTGGTTTAGTCAACTTTAAAGAAATGTCTTTTTCTCGTTTTTTCCTTGCATCAATTTTCAAAATACGTGGCTCGCACTATTCTGGGGAACTCAGTTGTATCAGCTCGGTTTGATCTGTTCCATATAACTCGCAATATCCTCTTCGGACATTTCACCCGTAATGATTTTCTCGATTTTCCCCTCTTGATTGACCAACAATGTAGTGGGCAATGGACGAATATTATAGGCTTCCATAACACTTTTGTCCTTATCGATAACAATCGGGAACGTTAAATTTCGCTGTTCAGCAAATTGTCTCACTTCAAAATCGGATTGCGCAATATTGACAGCGAGTATCTCTACACCTTGGTCCTTGTATACTTGGTACTGCTTTTCCATCAGCGGGAACTCTTTTTCGCACGGTTTGCACCAAGTACCCCAAAAGTTCACGAACACCCCCTGCCCTTTGTACTCAGACAGCTGATGCCGTTCCCCATTCAAATCCGTCAAAGCAAAATCGGGTGCCCAATCTCCAACTTGCAGCAATTCGTTTTTCTCTTTTGTTAATCCGTTGTAGATGGTAAAGATTATAGCCCCTGCCAGGACAAGCAAAATGCTTGTCCTCATTATCAAACGGTTCTTCTTTTTATTCTTTTTCGCAGTCATATAGCGTCACGCCTTTCTAAATATTATAAGTCCGGTCTATTAAAATCCAGTGAACCCACCCGTGAACTGCGACAGGTAAGCGATGACGTCCGTCATCATATCGAAATACAACATGAGACCCATGATGACCATCAAGCCTCCGCCGATCGACATGAACTGCGCACTCCGTTTCTTTAGGAAAGTCATCTTCTCGATGAAGAACGACATCAAGAGGAACGGAATGGCAAAGCCGAGGACGTAAAACAGCATATACAAGAGCCCGCGGCTCGGATCGGCGATCCCCATCGCTATCACCGCGGCCAGGATGGGGCCGGTACACGGCGTCCATCCGGCGGCGAAGCCCAGCCCAATTACCACGGAGCCGGTATAGCCCGATGGCCGTTTTTGAAAATGGACTTTCTTATCCGAAAGCAGGAAGTCGAATTTCAGGACACCGGTCAGCACCAAGCCGAAAAACACCATCAAGATGGCACCCAGCTGGCGCAGCAGGTCGGCGTTCTCAAAAAAGAAAGAGCCGATGAACGAAGTGGACAACCCGAGCGCCAGAAAGATGATGGAAAACCCGACCAAAAAAAGCACCGTATGGATCAACGCGCTCTTTTTCATCGCCCCTTTTCCGGTTTTCAGCTCATTGACCGAAACACCAGTGATGTAGGACAAAAAAGCCGGGTACAGTGGAAGCGCGCAAGGCGAGAGGAACGATAACAATCCGGCGCCGAACGCCAGCAATAAACTTACTTCAGCCATAGAACAGTCTCCTTTTAGATGATTGACGTGTATAGTTCCTTAACTGCCCTATCGCCGCTTTCTGTAAAAATGACAGTCCGTGATAGATTGTTAGGGGCGATCCGTCAGTTCGCTCTATTCTTCATTACTAGAATTACCATCGCCACACTGATTAAGAGGAAAGCGATAAATGCGAGGAAGGGGATGGTGATGAACCCAAACCAATTGATATACTCTGCGCTACAGGGAACGCTGCTTACACATGGCCGGAGACCACCGAACCCCGGAATCTTTTGTTCCATGTAATGCAGGACCGAGATGCTTCCCCCGATAACTGATAAGGGCAGGGCATAGCGGACAACCTTCCAATCGTTCTGGAACGTCGCGATCCCTAAAATCAACACAAGCGGATACATGAAAATCCGCTGAAACCAGCACAGGTCACACGGGATAAACCCCTTGATTTCACTGAAGTACAGGCTGCCGAGCGTTGCAATCAACGAGACGAACCAAGCTCCGTACAGCAAGAAGCCCCTTTTATCCGATACTTTATGGGTTTCGTTCATTAGTTTTCCTCCGCTAACGCTTCATCGATCAATGCTTTGATGGCATCGTAATCAAACGGATCTTCCAGCGTCTGTCCATTGACCACGATCGTTGGTGTCATCGCTACCCCGTGTTCTTCCACCAACGCTTCATCTGTTTTGACTTTGTCCATGGCCGTTTGCTTTTCCATGTCTTCCTTCAGCTGTTCCAGGTCAATGGCCGGGAATTGGGAAGCCACTTCCACCGTTTTTTCCTGTGTCAGCCAAGGGGCATCGTGATTTTCAACTGCCGGCTGTTCCGCAAATAGAGCTTTGTGGAAATCCCAGTAATCGTTCGGACTTTGTTCATAGACTGCTTCCGACGCCAAAGAGCCGATCATCGATTCATTGCCATGGAACAGGACATTGATGTAGGAGAACTTCACATCCCCCGTCTCGACATAGTCCGCCACCAGCTGCGGATATACCATTTCTCCCCAAGCTTTACAGGACGGGCATTTGAAATCCCCGAATTCCACGACCGTGACCGGTGCATCACTTTCACCAAGCGTTGGCTGGCCCGTAATATCTACTTCTCCTGTTTCCACGGGTGAAGCAGATTGCTGGTTTGTGAGCACGACGATTGCTGCTAAAATGCCAACCGCCAATAGTGTCAGGAGAACTGCGAACTTCATTCCGGACTGTTTCTTCTTATTGTTTTTATCCATATTATCCCTCTTTCCTATCATGATTTATCAATCAACTACTCCACATTGTTCTTCTATACCATTTTCAGCTCTTCTAAAGATAGAATGCTTAACAAGACATGCAGGCATTGGCCATACTAAATTTCAATTTGCCTTGCCACTTGTCGCTCCCTGTTCAATCTAACAAGCATGCCCAAACATTAAAACAATCATTTGAATATATAATTGACAATCTAGCGAAATCTTTGTACACTTGCATTAATCAAACGTTTGTTTGAATTTATAACTATCAGAGGGTATCACTTCACACTAGGATATCCGTAAAGGAGATGAGGGTGCTGTTAACCACGATTTTTACCGCGGTTGCCGCTTATGTGGCGACCAGCATTGATTACGTCATTATTTTGCTGATCCTGTTTTCACAAACGATGAAAAAAGGCCAGTTAAAATCCATTGTCATCGGACAATACCTAGGAACAGCCATCTTGGTGGGCGTCAGCCTGTTGGCTGCGTACAGCCTGACGCTTGTGCCGTCCCACTGGGTGGGCTTGCTAGGGCTCATTCCGATTTACCTGGGCATCCGGGTCTGGAAGCGAGAAGAAGACGAGGACGACGAAGAGAATCTCCTGTCCCGTTTGTCTTCCGGAAACCCCAATCGCTTGTTTGTCACCATTACAGTCATTACCCTGGCGGCTGGCGGCGACAACATTGGCGTCTACATACCCTACTTTTCAACCTTGAATCCAAGTGAAACTGTGGTGATGCTGGTTGTCTTTGCCATCCTGGTCGCCGTCTTGTGTTACCTCAGTTACCGGTTGGCAGCCGTTAAAACGATTTCTGAAACGATAGAAAATTGGGAACGATGGATTGTGCCGACTGTCTTCATCGGGCTCGGCATCTTGATTATGGCGGAGAATGGGACTTTCCGATTCCTTTGGGGATTGGTGAGTTGAAGTCATTCTTTGCACTCTTTGTTTTATATAGAAGAAAATCACTTACTTGAAAAAACGAATGAGTAAACAGAAGTGAGAAAAAGGAGTGAATGAAAATGGCAAAAGAGATTTGTGATGTGGTCTGTGTAGATGAAGAAAAGGTGGAAAGAGTCCAGCAGCAACTGTCTGAACAAAATCCATTGGAAGTGGCGAAGATCTTCAAGGCGTTGTCGGACGATACGCGTATCAAGATCGCCTACGCCTTATCGCTGGAGGACAAACTGTGTGTGTGTGACGTTGCGAATATCATCGGTTCATCTACCGCAACCGCCTCCTACCACCTGCGACTACTGAATAATATGGGGTTGGCGAAATACAGCAAGGAAGGCAAGTTGGTCTACTACTCACTGGATGACGCGCATGTGAAACACTTGGTGCAAGTGGCCTTCATCCATCAGAAGGAGGTTGTTTCCGTTGGTTGAAAAAACGAAGGAAACAGAAGACAAAACGGTCTACCGGGTTGAGGGCTTTTCGTGTGCGAATTGCGCCGGGAAATTCGAGAAGAACGTCAAACAGATTCCCGGTGTCCAGGATGCCAAAGTGAACTTTGGGGCTTCGAAAATTGCGGTCTACGGCGAGGCGACGGTCGAGGAACTGGAAAAAGCCGGCGCTTTCGAGAATTTGAAGGTCGCACCGGAAAAACCGAAACGCCAGGCGGCTCCTGAAGTGACCGTCGAAGACAAAAATGTCTTCCGGGTCGAAGGCTTTACATGCGCGAACTGCGCCGGGAAGTTTGAGAACAACGTCAAGCAGATCCCCGGTGTCCAGGATGCCAAAGTGAACTTCGGGGCTTCAAAAATTTCCGTTTACGGGGCAGCGACCATCGACGAATTGGAGAAAGCCGGTGCGTTTGAAAACTTGAAGGTGGCGCCTGAAATTACAGGACGTCCAGCTATCACGAATACCGGAACCGAAACAGCGCCAGCTCGAACAGAGAAGAAAGTGCCGTTCTACCAAAAGCACAGCACCTTGCTCTACTCCACCCTCTTGATCGTGTTCGGCTACATTTCCCAGTTCGTCAATGGCGAAGACAACCTGATGACGTCGCTCCTGTTTGTGGCGGCGATTGTCATTGGCGGGTACTCGCTCTTCAAAGTCGGCTTCCAGAACCTGATTCGCCTGGATTTCGACATGAAGACCCTCATGACCGTTGCGGTCATCGGGGCAGCCTTTATCGGGGAATGGGCGGAAGCGGCCATCGTGGTCATCCTCTTTGCGATCAGTGAAGCACTGGAACGCTATTCCATGGACCGGGCGAGACAATCCATCCGTTCGTTGATGGACATCGCTCCGAAAGAGGCACTGGTCCGGCGGAATGGCCAAGAACAGTTAATTTCGGTAGACGACATTGTGGTGGGCGACACCATGATTGTCAGACCGGGACAGAAGATTGCGATGGACGGCACGGTGACCAACGGGTATTCGGCGGTCAATCAGGCGGCGATCACCGGGGAATCCGTGCCGGTCGCCAAAACGGTGAACGATGACGTCTTCGCGGGCACGCTGAATGAAGAAGGCTTGCTCGAAGTCAAAGTCACGAAGTTGGTTGAAGACACAACCATTGCGAAAATCATCCACCTGGTTGAGGAAGCACAAGGCGAACGGGCTCCTTCGCAGGCGTTTGTCGATAAATTTGCCAAATATTATACACCGATTATCATGGTCGTTGCTGCGCTTGTAGCCATCGTTCCTCCCCTTCTGTTTGATGCCAGCTGGGAAACCTGGGTCTACCAAGGATTGGCTGTGCTAGTCGTAGGATGCCCGTGTGCTTTGGTCATTTCGACTCCGATTTCGATTGTATCTGCTATCGGGAACGCAGCGAAAAAAGGCGTTTTGGTAAAAGGCGGCGTGTATTTGGAAGAAATGGGCGCGCTGAAAGCCATCGCGTTTGACAAGACCGGCACCTTGACCAAAGGGGTTCCGGTTGTCACGGACTTTGAAGTGCTGAACAAGGGAATCAGTGAAAAAGAGCTGCTTTCTATCGTCACAGCACTGGAGTACCGCTCACAGCATCCCCTTGCTTCGGCCATCATGAAAAAAGCGGATGCAGAAAATATTTCTTATTCTTCGGTCTTGGTCGAGGACTTCTCATCCATTACCGGCAAAGGGATTAAAGGAACCGTCGAAGGAACCACGTACTATATCGGCAGCCCGATCCTCTTCAACGAGCTGGGCGCCGCAAGTGCGGATAAGAACTTGGAACAAAATGTCACAGCTCTTCAAAATCAGGGCAAGACGGCCATGATCATCGGAACGGAACAAAACATCCTGGCGGTCATCGCCGTGGCCGATGAAGTCCGGGACTCCAGCAAGGAAGTCATCCAGAAGCTGCACGACATGGGCATCAAGAAGACGATCATGCTGACGGGTGACAACAAAGCGACCGGTCAGGCCATCGGCCGAGAGGTCGGCGTCACCGAAATCCAGGCCGAGCTGATGCCGGAGGACAAATTGAATGTCATCAAACGCTTACGGGCCGAGTACGGCAAGGTGGCGATGATTGGAGACGGCGTGAACGACGCGCCGGCACTCGCCGCTTCTACGGTCGGGATTGCCATGGGCGGAGCCGGAACGGATACAGCTTTGGAAACGGCGGATGTCGCTTTGATGGGCGACGATTTGAGCAAGCTGCCATTCACGGTGAAATTGAGCCGGAAATCCCTGAATATCATCAAAGCGAACATTACGTTCGCCATCGGCATCAAAGTGATTGCGCTGCTATTGGTCATTCCGGGTTGGCTGACCCTGTGGATCGCCATCATGTCGGATATGGGCGCTACCCTTCTGGTTGCACTCAACAGCTTGCGGCTGATGCGCGTAAAAGAGTAACGAAAAGAGCTTTCCAGCCAACTGGAAAGCTCTTTTCTGAAATACATAGTAGGGCACTGTAGACGTCAAGTTGAATTTGACACTTTTTGCTCGTTTGCCTTTTACACTTCTGCCGAAAACAATGATTTCCGGTTCCTCATCCGATGACTGTCGTCATCACTATGTATGATTTCGACGCGATGGAGTAAGCGGTCCAGTATCGCAGTCGTGATGCCCTGGTCCCCGATCAATTCGCCCCATTGATCGGGGCTTTTGTTCGAGGTCAGGATGATCGAGCTGCGCTCATAAAGGTGATTGACAAGATGGAAGAAGAGATTGGCTTCTCGTTGGTCCATCGCCATGTACATCAAGTCATCGATGATGACCAAATCCGAATCTCGCAACCTTTTTAACTGGATCTTCGACTTGCTTGAAAACTCTTCACTTTTTAACAGTTGGACGAGCTCGCCCATCGTGACGAAGTATACCTTAAACCCGTGGTTGACCGCCTCGATCCCTAGCCCCACAGCCAAAAACGTCTTTCCAACGCCCGGAGGGCCCAAGAGGATCAGGTTGTACTGTTGTTCGAGCCAGTTGAGCTGTTTCAACTGCTTCAGCTGTCGGGCGGTTAGTGCGGTCTGTTCCTCCAAATTGAACTCCGAGAGGGGTTTGATGAACGGGAATCGGGCCCACTTCATTCGTCTCTCCAAACTTTTAGCGTCTCGTTTGGCGCGTTCATGGTTCGTGATGGCACTTAGAAATTCGATATACGTCCAGGAGGCCATTTCGGCCTCTCTCAAAATCTGTGGGAGGGCGTCAGCCGTCTCGGCGAGACGAAGCTGCCGAGCTTCTCTGTCTCTACTGAGGCGTACCGATAAAACCATCGTTCCACCGTCGTGTAAGGTAATCCCTATTCACGCGCTACATCTGAGATCGTCCTACCGTGGCAACGTTCTGCGATGCCTTTCCGGAACACCTCGGTGGAGGTGCGGACGAGCCCGAGACCGTAGTCATACACGAACGTCAAATCACAAGAGAAGCATCTTTGACGTGGGACATCCAGCTCAATCCAGAGTATACCGACGTTCCATGCGTGACCGTGTCGGAAGCGACGTCGCCTTTTCGAATGCAGGACTGTCTTTCTCTGGCAAAGCGGGCAAGGGATGTCGTGTCGATCCGGGATGACCGGGAAAACGTTCGGTTCTTCGTCTGAAGACATCTGGATCTGAAAAAGGTCTGGAAGTGGAAGAAGTAATTTGATAAACTGTTGGGACAAAGCGAAAACTCCAATCGTGGTTTGTCTAGGCAACAATTACGATACCGGGGTTTTCGCTTTTTTTCTATGTTCAATTCAAAATCTGATGGATTTTATGCGTCAACCACACCTTATGCTGATGAGCCTAATCATTTCAATCAATATCCAATTTATAACAAGAAGGAGAATGTAATTTGCGCATTCATCTGCTAGGCATTTTATCGTTTGTGGCATGGATTTATATCCTCATTCGTCAGTATTTGTATATAGAGACTGTCCTGATCGATCAAGACCATTTCATCGTTGCGCTCATCGACCTCGAGACTTTCATGTATTTGCCCTTCCTCATGATGTTCTCCGTGATTCCACTCACTAGCGCAATCATTTCAGAATACACGATTCGCTATTTCAAGAATCGTGACAACCCGCGCCTATTCGGTTTACTCGCTGTCCTTTATACACTTGCGACGATTCATATGATGTGTGTGGTTTGGACGTTTTTTACGACTCCAACTTACTAAAGCTCATCAATCTTCCTTTCAAGTTGCAAGACCCATTCATCCAGATCCGATTCATCATGTAAGTAACCGCTGTCTCCGTCGGGTAAATCGATCCCGTTTAACCAGACAAGTGAATCAGTCGTCATGCCCACAATGAGGTCGTCATCTGACTGCTGAAGCACACGTCCGGCCCAATCGGATACGTCTTCCCGCGTCACTAAGCCCTCCTTCACATACAAAACCCATTTGATCATCTCTTCGAACGTCGGGGTATAACGTTTTCGAGGAAGTTCTTGTTCAGACAACTCTCCGCGCTTTAAACGTTGCGTCAAGAGCAATAGTCGCTCTGTCGTCGGGGCCCAGTTCATAACCGTTTCAATCGGTGTGCGAATCACATCACTCGGTCTGTATTCGTCGTTACAAAAAAATAGCTCCCCATTGCCTAAATCGATCGCTAACCAACTCCCAACGCTGTCGTAACCAACGCGGATGAACCGCAAATCGGTTTCTTGTAAAGCACGAAGTTGTGCAGCGTCGGCCCTCGTTAACAGCGTTGCTTTTTTTTGAAGCACCGACTATCGTGAACATCTGACGCTTCATTTCCTCCTCACCTAAGGATGAAATGATGACTTGTTGCTCAAACAATGGCTCGCCCACCTTACCGTAACCAATCCTTGACGGAAGTCGACAACATCTCATCCACTTCGAACGTCTCATGACTGACGATGATGGCGTGATTCGACTCGATGTTCACACAAATGGGGTCCCCTAAAAAGTCCTCATACCCGATGATATAAAGCCCGTCCGGCCATGGCTCCTCGTCGTCCTGATACTCCTCCTGTACTTCCTCGAAACGTTCACGCTCGTTAACGAATGCGAAGCGCGGCAATCCTTCCACATCTTCGAGTTTGATTTCGACCTCTTCTATCGGCAATAGTGCTTTCAATTCCTCTTTTGTCATTGTTGTTCCACCTTTCTTTTTTGGTCTAACTCCACCTGTTCATCTTGACACACTATCCCTTTAGTGTAAAATTACACTTGTAAGTAAATGTAAATATAACCCTCATCAAGAAAGGGGTTCAGAAATGGCTAATTCAAAGAAATGCCTCGTCATCTTGTCATCGGTCTATATACTCGCGTTCATCGTGAACCTGATTCCATCCTTCATGTTTCCTGATGCAGAGATTCACCCAATTCATGCTTTCGCATCCGGCTTACTGCTCGTTTGCATGCTTGGGACGTGTTTACTTCGAAACCGTGCCGCCAAACTGTTCATCATGGCTATTTTGTTCGCAAGCGTCACTGTCTTCACATTAAATAGCTTCGAAACATATATGTATGACATCGTGGTGTTGGACGCCTTGTTTGCGATTCAGTATCCGCTCTATATCATATTCGTGACGCCACTGTTCGGGCTCAATTACTTCCTGAACGTCAATCCGGAATACGTCGCATTGCTAATCTTTTTCATCGCGATTTTGTTGCTTATCGTTCATGAAGTAGCGGTGACACGATTCGATCGAGTCAAACAATGAACGGAAGTCATGTGACGCGTCGTTTTCAAGCGGTGATGATTAGCGGCACGAGCCTTTTCATATCCATCGTTTACGTTTTGTTCTCCCCGAATTGGATTGGGCCAGGATTCGTGTGGATACTTGGAACGATGATATTGTTGATAACCTCTTCAATCGGATTAACAGTGCATCTTTCCAAATATCGAGGATGGCATCGATCCAAGTCCATTTTCGTTGGTATCGGCATACTCTTGATGCTTGGACTCATTTCCCTGTATATCTTGTGGTAAGTTATTGCCATCAACATGAATCACTCGACATGACATATGCTAGGAGGACTCATATGAACTTCTATATCGGCTCAAGCTTCGCCAACATCGAACGAGTGAGAGCGCTGCGTGATCGCCTACTCTCGCAAGGTCACGCGCATACATATGACTGGACGACGAACGACCGTGCCACGACACTTGAAAACTTGCGAGCCATCGGCACGAGTGAGTTCGAGACGATCAAGGCTTCGGACTTCGTCATCATTTTACTGCCGGCCGGCAACAGCAGCCATATCGAGCTCGGGATTGCCCTCGGTGCTGGTGTTCCCGTGTTCGTCCATGACGCCACGAATCGCTTCGACGATGTCGAGACGACGAGCACGTTCTATCATCTAAATCATGTCGTCCAATTGACAGGACCGCTCGAGGATGTGCCTAAGGCCATCACAGTCTACTTCGCTGGTACAGCGCGTTAAGTCACCTGCTCGGCTTGCAACAATCATTTCTAGAGCCATCTGGCTCTGTCAAAAAGTATATCGCAGCCTCTTTGTCCAATCTATGGAAAGCGAGCAAGCCGGATAATCAAATTCATAAAAAATTGAAGTGGATTGGATTTATCTGGTATATCAATCATTTTTGTGACATACTGTTCAAAATCTACTTTGAACGGGGACGATTGCGATGAATACTTGGAAACACACTTTACTCTTACTAACTGGCGTCGGCATCTCGAACCTCGGCGCCTGGGTGTATTTCATCGCCCTCAACTTAATCGTCCTCGAGATGACGCAATCGCCGTTCGCCGTGTCGGTCCTCTACATCCTCGTCCCGCTCGCGGCCCTATGCGCGAATGTTTGGTCAGGCTCGGTCATCGACCGCACCGACACGCGCCGCTTGATGATGTGGCTCGATGCGCTCCGTGCCGTCGTCGTCTTCAGTCTCGCTTTCACCGATTCACTCGCGCTCCTCTATGTGCTCGTGTTTGGATTGAATATCGCGAGCTCCGTCTTCGAATCGGCCTCCCTCGTCTATATGACGAAGCTCGTCCCGATCGGTGACCGGCAACGGTTCAACGCCATGAAAAATTTCGTCCAATCGGCCGGATTCATCTTAGGCCCGGCCATCGCGGGATTGTTGTTCATGATCGGTACACCCGCGCTCGCGATACAATTGAACGCGCTGGCGTTGCTCGTGTCTGTCGGAATCCTCTCCCTACTACCGAAGTTGTTCACGGCCCGCGACGAAGTTGAAGTGTTCAACCTGCACATGATTCTCGATGATTGGAAAACGGTCGTCCGATTCGCATCGACCATGCGTTACGTGACACTCGTCTATGGCCTATTCTGCGTCATGACGATTTTCATGTCGGGGCTCGACTCGCTCGAGGCGTCGTTCGCGACGCAAGTGCTCAACTTCTCTGAGAGTCGCTACGGTTTTCTCGTCAGTGTTGCCGGAGCCGGGATTATCGCTGGTTCGATCATCAACGCGACGTTCAGTGCCCGGCTGACGTTACCGTTCCTAATCAGTTTCGGTGCCATCCTAACACCTGTCGGCTATCTCGTCTTCGCCTTCTCCGAGTCATTCGTGGTCGCAGCGGTCGGATTCTTCCTGCTCACATTCGCCTTGTCGTTCGCGAACACCGGCTTCTTGTCGTTCTATCAAAACAATGTCCCGACCGACCTGATGGGCCGTTTCTCGGGGGTGATCAACGTAGCGGAGTCCGTCTTGATTATCGGGTTGACGTTCGGCATCGGTCTCCTCGCTGAGTATGTCGGGATTCGCTCGACGTATGTCGCCTTCTCCCTCGCCTTCTTACTCGTCGGCTTGGTCACAGTACGGGTTGTACTAGAGCGATCGAGACAAGCTTTGTATACGTCAGCTCCACACGAGGAGGAAGCATCCTAATGCGGTTATAGTGTTGGCGAAACAACAGAAAGAGCCGATTGAGACCATCCTCTCAATCGGCTTATTGTATCGCTTGAGTCATCTGATCAATGTGTTCTTCTACCACAGCAACAATGACATCCGGACGATCTAATTGAATGGCATGCGATGCCTGTTCCGCAATCACCAGCTTGCTAGTCGTTGCGAGCATCGTTTGTTCACGAATGAGTTGATGCCACGTTGCTTCTAATAACCTTAACTCAGATTCAGGCAAACCGTTTAACATGCCTTGTGCGACTTCATAATCGGCGTCGCGTCCGATCACATATAACGGCATCGCATAGGCGATGGATCACTCGTCACTCCTCCTCGCCAGAGACAATCATCCGATCCATGTGTTCGACTTTGAAGTGACGGGCGCGATGAAGCGAATCGATCGGCACGTTGATTCACGATGGCCAGACCACCTTTGCCACATAACTGACGACACCACCGGCATCTGTGTCGGTGGTGTCGTTTACTTAATCCCGAAGAACGCACTCGCTCCGATTCGAAAAACGAGCTCGTCGTTCCAGTCTAATGTTTTATAATGAAGGTGACGGACATCTTTGATTGGTTATTCCGCATATATAGCGGGTAATTGAAGAGGTGGCTCATCGTGAGCCGATTCAAGACAGATGGAGGGGTGAACATGAAGCAATGGACTAATGAATCGATTTATTTGTTCGGTCTCATCGCTTGTATGATTGTCGGTACGATGGCTTATACCATCCTTTTGTCTGAAAGTAACACCGGTCTTCTCGGCTACTTGATTTTACCCACCATCATACTCTCTTCTCTCATCTTCGGGATGCGAGCTGGGCTGACTCTGTCTGTCACGCTCCTCCTCTTTTTATTCATCTATTTCCGATGGTTCGCGTCCATTTACGAAGCAGGAAACGTTCAGTTTTTTAACGGCAGAGGCATCAGTTTTACGATTCTGCTTCTCGTCATGTCTATTCTGTCTGGTCTCGTTCATCAACTCGTGAAGCACGCCCAACTGTCACGGCTCGAGTTAGAGGAGCGGGCCAGACAGCTCGTAGCCGTCGATCCTGAGACGTGGCTTGATAATACCGAGCGATTTCGGATGGACTTGAGTGCGGAACGAGACCGTCTCATTCGCCACGGTGGCTCATTCTCAGTCTCGTTCATTCACTTGAATGACTTCGCTCGTTTCAAGGAACATTACGGACGAACTGAATATGAATGGTTCTTGAATTATTTCAGTGACGAGCTCCATATGGCAACAAGACGAACCGATCACAAGTATCGGATCGCAGTCGATACGTTCGCCATCATCTTCCCCTACACGTCACAAAAAGCCGCACAAGTCGTCCATGACCGGATTCGTCCGCTACTAGAACAGTATGAGCTTCAAAGCGGTAAACACGTGTCATTGACGTATGAGGATACGTTTTATGAGGTGAATCAAGAAAATTGTAACACGCTCGTTGATAAAATCGTTGCGAAGGCATCGTCGACTAGTTGAGAAATACCTGATAATAAAACCTTGAATGATCGACACTTAATAAAAGTGCGCATTCAAGGTTTTTTGTGTCATCATATCGATTTTACCCCACATTTAGCCGTTTCGATTCTCCATCACGACTGCTGTCTGTAACGTCTATCCAAGCCCATTATACGCAAACTCAGAATTTCCATTTGGATACAGAATCAAGTCCATCACAGAGTTAACCCAATTCAATTTCTTATCTAAATCGCTCTAGATGATACTCTATCTAGGTTGCCCGAAGAGCATTTTCATATGTATCGTTCGACCTTTTATCACTTCAGTTTATTATTGTTAATCGTTTCATCTCGTTACATTTCCGACTAAATGGAGAGGTTCCTTCCCTTGAATCGCCTCGATCACGCCTCCGGCAATCTCTTTATGCGTCAACCAGCGGCTCTCCCCCTTCACGACTTGAAAACCGAGTTGCACTTGGTGATAACGGACGTCTTCAGTGATCGTCAGCCCGTTTCTCACACCGCTCGAGTTGGCGCGACTACCGAGAACATGGAACACGTCCGTTCCCCCTCGTAGTGCTGACAACACACACGTTAAGGCGTCAGCTGCGTCCGAATGAACCCAGGCAACGACCAAGTCGAAATCTCCATGATCCGCAATCGAACTTCGCAGCGCTTCCTTGAGACGCAAGTCGTCCCGATAGTCGACCAATACGGCAGACAGTCGGTCGGGTGTTTGTTCGGTCAATCGGCTCATTTTCTCGGCATCCCGTCCGATGATGGACACGTGATAGCCAACCTCTTCCAACCAAAGGACCGTCCCCGCCAGCATCCCGCTGCCGCCGATCACTAACGCATGTTTCACGATATATCTGTCCCTTCTGTCCGTTTATAAGTAAGGAAAGGAATCCTGACTTACGAAAGCGAAATCTACATATAACACCCCCCTCAAGGAGGCATGATTCCCATTCCATCGACCATCTATTCCATCAAACCAATCGAGTCGCCACACGAACTCGATGAATCGTTCCCAGTCATGAATCAACTGCGCACCGACTTGACGCTCGACGCCTATCGCGATCTCGTCGCCGCCATGCGACCACAAGGGTATGAACTATATGCGTTATACGCCGACGATGTCATCGTCTCGCTTGCGGGGATTGAGCTCCGCGTCAATCTATATCTCGAGAAACACGTCTTCATTTACGACCTCGTGACGTGCGTGAACCATCGCTCGAAGGGATATGGCGAGATGTTGCTTCACTTCATTCATGAATACGCACGCGACAGTGGTGCCAAATATGTCGCCCTCGAGTCCGGACTGGCAAGGACCGAGGCGCATCGCTTTTATAAAGACAAGATGGACTACGCCATCACGAGCTATTCGTTCCGAAAACAGCTTTGAATTCTATGTAACAAAAAAGGAAGAGCCGAACTAATCTGTACCCCTTGTAAAGGACAATAATAAAAAAACTTATGCTGATTCAAGGAGATGATTCCTGTACTGTACGGGAGTCATCTTTTT
>NZ_JACSLC010000023.1:0-19192 GCF_018617905.1 Exiguobacterium sp. s40 | reverse complement strand
GAATGCCGACTTCTCGCCATAAAAAACACTCCCCAATCAGATAAACAGATTTGTTATTTCATCTGTCTACCTATTGGGGAGCATATCATCTCACGAATCCGGCTCTTTTTTTTTATTTCAATCCAGCATATCCTTGTTGACGGAGCGCCTCATAAACGATGATGGCCGCCGTGTTTGAGACGTTGAGCGACCGAACGAGGTTCGATTGGGGTAAACGGATGCAGCGGTCGAGGTTGTCCTCGATCACTTCCATCGGCAACCCTTTCGTCTCGCGTCCGAAGACAAAGAAATAGTCTTTATCAACCGCAGACACATCGAGGTCACTTGGGTACTGTTCCCCATACTTGGTAATGTAGAAGAACTCTCCGTCCGGGTGTTTGGCCCACAGTTCATCGAGCGAGTCGTGATAACGGACGTCGACGAATTGCCAATAGTCGAGCCCGGCCCGTCTGAGCATTTTGTCGTCCGTCGAGAAACCTAACGGACGAATCAAATGGAGCACGGAATTCGTCGCCGCACATGTGCGCGAGACGTTACCCGTATTTGCCGGGATTTCTGGTTGGAACATTACTACATGGATTGCCATAATCTACTCCTCACTTCACTTGTTCGAGATCAAGTAATTGTTGTTTTTGATGAAGGCCGCCTCCGAACCCGGTCAGTTGCCCTCCGCTGCCGACGACGCGATGGCATGGGAAAATGACGGGCAACGGATTGCGGTTCAACGCCTGGCCGACCGCCCGAACCGCTTTCGGGCGGCCGATCTGTTCAGCGATTTGTTTATACGAACGCGTTTCCCCGAATGGGATCGTCAATAACGCATCCCATACTTCTTGTTGGAAGACGGTCCCCTTCATCTCGATCCACTCGCGGTCAGACGGTTGAAGCCCATTTTGCTCCACGCGTTCAATCAGGTCGGTCAGCCAACTCGGCGCCGATCCGTCATCTGCTTCCGTCTCCGCAAAGTCTAACGCGCATAGCTTCCCTTGCGCGTTCAATTCATACGCCAATGTACCCCATTTAGATGACACGGTCTTCACGGTCCCACTCCTCTCGGAACAATCGAATCTCTTCATGTACGAGCTCAGACGTCTCCGTCGACTCGATTTGTCGATAAATCGTCTCGGCTTCGGCTCCGAGAATCGCACCGATCGCCCAGACGGCCGTCGCCCGCATGTCTTCGCGCTCATCTTGTCGAACAAAGTCTTCGAGCACCGGCACGGCCGATGGTTCCCGATAATGGGCCAATGCTAAAATCGCATTTCGCTGAATCGGCTTTTTGCCGCGCCATGCGCCAGACAGATGGCCAAACTTCGCTTTGAACTCCCTATTGCTCAAGTTCAGTAACGGGACGAGCAACGGTTTGACGATTTCAGCTTCAGGAAGCAGTTCCTCGTGATGGCGCCAATCTTTTTTCCGATTATACGGACAGACTTGTTGGCACGTGTCGCAACCGTAAAGCCGCCCGCCGAGCTTCGAACGAAACTCGCGCGGCATAAGCGTCTTCATTTGGGTCAAATAGGCGATACAACGCTTGGCATCAAGGACACCTGGTTCGATGAGCGCCGTCGTCGGACAAGCCGTCATACATTTCGTACACTCGCCACAGCCGTCCTCAATCATCTCGTCCGGTGGTAAGTATGTGTCCAGGATCATCTCCCCTAAATAAAGGTACGATCCCTTCTCGGGCGAAATGATGGAACAGTTCTTGCCGCTGAAGCCGATTCCGGCCCGTTCGGCGACGGCACGGTCGACGAGTTCTCCCGTGTCGACCATCGAGCGTGTCCGGACCCCCGGGACGAGCTGTTCAATATACGCTTGCAGCTGCTCGAGCCTTGAGCCGACGGCGCGATGGTAGTCGAGCCCCCACGATGCCCGGGCGAACAAGCCCCGTCGTTCATCGGCAACACTTCGCGGCGCATCTTTCAATTTGCTCGGATACGCGATGGCGATGGCGATGATCGACTGCGCTTCGTCGAGCAACAGCGTCGGCGTCGTCCGTTTGTCCAAGTCAGGCTCCTCGAACCCCGAGGCGAATCCCTTCTCTTGCTGCTTCACGAGACGTTGCTTCATGACGATGAACGGGTCGGCGGTCGTCACTTTCAACTCGTCAATCCCGATCGTCGTCGCATATGCTACAATCTTCTGTTTGAGTGTCTCCGGGTCCATCCCGTTCATCGAATCACCTCTTTCGTGTCTATTTTCGCATACAAAAAATCTCCCCGCCAGTCGGCAGAGAGATGATGAAGCGGGTGAAGAGAATCGAACTCTCGTCATCAGCTTGGAAGGCTGAGGTTTTACCATTAAACTACACCCGCATGGTTCAAATGAGTCGTCTGTAAAAGCGACTACAATCAATATACATCTATACCTTTAGGAAGTCAATACTTTTGAAGAAATTTATTTGATAGCTTATGAAATCTATACTTATGGTGTATGAATACATATAATTCCCTTATCTCTCTTCTTCAAACCATATCTCACTATAAGATAAACGTAGCGGTATAAAAGTATCCTGCCGACTCTGTCGGCAGGAAGTTCTATTACAATGACGATGTCTTTGGTTCCCGAAGCAAATGTTTAATATCTCGGAACGTGACGAACGTCTTGTTTTTAGCATCATATAGCTTATAGCGCAGCGATTTCAAACTAGAGAACAGACCGATCGTCGTCGCTTTCTGGAGCGGCGGTGTCGCCGTATGGGCTTGTTCAAGGTTGTAGTTCGGTACGCGTGGGCTCAAGTGATGCACGTGATGGAAACCAATGTTTCCCGTCACCCACTGCAACACTTTAGGCAACTCGTAATACGAGCTCCCTTCAATTGCTGCTTTCACATAATCCCATTCGCTCTCGTCCTCGAAATACGAGTCTTCGAACGTATGTTGGACATAGAACAACCAAATCCCGAGGACACCTGCCGTGAACATCGTCGTTCCTTGAACGATCAAGAATGCTTTCCATCCGACGAGCGCGATGACGAGTGCGTAGAGCACGACGAGAGACAAGTTGATGAGATACGTGTTGTTGCGCTCTTTCTTACGTGCGTCTTTCCGGTTGAAGCGGCTCGTGATAAGGATCAGGAACAAAGGTCCAAGGCCGAACATGACGAGCGGGTTACGATAGAGACGATATTGGAGACGAGTCCACTTCGAAGCTTCGACGTACTCTTCGATTGTCATGACCCAGATGTCACCAACTCCCCGCTTATCTAAATTTCCACTCGAGGCATGGTGAATCGAATGCTCTCGTTTCCACTTCTCATACGGGAATAACGTCAAGATACCCATGATCGTCCCGACGATGGCGTTCGCTTTCTTATTTTTAAAAAACGAACCGTGCGTGCAGTCGTGGAAAATGATGAACATCCGGACGACGAAGCCTGCTGCCACGATGGCGAGCGGGATGGTCAAGAAGACCGAAATTTGGAGCGCCTGATAGGCAAGGATCCAGGCGGCAAGAAACGGCAGGATCGTGTTGATCATCTGCCGGACGCTCTTCTTCACGTCGGCCTTTTCAAACGGCGAGACGTGTTTCCGGAGCTGGGCGATTTTTTCTTTACTCATGTACAACTTCCTCCTCAATTGCATTCAGCGTTGACGACAACAAAAATGAAATATGAAACCAACTACACTATGATAGTGACGACGGCATCCATCGCCATAAGAATCAATTTGTCATAAAAATATTATTACCAGGTAATTATATCACATCATATAGAATAAATCGTTCATTCCATACCAGTAATTGAATCAATTATTATTTCTGTCTCAATAATTTCCATTGAAATTCCTTATATGGAATTATTAATACATAAAGTGTGTTAGACTCCAATTATGTAGAGATAGGAGGAAATGTTATTGTTTCAGAAATTAAAAAATTTGATCACACCTAAGCGATTGATCATCATGGTGAGCGTCTTTATCTTGCTTATCCCAGTCTTCTTTGTCAGCTATACGTTCTATAAAAATTTGAGTCAAGGCGTCGAAAATAAAGACCTTGATGACAAATATGCAAAGCGAGTCAAAGAGTTACAAATCGAAGTTTCTAAAGAAGACCCATTAGATCGGAGAGGCAACTCCACCGCAAAGACGCGTGTTGAATTGGAGGTCTCCTTTAATGAAGAGAAACCGAGCCGAACAGGATTGATTAAAAACATGCACTTGATGACACATCAAAAAATATCGGCCCGTTCCAAATGGGGAGCGATTCCGATGACCCCAGACAATATACAACAGTCCGCTGACTATTTGGAGCTCCTAAAAACTAAATTCAAAATTGGTGACAGTATGTACTCGGAATTGAAAACGATGCTCGATCACTGGTCGCAAGGTGACTTCTCTAAAGCGGACAAGGAACAAGATCGTTTGTTGCACTTCCTCCAAGCGAGTAGAGGGTTCTCGAACGGATTAGCTACCAAGAATGAAGAAGAACTCTTTATCTTAAACAACTTCGGACCTGAATACTTGAACACGTTGGAAGAAACGACGTACACGTCATATAAAGAATCATCTCAATGATGATTCTTTTTTGATTGATGCAAAAAGCTCTAACACGAGTGTACCTTTCATAGTTCAGCTTCTTAACACTTCTGCCCTATTCTTTATGCGTCGTTTCCCTCTCTCCATTCTTCTTGGTTTTAGATACACAAAAAAAGACCCTAGCCTCAGCTAGGATCTACGGATACCGGTGGTCGGAGTCGAACCGACACTCCAGAGGAACACGATTTTGAGTCCCGAATCAAATTTAAATCTCTTACTTATGTTGTATATCAACGCTTCTGCATCTTCGTTAAAATTCGTTCAACACGACTACTACAAACATACTTCTAAGGTTACTGTTTAGTCAACCTATTACGCAATGTACTTATTGAATCGAGCGAGATTCTTATTTTTATAGTAATGAATCAATCGTTGCTCATGAATTAACGCATCTCTTCGTTCTGAGTACTCTGCTACGATCTCATACTCCAAGTCACCAGACTGCATCATTTTGCGATGATCAACATTCCGACGATTCGTATATCTTCTCATTCGATACCAAACACCACTACCAACATAAACGACTTCTCCATCCTCTCGGTGAAGATAAACGATATATTGATCCGTTTGTCTTAGCTCATTGGGATCAAGTTGATACTTCTTTATTAAACCAATTACTTTCTGAAACGACAATCCATATATTTTTGCGATGTCCTCATTGGTCATCTTCTCTTTAAGATATTGTTCGAGACTTTCTTTACTTGGAAACACAATATTTGCACCTTTCTGTCCGATTTATTGATTTTCTTATTTAATACTTTCAATCATTTCTTCAATTAAATAAGAAGTTATTCAATTTCTTAAACAGAAAATTAAATAACTTCTTAAATAACTTATTGAATTAGGCCCCTATATAAAGAAGAAATAAAAATTGACTCACCTAAATAAATTTATCCTTTCTACACACGCTTGCTTTTTCTTTTCTCCATGGTTCACACTGTCTCCGGTCATAAGATCTGCTTAAACCTCAAATGTCATGGAGCTATTATGATTCGAATAAGTGACCACAAGAATATTGTATTCGATGTCTGTCAGGTGTTTCCCAACTTCCATTCGTTTATCAAGTCTCATCTTCTTCAATCCCCTTCTTTGCTGCCTGAGCTTTAGCAGTCTCATATTCTTCATTTGTTAATTCGTACTTTTCCGCAGTCCTGTGGAGTGCTTCCTGGGCGTTGTCTCTTTTTATTTCAGCTGCAGAAACTTTCTCATCGTTTTTAACTTTTTCGGTTTCTCTCCTACTTTCCCACTCACCCGCATCTTGCTTATTAATAACCTCAAGAGCAGCGCGCCATTTCTCTACCACCTCGTCCTCCGCAGAAGTGAGGGGTTTACTACTTCTGTTAATAGTCATTTCTGCGATTAATAATAGGAGGTGGGAAGTTCTATCAGGTTCTGCAGATTTTACGGCCTCAGTTATAAAGATCTGGAGGATAGGCATTGTAACTGCTGCAGCTAACGCAAGGAATCCGACCATTGCGCTGTCATCTGCAAATGAGCCGCCCATAATGATGAAGACTGCAAGGATCACCGTATAAATAGAACCTACCTGTAGAATCAGCTTGATCCTCTTCCTCGCCCCCAACACAGAGTACTCGTCTATAATCGACTTAACTGTCGGGGTGGTTAGATGACTGCGAATTGATCTTATGACGGCTTCTTTATGCTCCATCTCCGCAACATCGAGATTTTTTTCTAATTCCCTAATCTCTCTTCCAAGCTGGATTGTCCTACCTCTTAGGGTACTTAACGACAGACCTTTCAATCCTTTAAGATATTCTTCTCTTTCTTTGTCAGTCATAATTGGAGCTATCTGCATTCTTTTACCAATCCTTCCTGAAATAAAACTAATATTTTATTTGGTAAATATTTATATCATATTATTTAAAAATGAAAAAAATGTTAATGACTATCTTCTTCTGTTTCTCTTTCGACTGCCTCTACTATGCTTTCTTTTAACTCTCTTTTTACTTTCCGTTCTTTTAAATGCCCTATTATCTTTTGGGGCAGCTTTCTTATAGAACAAATCTTTTGATACCGCGTTCGGATAGTAGCCGTTCTTTTCAAAGTAAATTTCATCAAATAATTCTGAGGCGTTTGGGTCAAAAATAAGTAAATCATCTTTATCATTTAATCTACTTCCTAGGCTTCCCTCTTCAAGAAAGTAACCCAAAATCTCAAGTTCATCAGAAGCAAAGATATTTTCATGATATTTAGACCTATCATTTAAATAATCAAGAAATTTTTGAGGAGGATGTCTCAAGTACTTTATGCTTTCTAAAGCTGTTTGAAAGTCATTCAAGTTACAAGCCCAACCATATTCCTCACCCTCAGGCTTATCAAGAAAATACGATAAATTAATGGATAGAACCCCAAAATCTTCTGCAGTGACTGCTAAACAATAAATGTTATCAAATTGATTTTTGTTAATTTTAGTGACTCTTTCCCCCTTATTATCGTACAAAATAGTTGAGTCTTGACCTAAAATTATTTTTTTTAGATTCCAAGCTTGTTCAAATGCTTTTTGAATACCCCTATCGCTCTTAAAATCTCTTTTCAAACGCGTGTAGGCTTTTGTAGGGTCTCTAAAAGGCTCCTTGACTTTTGAAGCTTTCACTTCGACAATTAATATATTCCGTTCATAGATAACTACTAAATCATGTTCATTATAAGATTTGTCATTTTCAAAAACCGATGTATAGTATTCTGCTTTTTTACCGAAAAAGCTTTTTGAAATCTCCAGGGTTTTTATCTCAGTTTGCGAGTCTCGATTCTTGTAATACTGTGCACTAATTTCACTTTGTTCCAAAAAGTCTGATAACTGAATTTGCATTGCATGTAGTAGTTGCTTTGTTAACGGAATAAATAAACGTTCATCTGACATTCTCCAAATCGGTGCAGATTGAAAAGGGTTTTTAGAGGTATAATACTTAAACTCTCTTTCCTTTCTCTCTAACGAAAAATAATCTAAAAATAATTCACATTTTTCTATGCCAAATTCATGTTGAATTTCTTTAATTTCAATTTGATTCAATTGTTGCACTTCATGTATAAACTCTTGAGTATATGAACTACTTATTTCTCCTATCCTATCGGTATTATTATTTAAAATAGAATAGTATTTTTGACTTTCTTCAGCTACTTTTGAACGCAAAGACAATATTCTATCTAGTCTCTTTTGGAACTTTGACTGAATAAAATGGTACACACCAATCAAGTCTTGAATTGATAATCCATAGTGCTGGATTAAATAATGATCAAAAGGACTAAACCACTCATTTATTCGCTCGATGATTTGTTCTTCGTATACTAAAGGATTCGTGTTGAAGTAGTTTAAAAAAACTGGCATACTTACACGACTAGCCTCCATCCACTTTTCATCTAAATGTTTATCATCGTGTGGAAAAAATAATTCCGCATGTAAATCTAAAATTTCATTAAGTAACTTTTTAATTCCATCCATGTTTTCTTCTTCTTTAGATGCAAGTTCATTGCTTTCTTCGGGTTCTGTCGACAGAAGTAGTCCTAACATATACAGGTACTGCCTAAAAGGCGAACTAAGCTGAGTTTTTTTAAATATGTCTTCATTTGGCCCGGTTGTTTGTCCTAATTCAACAGCAACCGTCCCACACAAATTGTATGCAGAAGAGTTTCTCAAAATCGTTTTTAATTCTTCGATTTTCTCATCAAGTTTATCGTAAATCGCATTACTCATAGTCCCCACTTCCTTTTCTTAATATTTACTTTATAATACATATTAATCTAATAAAAACTTATTATAATATTTTGGCGGTGGTGAACTTAATGACGGATGCAAACTTTCCCGATTCATATATTTCTGAAATTGAAGACTTTTTTGAAAAAAGGATACTGAACAACGTTTATCTCAATAGACATTATCATGGGGATTTCATTAATATGTATCTTGATTTTCCCAGCGAATCTGAGTACTTAGAAAACTACTCTAGGTATCTATCTATTATTCATACAGAAATTAATCGACTTTTGGACTTTATGATTAAAAAAAGTAAAACAAATAGACATTTTAATGCTCAAGAAAGCGTTGCATTAATTGAACTCATTGAAGAAATAAAGCGTATCAAAATAATTATAAAGTATCGCTTCCCCCAATTATTGTTTAAACTAGAGCACTCTTACGAGAGTTTTATTATAGAGTGCTCTAAATTTTTGAGCTTAAGCGGTGGTTCGACTATTCCTGAAAATATTGAGATACCCTATATAGAGCATATGCCTATTTTTTATTTGGAAAATACAATTGAGATTGAAAATGCCAAAATTCATCAGACACTTTCTTATCGTGGAGAAGGATCATACGCTATCGTCTATAAATACAAACACCCGGTACTTGATATTCCAATAGCGTTAAAAAAAGCTAAGAAAGAATTAAAAACAGATGAACTAGAGAGATTTAAAGAAGAATTCTTAACTTTAAAAAAATTTAATTCTCCGTTTATTGTAACAGCGTATTACTATGAGGAAGCTACACATTCTTATCATATGGAGTTTGTAGATAGCACTTTGAAACAATTCATTGATGCAAATAACTCTATGTTGCCAATTAACCTAAGAAAAAACATTATTTCTCAACTGATTTTAGCTCTTAAATATGTACATGAGCAGAATTTACTACACAGAGATTTAAATCCTAATAATATACTCATGCAAAACTACAATGATTTACCGATGATTAAAATCGCTGATTTTGGTTTGGTTAAAAATCTTGAAGAAGCAAGAACTAATCCCCATACAGAAATAAAAGGAAGTTGGAATGATTTTAGCGATTTAGATCGAGTCGGTTTTCATAACTACAGCATGGTTCATGAAATTTATGCAGTAACCAAAATCATTGTTTATATTTTGACCGGAAAAACAAATTTGAGTAATTTGAGTCCTTTAAAATTTCCAAAAATACTTAAGTTTATAAGCATCGGTACTAATCCCAATCCAGAAGTTCGATTTAAGAATATACTAGAAATACGCGATTTTGTTTTTTCGAACGATTTGTTCTCTGAAGTTAATTTATAACCTTCAACATCAAACAGGCGTTTAGGTACCTTGTGCGCGTTTGACTCTTCACACGTTATTTCATCCCTTACTCTGTTTTTTTCAAATTATGTAGGGCGTATCTTCATCAGTCAGATGTACTGACGAAGAAAGCCATATGATACTTCTTCACATTGAAAGCTCACCATCATTAAGTTGATCCGTGAGAGTAGATCACTTCGATCAATGTCTATCTCTCTTTCTCTCACCTTACTGACTATATGTTTTGTGTATAGACCTGCAACTGATCGTCTATATAACTCTTCACCTAGATCATGACGAAGTGCAGTCAATGACTGCAACTTCATGATGATGTTCATTGTATTAGTTGATGTTCCCATTTACATTTCTACCTCATTTGAAGTGATTGCTTCAGTCTGATTACTCTCTAGAATAATTTGCAATGGACCGTTACCTTGAAGCGAGATTGAGTACGTTACAAGATCATCGTATGGAAGATCGAGCGAAAAGTCTGTGATTGTACAGTTACCTTCATAACGTTTGCCCGATGGCATTTCAAGATACACATCTACATTTTCAGAATTCAAGAACGCTGTCTCGAGCTCTTCATACGCTGCATCTGATTCGACGTATGCGCCATCAGCATCAATTGTATACGATTTGAATCCTGGCAATGATTCATTCCAGAATCCTTCTGTGTCTTTCGATGTAGCATCAATCGATTCTGCCGAACGTCCCAATGAGGCGTTACGTTGTCCTGCCAAAACTCGGCCCGACCCTTCTCGATAAATGTATAGCTTAACCTTCATACCGCTAACTTTCTTTGTCATTAGTTCTCTCTCCTATTCTAAATAAGAATGCGGAATCGATTAGCTCGATCCCGCATGGTTCTTATGCCTGTTTCAATTTCACAAGTGCCTGTGGATTCGTCACGATTGAATCAATGTACATATCAAACACGAACAACTTCGAGCCTCGCAACGCCTGCTTTGAGTCAACAACCTCTTGTAGTCCTGACTGTTGTTTAATCATCATTGATACGCCTTCTTGATAGTTACCGAAAATGACCGGTGTTTCTGCCGGAAGCGAATCAGTGACGTGAACTGGAGCGCCAAATAATGTTCGAATGAGCTTGCCGTTGACTACTCCACTTTGCATGTAGAAGTGACCATTTGCATCTTTAAGCTCTGCAACTTGATCAAAGAACTCTTTGTTCATGATGAATGCAGCATCATCTAAATATTCCGGGTGGATAGATGTGTATAGGTCAAAGAATGTATCTACTGAGACTACTCCATCCATTGAAATCGACTTCACGTTTTCATCATGAGCAATTCCGTTTAACTCTTCTGAAGTCTGTCCTACGAGCATTGACCGTTCAACTACCTTTACAACACGTCTTGCCAGTAAGTTTTTCACGTAGTCTTCGATATTTGTTCCGCTGTCATTGATAAGTTGATTAGTAAGAGTTACTGCTGCGCCAACTCGTTTTTGTTTTAATTCAGCATACTCAAATCCAAATGTGCTTTCGATAATGTCGTCACCTTCACCAACAAATCCTGCTTCAATTGAGTCATCTTCACGAGCAATTTTTAAGTTTCCGCTAACTGACTCATACTTTTTAGCAAGTGCAAAGATTGGAGACTTCTCTTCCATCAATAGCACAATGTCTTGATGAACCGACTCAGGAACTAACACATTGCCATCTGACGTTTTTTGTAGTGAACGACTTTCACCTTTTAAGATTTCTTCAAGTTCATTCTTTCGTGTCTCAATTTTTCTCATTTCTCTAATTTCTCCTTTAGTTGTCTCTGTTTGTTTAATTGACGGAACTTCAACTTCTTCGATTAACGTGAACTGCCTTGCTGAAATATTCGACTGTGAGTAAGCCGGATTTTTAACGACGCTAACTTCAAATAGTTCTAATTCTTTGATGGTGCGTTCGTGAAGCTCTTTGCCGAGATACTTCCACTCATCTTTCAACACTCTGAAGCCGAATGACATATTCTTAAACAGACCTGCGGTAATCAATTCATAGTAGTCATGCCCCCATGAAGTTGGAGCAATTCTCGCTTCCATAAATAAGCCGACTTCATCTTCTTTAAGCTCAAGTGAATCATTACTTGTCGAAGCTAAAATACGTGTTTGATCATGTTCTGCTAGAAAATCAACATCCTGCTCTCTCTCTTGAAGCGCTTTTGTGAATGCACCACGTTCAATTTTCTCGACAAACTTCTTTGCCGTTCCCATCACTTCGCTCAATTGATTCGTTTTGTTGACGTAACCTCGTACTACTAGTTGATTTGAATCTCCCGACCTCAGCTGTAGATTCTTAAATCGTAATTCCACTGTGTTCTCCATTATGTTTCTCCTTTGTCTCGATGTGTTCTCCGATATTTAAGACAAGCATACTGTCGTCTGATACTTTCTTGAGTACTTGACCAAGCCCAAGTACGAAGTAATCCTCTTCGATACCTTTTAGATCAAGACGATGACGTGCCTCGTTAAATGAAATCAATCCTTTTTCTAATGCTTGACTGATTGTTTTAATTTTTTCTGCTTCTGTTGTTCTGAGTAGTTCAGAAGTATCAAACCTAAAGAAAAAACCAAGCAACTTTTCGCCTGACTCTAAATAACTCTTATCTAGTGCTGACTCGATTGCTGTAATGATAGGACCGATGCAGTTTTGCAAAAATTGAAGATTATTGTGTTCCAAGGAAGCGTATTTGTTAGCCGAGCTATTTAACATGCTCTCCGGAATATTGAAGACTCGTGCAATTTCTGAAGTGACTGTACTTTTACTTTGATGAAGACTTAGTTCATCTGGAGATAGTGCGATTGTCGAGAAATCAAGTCCATCTTCAAGAATCAGTGTCTTACCTGTATTTTCTGTACCTGAATATAGAGAATCGAATCCCTTTTTTAAGCGATTGATTGCTTGCTCTGTGAGTCTTGTATTAGCTTTAAGAACACCTGTAGGCAATGCTCCATTAGAGAGTAAGTTTTCTTCATACTTCAACTGACTGAGCGCCGTGTTGAACAATTTATCGGCATTGACCAACAAGCCATCAGTCCCTGAATCAATAACAATTAGTTGCTCTGAAGGAATCTCAACGTTTCTCGAAAGTCCACTATACAGGTACTTCTTAGCTGACACAGTGATGTTGTCATCTGTGTAACTCTCTTCGGCCATAGATTTAGCCGCAAGATAATGCAACTGTCCATTTTTCTTAAACAAGTAGGCTTTACCTCGAAGTAAATAATCTTGTACAACCTTCTTCTTGAGGGCTTGCCCTGTTTCTAGAGCATTTGCATCATGATTGAGACTATTTGTTCTGTCATCTCGAAGTTGCTCAATCGACCGATCTGTTTGCTCTTGGTATAAGTAGAGTGGCAGTTGTGCGATTGATGAAGTAATCAACTCAATTGCTGCGTAGACAGTTGGAATTTTCAGTACATCTTCTTCTCTTACTTTGACTGGACGAGTTCCAGAAAGAATTGTTCGCGCGAAGAAGTCACCTTTTGTGTAACTCTTGTTTCTTTGAAAATTTAATAAGTTCAATGTTCAATTTCCTTTCTGATATATATTCATTGCTTTCAAAAGCAATCATTGCAGGTAAAAAAAATACTCCATCAACGCTAAGCGTTGACAGAGTAAACGAAAGAAGAGGAAAGTACTATTTGCAAACATGGAGGACATATATAGAGATACGTCTCTACTATATATGTACACAACTAAGGGGTTTGTAACAGCTTTTTGAAAAATTTATAGCAAATAATCCAAATATTTTTTCAGTAAGTCTCTTTGACGTTCCGAAGGGATATAACAAGCCATTTTTTCACCATTTCGGATAGATCCTCGGAACATAAATTGAATTAGTTCTGAAAGCGCCAGTAGATCCTCATCCACGTGAATATCATGGCTTAAGAAGAACTGCTTTTCTACTGGGTTTAAGAAGCGATTGACCATATACGCCATAGCTGTACAGTGTGCATAATCATTTGTAGCTCGAATCGTACAAGGTACAAAATTATCTTTTTCTCGATTATCATACTTATTAAATTTGCACTTTGCGTTAGACAAGCGTTTTGCTTTTGACTTGTAAGTTGTCCAAAACAATTTATCATTATCTGTCGTTGCTTGAGTCCGGAAAAATGAAGTAAGGTTTTGCTGTAATCTCTTGTACTTTTCTGGAGTAGCACTCTCATACCAAGAGTATGATAAAAGATATCGATTAGTTTTTTTAACTCGAGCGAAATAATTTGAATTTAAGGTACTTGGTCTTCCTTGTGTCTCATAATCTTCGTAAATTGTTAGTAACTTTTTTAGTTTTTCTCGCTGATCGTATTTATTATGGTAGCTCACAAGCTTGTACAAATCGCCTTTTTTTATCACTGAATACTTTTTATACTGAAGGTCAAAATAATCATAGTAATACTTCTGAAGTTGCCCATCAAAGAGATAAGTTAAAATATAAACTTCTTTAAAGTTACTGAATGAATTTATAGGTAATAACGATACCATCTGTAGCTTTGTATTTCCGAAAGCTTTGAGAATCCCTAGGTTTGCAGCATTTTTAACATCAGCGAATATCGCATGTTTCTCATCTTGTTTATAGTCCGAAATCCAAGTTACAGATGAATCTTTTTCAATTTTGATATGTCCATCATTAATCAAAATATCAATGTCCTGACTAGCTATAGGAAATACCTCAATAACTTCGGCCACTTCATCCATAATTAATGTATAGTCACTCTGTTGAATTAATTCATGCGCTTCATGATCCATCATCTTAAAAAGTTGATGTGTGATTGCGATTGATCTTCCATCAGCCAGTAGCTTCTTTAAGTGATCTAGTTTTTTCCCTTTTCCTCTTGCTGCAATCGGAGTAGCCATATTTAAATTTGTTGCACCAATGACTCGTTTAACTTCTGATAAGAACGGAGTCACAAAGATAAACTTTTTGCCGAAAGTGTTCTCATTCATCATTTGAATTGCATAACTTGTCTTTCCTGCACCACAGATTGCATCAATTACTTTTACTTTCTCCATTTGAATTTCACTCCTGATATTTGATTTAACACTTGTTTTATATCAGTCGAAATTCAAACGTAAATTGCTATTTATATAATTGAACTCTTTTTTGCATCGACTGCTCCGCTTGTCGCTCCGCAACCATGTCGACGCTGTATCGGAAAAGAGTTCGTTCGACCGGATTCTTCGAATCTCGATCTCACTTCACTTTTTCCGCTAGGTAACGAATTTTTTTATTTATTTTTTCTTAATAACTTTTTTTCTTTTAAGAGAAAGAGCTCACGAAGCTATGTATACCAACACTTTTCTAATACTTTTTGCACAAAAACCCAAGCAATAAGTATTTTAGAACTTATGAATTACAGCACTTATTTCGATGATTCATACTTTTCTCTTTCAAAAGAAATAGTATCAAGACTGTATAATCGCACTTCTACTTCAACAGCAAGCTGTTTCATTCGAAGCACGATCGAATCAAAACTTTAAAAAAAATAAAAAGTTTCGGCTTCTTCGAATCCTCACTTTTTATATTTTTTTAAAGACTTTTGATTCGGTAGGTATTTTTATGTATCTTTGTTGATCAACTGACGATTAATGATTAATGATTAACTAAAAAACTTTAAAATTTCCCATTGTATACAACTCAAAAACATTAAGAACACTTTTAAAAATAATAACTTTTAAAAGGTAATTACCTCACTTGAGCCTCGGTAATTCGTTACAACTTAATGTCGCGACATGCACAGCTTCTTACCGTGTCATGAAGAAACGCTCCACCCAATATTGATTCAACAGTCAATTCTGTTAGGTTCAAACATTAAAAACCCTAATAACGGATAATAATGAATTCATCATTGCAAGACATTGATAAGGTTGGTCAATATCGAATGAATCCATATCCATCAGCAGAGTTTTGATTTTGCAACGGCATCTACGGACCTCGGAGTTATTTGATATAGGAGTGAACTCTCGGCGCTTTAATGTCTCCAATGTTATTCGGTTGTAATACATTTATATCTAGATAAATGATTACGTAAACGAATATCTAAAATTAATTAGAGAATTATTTATTATATCTGTGCCATTGAAAACGTAAACGCTGCGCTCTGAAGTGAGCTAGCAGATATCATATTTCATTTCCTTCAGACTAAATCGACATCACAATTGAAAATAGCCTAAGATTAATTTCTATGAGAGTTATTCTTTATTCCCGTAGAGCTTGTTCATTGCTCAATCACCAAGTTGATGAGTATTCATATTTCTCAAAGAGCCGAAGTCTAATACGAGCCATTTATGAGCTCCTCAGCCCATCCTAAAGACTCGATCAATATATTCTTGCTTCTCATCATACGTTACTTCGCCTTTCTTCGCTCTTGTTCTGTATAAAGTCGTCTCCAAACAAGAGCGCAAATATCCGCCCAAGTTTTTAATTTCACTTCGATTGTTCATTACCTCTTTAACGACTCTAAGCACAATATCTTTATTGAGACCCTTGAGGCGATATTCGTTTGTGAGTTTGTGAATTGTTACCTCATCTTCATCGTTTCTAATGTCATTGATAACCGTTTCTTTGTTAACAAGCTTGTTAACAGATTTGTTATCATTATTATTACTTAAGTTATTATTAATATAGTTATTCTTATTAGTGGTTCTTTTTGACCCTTCTTGATGGGTCATTTTGACCCTTTGCTCTGACCAATTTGACCCTTCAGGAGAGTTCAAAGTGACCTCATCGCCTGAAAGATCATTTTGACACTTCAGGCTTGGGGCCTTATCTAATTGCATATTATTGTCGTTAACTTGGGCAGCATGATCCATGTCTTCTTTGATTGCAGTTTCAGTGTCCGAGTTTACTTTAATCAAATCATCATCTGTATATGTCAGTTTCAACGGGAATAGTTTATTCGCTCGTGTCAGTCCATCCCTTTCTTCTTCCAACAAACCATAGTCGGCCAATTCTTTTTTACAGCGCTTAAAAGTAGATGAGGACATACCTAATAACTCTTCCGCCTTTTCAGCGCCAAGACGTACATAATATTTTCCGTCATCCTGCCAATCGTTCTGCATCGATAATTTCACCTGATCCAACAATAGGATATAGACTAATTTTGTATTCGGCTTCATATCTCGATATGCTTCTCCCACTATCAACACTTTCGGCACTTGATAGTAGATGAGTTGATCTCGATCGTCTCTTGTAAAATAGTGACTCATCTCAAACTCTCCCCTACACTGGATTTGAATTTCTCAGAGAGAGCCGTTATAATAACAACATCAGTAGTGTGTTCCTGTTGTTATTATAACGACCTTAACGGAACCTCTGATTACCCCGGAGTCTGTGAGAATGCCATCTCACGGCTCTATTTTTTTATTTTATAATACGAACAAACGTTCGTACATAACTACAACCGAAGCCCCTTTAGAGCTCCATATTTGCCATGTTTGCGCTTTAAATCCTTGCCCCATAGGTTTACATATCTTTTCGTGACGGTGATGTCCGTGTGACCCAATAGGTGCATCAGAGAGAACGCATCGATTCCCTCCATCACCATTCGCTTGGCCATCGTATGACGAAATGTATGAGGACTCACTCTCTTCTCGATACCTGCCAACTGTCCATAGCGAGTAAAGCGCCCTTGAATGCTATGACTCTTTAACGGACCATTGTCCCTATTGATAAACAAGGCCTCTGTCTCTAACTGCCCCCGAATGACTAAGTAGCGCTTCAGTTGCTGCTGTGTGAACTCCGATAAATAAACAGTCCGTTCGAAATTGTTCTTCGTCTTCCTAACAAGGAGTTCGTCTCCTCTAATATCACCAATCTCAATTCCGACAAGTTCAGATAGTCTAATCCCCGTATCCAAGAACACAAGAAAAATCACTTCATCCCGAAAGCCAACAAATGTCTTTTCGTCTCGCATGACTTTTAACAACTTTTCAATTTCAACGTTCTCTAGCGCATCTATCATCTTATGACGATCTTTAAGAAGCTTTATCTCTTCCATTGGATTCGTTGCAATCAGGCGCTTCCTGTATATGAAGTTATAGAAAGCTCGTAACGCCCTCAGTCTTGTATTGATAGTAGTAACCTTGATTCTCTCTTTGCTGATCATGATGAGGTGCTCAATATCCACAGCTTCTAAGTCCACTAGCTCTTTGTTCAAGATGCGCTTCGTCGCCATGAACTCATTCCGATAGTAGTCAATTGTTGCTTGCCGAAGATTTTTTAAGTAACAGTGCTTGAAGAACTCTTCAATTGCCTCTTCATCGCTCACTCTTGTATGAATAATTCTCAATTCTTCTTTGGATAGTTCTCTTTTTCTGCGCATGCTTACACTCCCTTTAGCAATGAACACGATTCAATGAACACGATTATTTGTAAAAACAGTCGTGTAAAAGAAAACACAAAAAAGGCCCTGACATAAGTCAGAGCCTAAAACTTGATACCGGTGGTCGGAGTCGAACCGACACTCCAGAGGAACACGATTTTGAGTCGTGCGCGTCTACCAATTCCGCCACACCGGCATATTATGTTGGAGGCGCCAGTCGGAATCGAACCGACGATAGAGGAGTTGCAGTCCTCTGCCTTACCACTTGGCTATGGCGCCAAATTTAATGGAGCGGAAGACGGGATTCGAACCCGCGACCCCGACCTTGGCAAGGTCGTATTCTACCACTGAACTACTTCCGCATAATGGCTGGGCTGGAAGGGATCGAACCTTCGCATGTCGGAATCAAAATCCGATGCCTTACCACTTGGCTACAGCCCAATAAAATGGGGCGACTGAAGGGAATTGAACCCTCGAATGCCGGAATCACAATCCGGTGCGTTAACCACTTCGCCACAATCGCCATAATGATATTAAGAAGCAGGGGCAGCAGGAATCGAACCCGCGCTGACGGTTTTGGAGACCGTAGTTCTACCGCTAAACTATGCCCCTAAGTGGTGGGGGGGGGCGGATTCGAACCGCCGAACCCGAGGGAGCGGATTTACAGTCCGCCGCGTTTAGCCACTTCGCTACCCCCCCACATGGTGGCTTTGGACGGAATCGAACCGCCGACACAAGGATTTTCAGTCCTTTGCTCTACCAACTGAGCTACAAAGCCATGTATGTAGTAATTCAATTAAAAAAATGGCGGTCCTGACGGGATTCGAACCCGCGATCTCCTGCGTGACAGGCAGGCATGTTAACCACTACACCACAGGACCACTGATAATTGCGGGGGCTGGATTTGAACCAACGACCTTCGGGTTATGAGCCCGACGAGCTACCAGACTGCTCCACCCCGCGACGATATAAAACTTTAAATGGTGACCCGTACGGGATTCGAACCCGTGTTACCGCCGTGAAAGGGCGGTGTCTTAACCGCTTGACCAACGGGCCATATCTTGGATTGAAAAACTGGCGGAGAGCAAGGGATTCGAACCCTTGAGACGGTTTTGCCGCCTACACGAATTCCAATCGTGCTCCTTCGGCCACTCGGACAGCTCTCCAAAAAGAGAAAAGTGGCTCCGCAAGTAGGATTTGAACCTACGACCTACCGGTTAACAGCCGGTTGCTCTACCACTGAGCTATTGCGGAACGATCTTGCCTGG
>NZ_JACSLC010000022.1:7022-19504 GCF_018617905.1 Exiguobacterium sp. s40 | reverse complement strand
CTCTTGTCTGGTGGCGATAGCGAAGCGGCCACACCCGTTCCCATGCCGAACACGGAAGTTAAGCGCTTCAGCGCCGAAAGTAGTTGGGGATCTCCCCCTGTGAGGATAGGACGTTGCCAGGCCAACGCGAAGGACGATCAAGCATCCGCTTGGTCGTCTTTTTTTGTGGATTGCCATTAAATTTTCTATTCGTAAGCGACACATACAATCTAATTCCGAACATTAAAAGATGAAAGTGAATGGAACAAACACAATTCTGAACTTTCTGAACATCGTGAATTGAATTGCACTTTCGCCCTATACCTGTTACCATTACAGAAATATTTCGAAACAAAGATTCGGGTCCGATAGGGAAAGGGGCAATCGATTTTTATGTGGGAAAACAAGTTTGCAAAAGAAGGATTAACGTTTGATGACGTGTTACTCGTACCGCGCTTTTCAAATGTCTTGCCAAGAGATGTGAGTTTGAGCACTAAACTTTGTGAAGGTCTAGAGTTGAACGTACCAATCATCAGTGCAGGTATGGATACGGTCACAGAAGCACCGATGGCCATCGCCATGGCACGCCAAGGTGGTCTAGGAGTCATTCATAAAAACATGTCGATGGAGATGCAGGCAGAACACGTCGATCGCGTTAAACGCTCGGAGAACGGCGTCATCACGAACCCGTTCTATTTGACGCCTGAGCGTCAAGTGTACGATGCAGAGTACTTGATGAGTAAATACCGTATCTCAGGTGTTCCAATCGTTAATTCGGAAACAGAACGCAAATTGATCGGGATTTTAACAAACCGCGACCTTCGCTTCATTAAAGATTACTCGACAGTGATTGCGGATGTCATGACAACGGAAAACCTCGTCACCGCAAAAGTAGGGACGTCCCTTGAAGAAGCAGAACGCATTCTTCATCAACATCGGATTGAAAAATTACCGCTCGTTGATGATTCAGGTGTGTTAAAAGGTCTCATTACGACAAAAGATATTGAGAAAGTCGAACAGTTCCCGCACGCAGCGAAAGACAAACAAGGTCGCTTACTCGTTGCAGCCGCCGTCGGTGTCACGAAAGATGCCGCATCGCGTGCTCAAATCCTTGTCGATGCTGGTGTCGATGCTCTAGTGGTAGACACAGCTCACGGGCATTCAGCCGGCGTCATTGAGAAAGTAAAAGAGTTACGTGACATGTTCCCGACACTCCCGATTATTGCAGGGAATGTCGCGACAGCCGAAGCAACACGGGCTTTGATTGAAGCCGGTGCATCGGTCATCAAAGTCGGGATTGGCCCAGGGTCAATCTGTACGACACGAGTCGTAGCAGGTGTCGGCGTTCCACAAATCACAGCGGTATACGATTGTGTCACAGAAGCTAGAGAACATGGTGTCACAGTCATTGCCGATGGTGGAATCAAGTATTCAGGTGATATCGTGAAAGCAATTGCGGCTGGTGGTCATGCGGTAATGCTCGGTAGTCTTCTCGCTGGTGTGAAAGAGAGTCCAGGTGAGATGGAAATCTATCAAGGACGTCAGTTCAAAACATACCGTGGCATGGGTTCTGAAGCCTCGATGAAACGTGGAAGCCAAGATCGCTACTTCCAAGAAGCGGACAAGAAATTCGTGCCGGAAGGTATTGAAGGTCGTGTCGCTTATCGTGGCGAGTTGGCAGATACGGTGTATCAACTCATCGGTGGCCTTCGCTCAGGAATGGGTTATTGTGGGGCAGCTGACATTCGGGCGTTACGCGAAGATACGCAGTTTATCCGCATGACAGGGGCTGGCTTGCAAGAAAGCCACCCACATGATGTTCATATCACTAAAGAAGCTCCAAACTACTCACGTTAAACGAAAAACCGTTGTCTCGATTCAGAGGCAACGGCTTTTTATTATTATTTTTTAGCTTTGTTGACAAGAATGACTGTACCGCCATCATCTTGCGCAGGCAAGCTGACCGTGACTTTGCCATCTCGTTTGACCACATAGTTTCGACCACTATAGCGATCGACAAGTTTCGTCTTATACTTAAGGTTCGTTTGGAACGTAATCGTTCGCTTCGCCTCTGTCGTATTCAAGGCAACAAGGATCGAGTCCTTGCCGTGTTTTCGTTCAAAGACAGAATATCCCTTCGCAGACCCACCCGAGATAACGGCCCGTGTTCCTTTGCTAAATACTTTCGAATAGTCAGCACGAATATTGAGAAGCTTCTGGTAGTGCGTGTGCATCGCTTTGCCTTCTCCTTTGACTCGCTTCCAGTCGAAGTCATAACGGTTTTCATTGAACTCGCCTTTATCCATATCCAAGGCATGTTTTCCTGACTGACCGACCTCTTCACCATAGTAGATGACAGGTTGACCTTTCGCCGTCATTTGAAGCGAAGCGGCGACCATGTGTTTTCCTTCATCTCCTCCGGCACGTGATACGAGGAAACCGTCTTCGTCATGACTACTGAGGAACTGTCCGAGCGTCGCTTCATTCGAGAGTTGTGTGTTGCGGTATTGGAGCGCACTCTCAACGTCATCAATATTCCCATTGATGAACCGCTCAGCTTGATATTTGAAGTCAAAGTCGAGTAGCGAATCCATTTGGCCGCTCTGTAAGTAACCGCCCGTGTTGTTTACACTCGCGCCGTAATGTTCTCCAATCATCTTGAAGTCTGGTTTAAGTGCCGTTAACTCGTTTTTGAACGACTTCCATGTTGTCGAATCGACGTGTTTGACTGTATCAACGCGGAAGTAGTCGATGGTGTTACCTTTTTTCGTCTTCGAGCGTTTAATCCAATCCGTCTGCCATTTGACGAGTTGTTCACGGACGGCAGCCTCTTCGGTCTTAAAGTCCGGTAATCCGGAAAGAGACATCTTCAAGTCATCCCCATCGACCGGATTCGAACGAATCATGCCGTCAAACGCCTTGCGCTCTTGATCGGTTGGGAAGTTTGTCGCACCCGTATCGACAGCTCCTGGTTCCATGCCGTAGCCAGGGTGGTTCAGGACGACGTCGACCATAATCTTGATGCCTCGTGCGTTTGCTTCGTCGATGAGACGATGGAATGCCTTCATATCCCCAAGATGCTCATCGAGTTTTTCGAAGTTTTTCGCCCAATAGCCGTGGTAGCCGTACTGTGAGCCGTCTTTACCGTAACGAAGATCCCAATCAATGTTGTCGACGATCGGTGTGATCCAAATTGTATTGATACCTAACTTGTCCAAATAGTCGAGTTTTTTCGTGACGCCGGCAAAGTCGCCGCCGTGATACGACTCAAGATGGTCTTGGTCGTAGTATTCACCATTCGGGTTATTATTCGTTTTATCCCCGTCATAGAAGCGATCGGTCAGCATGAAGTAAATCCGAGCCTCGTCCCAATCAAATTCTTGCTTATCTTTCATGGAGACCGGTCGGACCGTCAACGATGTTTTCGTCTTATGAACGTTTCCGTATTGGTCGATCGCCGTAATCGTCAAATACTTATTGCCTGGTTTGACAGTATCTTTCACTGCAATCGTCTGTTTGTTCAGTGCCGGGTCGACCGCTAGCTTGGCTGGTCCACCGAGTGGACGGGCATCGATGTACATTTCTCGTAATTGGACACCTTTTGGCAACGTCGGCTTCACCTGGACGACCGCGTTTTCTCGAGAACTAATCGCTTTTGGAGCAACAGAAGCGGTCAATTTGACGTTGGGACGACGATATTCAACGCTCGACGCCTCAAAGTAAGGGTCTTTCACTTCAGTCGTGACACCGTCTTTCGTGACAAGGAATGTATAATCATGCTCCCCTTCCGGCAATTTTACCGTATGACGGAACCATTCGTTCTTCGCTTCGTAAGTCATCGGGTATGTCGTGCCATTGACTTTTAACGCGACGCTGTCGATTTCATCGAGTTGTCCTTCTTCATACAATGCTTTGTCACGGTAGAAGAACGTGACGGCACCATCTTCAAACACGGGCCCTTGAATCGTCGGTACTTGGTGGAACGTTCCTTTTCCGCTCTCGACGACGACCTTTGTGACTCGATCATTGCCGAGTTTCACATAACGGTCTTCCCCGTAACCATCCTTCACGGCCCAATCCGTGCCTTTGCGGATGACAAAGCCTACGTTGGTCGCATCTTTTCCGACCGGGATACGGAAGACGGCACCTTCTTCAGTGATTTTGTATGGATCTACTTGGCCATCTTTGGCACCAGTGCTCCACGTCCATAAATTCCAATCGGTATAATCGTTGTCGGCCCGGACGTACAACATCTCGATGTAGCGTTGTGTTTTCCATGGATCGGCGATTTCAGTGATGGTTTTAAATGACGTCGTCAATGCTGGTAACGTCGTGTTCGACAGGTTTCCTTTCACAGCGCCCGCGGGAAGGATGGCGGTATATGTTTGATTCAAGCCGAGTGCTTCGGTCGGTGTGACGGTCACTGTCGATCCGCTCGCTTCAGCCGTGAACGGTACAGCTGTCTCGCCATTCATCAAGCTGATGTTCGAAGCGTCTAACGACACAGGCTCATTGAACGTCCAAGTGATTGGGGATTTGATGTCCACTTGTTCCGATTGATTGGCCGGTGTGACTGCTGTCACTTCGAGTTGACTGACCGTCTCGACACCGCTTAACGTGAAGGCTGGGCTATATACCGATTGTGTCGACGGAGTAGCCGAAACGTTCCAACTATCGGCGACTTTATTGGCCGCATTACTTGGAATCGTGTCGAACGCACCGTGCTCGGTAGCGTTATTCCCGCTGAGTACCGTGAGGACCCGAACGGTATCCTCGTTGCTTAGGCCAAGCAGGGACAATGGGATTTTGCCTTCAAATCCTTTCGTGCGGTCAATAGCAAACGAGGCGCCGTTCAAGTTGCTTAAGTTTGCGAGTGGTGTGGATTTACCTGCTTCATACAGAGCAGCTTCTTTTACTGACGTGTCGCCATCGACGCGAAGTAAAATATGATACTGTGGTTTTTTATCGGTTTGGCTAAAGTTGAACGGATAGCCAAGCGGGTTTGTCGCTACGCCTGAATCTTGTTCATTGATTTGGAGGGCGATATTTATGTACTGACCATTGTCGCCCCAGTTCGGGACGTTGTTCGCATCCACATAAAAGTAAAGGTTACGTGCATCGTTCTGCAGATAGACGTCTCCTAAATCGAATCCTTGCCAACCCGCCTGTGGGGATGTGGCGAGCGCTGGCGTGTTCGCCCAATCCGTTTTTAAGCCATCAATCGAGATTGTGGCAGGTTCAGCCAATGCGTTCATCGGGACGCCGGCTTGGATGAGGAGAACGGATGATAAAAGTAACGTGGTCGTCTGTCGTGCCGCTTTCTTCTTCATAAAGCACCTCTTTCATGGAATGTGTCGTCTACAGGGCAACGAATTGTTAAAATTGCGCAAACGGTTTCAGGAATAGTTTAGCTGAATATGTAAGCGCTAACAATATGTTTTTTGAAAAATAATAAAAACGCCTATCGGTTAGAGAGGCGTTTGGTTCACGAAGCGTCCTTTGACAATCAAACGTTCGGTCGCATCGAACGTGCATGTGACGAGTGTAATCGTCGGTTCTGTTGTTGGTTCGAGTACATCAACTTGTGTCGGGGGGACAGTCTCTAGGGAAGTAACTTCGTACTGGAACGTGTGCTTCATGTCGGTTAAATAGATAGACATGCCGATGTCGAGGGTATGGAGTGGCCCGAACAGTGCGGTCGGGCTTTGCGTATAGTGGCCGGCAAGTGCGTAGTTTCCGGTTCCCATGTGCTGGGACGGATCCATCGTTCCGGCACCGACAGCCAAGTTCTCGTTATCGAGGCCATATAAAATGGGCAGTTCGAGGTTAACATCTGGAATAGAAATGAGACCCAGGGTCGGTAGTTCGTGAAACCGATTGCGCACAGTCAATAGTTGTTCCCAGGATAACGGCTCGACGTTTGAAAACTCAAATTCGCCGGTTTCGGGCTGTTTCGGTTGAATCTCGGCGGTCACTTGTTGACTATTCCACGTCGCGAGTTGATCTTTCCACCACGATTCGGATAACAGGAGTGTACCGATTAATAAGAGGAGACCACCGACGAAATAGCGTGACCGTTTCATCAATCTCTTCCTTTCTCAATGTTCCAACACGACATGAGTGCACTGACGGCAGCGGGTAATACTTCTTCAGATAAGGCGGCAAACCCGAATAAAAGCTGTGGGACCGTATCGCTTGAGTTGATGCGATAATCGGTCATCGCATTGATTCGAATACTCGCGGCTTCGGCCAGACTTTTTAATTCTTCGCTCGACTTTGTCGTTTGGACAGATAGCACAACATGAAGCCCCGCGCTCGCCCCTGTGATGGAGACAATCGGTTCATACGGTTTGAAAGCGGCGATGATGATTTCAAGTTTACGTCGATATGTTTTACGCATCCGGTTCAGATGTTTCTCAAAATCACCGGTCGCCATAAATTCGGCCAACGTGTGTTGCTCGAAGCGGGGCACGCTGCATGTGAAGTGACGATAACGTTCCCGGTAGCGATTCAACAGAGGAGGGGGGAGCACCATATAACCGATTCGCAATGAAGGCATTAGCGATTTCGAGAACGTGCTCAAATAGACGACCCGCTCGTTTTGATCCATGCTTTGCAAGGACGGGATGGGCTTACCGCTATAACGGAATTCGCTGTCATAATCGTCTTCGATTACATATGTTTGCTGCTCCGATGCCCAGTTGAGCAGACGTTGACGGCGGCTGACCGATAAAATCGTTCCGGTCGGGAATTGATGGGCCGGTGTCACATAAAGGGCATCGATGGCTGCTTGTTCCACCACATCGACACGGACGCCACTCTCATCAACAGGAATTGGAATGAACGTCCGTCGTTGATGGGCGAACAGTTGGCGGGTGAGCGGATACCCCGGGTCCTCAATGCCGAACGTCGTGGTATCCGGCAACAGTTCTAACAATTGGGGCAACAGCTGCTCGGTTCCCGATCCGACAACGATTTGTTCGGGAGAACAATGCACACCGCGCGAATGATAGAGATAGGTCGCAATCTCTTGACGAAGGACGAAATCGCCTTGTACAGAGCCAAGTGACAGCAAATCGTGATGTTCTTCCGAGACGACTTGTTTTAAGTGCCGGCGCCAACGTTCGAATGGGAAAGCGGTCGTGTCGATTTGACTCGGATACAAGTCGAACTCATATGTTTTTTTCACCGGGAGCGGTTCGATGACGCTACTGCCGCGCCGGACGTACAGTTCTTCTTGCGGTAACACGTAGAAGCCTTTGCGTGGCAACGACTCGATATATCCTTCCGCGAGCAGCTGGGCATAAGCCAGTTCAACTGTCGTTTGTGATACATCTAAAAACTCGCCTAACTTACGTTTGGACGGAAGTTTTGTCCCGGTGGTGAGGGTGTCATCGACGATGGCTTGTCGAATGTGCAAATAGAGTTGTTCATATAACGGGACGCTCGAGTCAGCCTCGAGCGAGAACGTGAGCATATCCATGGTGTGTCCTTTCTAGTCAGCCAAAGAAAAAATAGAGCATGAATCCGATAACGAGTAGGAGTGAAAACACTCCGGCTTTCCCGAAAAAGCTTCGTCCATGCGCCTCGTCACGACTGTTCCATTGGTCCATTCCATCATCTCCTTTACTCTTTACAACATTCGAGAATCGGGAAATGAAGTCCTTTGTTTAAACTGACCACTTCAAAAAATATAAAACTGGCACTTTCAATATAGTCAAATCAATTTATACTTGCAAGTAGACTAGCTTATTGGAGGGGATTCACTTGGAAAAGAGACAAGTAGGGACAGACAAAGTAAAACGCGGTATGGCCGAGATGCAAAAAGGTGGCGTCATCATGGACGTCATCAATGCGGAGCAAGCCAAAATTGCTGAGGCAGCAGGTGCAGTTGCCGTCATGGCACTCGAGCGCGTACCTTCAGATATTCGCAAAATGGGCGGCGTTGCTCGTATGGCCGATCCGACAATCATCGAAGACGTCATGGGTGCGGTATCGGTACCAGTCATGGCGAAGTGCCGCATCGGTCACATCGCTGAAGCCCGTGTCCTTGAATCAATGGGGGTTGATTTCATTGACGAGAGCGAAGTATTGACACCTGCTGACGAAGAGTTCCATCTCTACAAACGTGACTACAAAGCACCGTTCGTCTGTGGCGCGCGTGACCTCGGTGAAGCATCACGCCGCATCGGGGAAGGTGCAGCGATGATTCGGACGAAAGGTGAGCCGGGAACCGGTAATATCGTCGAAGCGGTTCGTCACATGCGTACCGTTCAAGCCCAAGTGAAACGCTTGCTCTCGATGAGCATCGACGAAGTGATGACGGAAGCGCGTGACCTTGGTGCCCCGTTTGAAGTACTCATGCAAATCCGTGAAGCAGGTCGCCTCCCGGTCGTCAACTTCGCAGCAGGCGGAATTGCGACACCAGCCGATGCGGCACTCATGATGCACCTCGGAGCGGACGGCGTCTTTGTCGGATCAGGAATCTTCAAAGCGGAGAACCCTGAGAAATTTGCCCGTGCCATCGTTGAAGCAACGACATACCATGATGACTATGAGCGCATCGCGCACTTGTCGAAAGGACTCGGCGAAGCGATGAAAGGGCTCGACGTCCGCACGCTCAAACAAGAAGAACTCATGGCACCGCGAGGTTGGTAAGATGACTACGATTGGTGTACTCGGAATGCAAGGTGCGATTCGCGAACACGTCCATATGCTCGAAGCACTTGGTGCGAATACGCTCGTCGTCCGCTCGATCGATGACTTAAATCGAATCGATGGACTCGTCTTGCCGGGTGGGGAGAGCACGGCGATGCGTCGCTTACTCGATCGGTACGAGTTGCTCGAGCCGTTACGTGAGAACACGGAATTGCCGATGTTCGGGACGTGCGCTGGTTTGATTTTGCTCGCGACTGAAGTCGAAGGATATGATGCGCACCTTCGTAAAATCCCGATGACGGTCAAACGGAACGCGTTCGGACGACAAGTCGATAGTTTTGAAGTCGATTTAGCGGTCAAAGGAATCGATGACGCTGTCGAAGCAGTGTTCATCCGAGCACCACAAGTTGCATCGGTCGAAGCGAGCGTCGAGGTGCTCGCCGAGGTCGAGGAAGCGATTGTCGCGGTTCGGTATGACAAGTATATGGCCTGCTCGTTCCATCCGGAATTGACAGATGACTTGTCGATGCACCGCTATTTCTTGGACATGGTTGAAGCGACTAAGCGACAACTCGCCTGATTGAAAGGCTCTCTAGCAAATAGGGAGCCTTTTTCATGTGTTTTTTTGCTACACTGTAACGAGATACGTATAGAAAGGGGCAAGACCGTGAGACAAAGATGGATCGGATGGATGCTCGTTTGGGCAATCCTTTTAAATATGATCGTGCCGACGGATGCATCGGCGGCACCTAAAGTTGATGCGACCGGCGCGATGCTCGTGGACATGACGACGGGACAAATCCTGTTCTCACAAGAAGAGGACGCCATGCTTCCTCCGGCATCAATCACTAAGCTGATGACCGCTTTTCTCGTCCGAGAAGCCATCGAAGCGGGTGACCTCAGTTGGAACCAAGAAGTGACCCCGAGCGACAAGGCGTTGGCGCTGACCCGAAAACCAGGATTGGCTCGGATTCCGCTCGTCAATAAACCGTACACGGTAAAAGAACTTTACGATGTGGCGTTGATTCGTTCCGCGAACGAGGCGGCGGTCACATTGGCCGAGGCCGTCTCTGGTTCGGAAGGGGTATTCGTGAAGAAAATGAACGAACGGGCGACCGAACTTGGCATGACCCAAACGACGTTCGCCAATGCATCGGGACTTGACTCTGTGTCAGCGGGACGTCCAGGGGAGAATTTGACATCGGCCAATGATTTGATGATGCTCGCTTTGGCGTATTTGACGAAGTTCCCGGAAGTGCTCGATGTGACGAAACAAGCGTATGTCGACATCGACGGGGTCCGCTTCGAAGCGACGAATCGGATGCTCGCCGGTCGAGATTTAGCCTATCCGGGTATGCTTGGCTTCAAAACGGGCACGACCGACGATGCCGGTTACTGCTTCATCGGCGTGTCGACGCGAGATGGACGTACCGTGCTGTCGGTCGTTCTCGGAGCGAAGACCGATCAAGGGCGTTATACTGCCACGAAAGCTCTTCACGACTATGCATATGGAGACTTCGTCTTAACCCCGATTTTACGGACAGGCGAAATCGTCCCGGCGACGCTCCATGTCGCTGAAGGTGCGGTCGAGACAGCGAAAGTGCGCACGACGTCGGCCTTTGAAGTGCTCGTCGAGAAAGGGCAGGATGTACCTGAACCGACTTACGATCTTCCGGATACGAAAGCCCCAATTGCGGCCGATCAACAGGTCGGGACCGTCACCATCGAGCCTTCTGGAAGCGTTCGGTATCTAGATGGTGAACTTCCACCTAAAGGAACGCTCGTTGCGGCCGAACCGGTTGAGATGGCGTCGTTTTTGACACGCATGACACGTGCCTTCTCGGACTTTTTAGATGAGATTCGACTTGTGCTCGGAAAACTGAGTCTTGTCGATAGAGTTGAGATGTTGTAAAGTAAAACTAATTCAATGACAGATGCAATGATGGGGAAAAGTACGTTACGGTCATCTACTGACAGAGAGCTAGTGGTTGGTGCAAACTAGTGGGATGATGTAACCGAATCGGCCTCGGAGCATTGGCTTGGAAACAAGTCACGTTACGCACACGTTACGTGCATCGAGTGGCCCGATTTCGGGCAACGAGGGTGGCAACGCGGATCCAAGGTGGTTCGTCCCTTTCCTACGGGAAAGGGGCGTGCCACCTTTTTTATGTGAAAAAGGAGGAATAATGAATGTTAGACATTAAACGATTACGAACAGATTTTGAAGAGATTAAAACGAAGCTTGCTTATCGAGGAGAAGACTTGAGTGCGCTTGATCGTTTCCCGGAGTTAGAAGAGAAACGCCGCAACTTGATCAATGAGGTTGAAGTGAAGAAAGCGAAACGAAATGAAGCGACAAAACAAATTGCGGAATTGAAACGCAACAAACAAGATGCGGATGCACCGATTCTCGAGACACGTCGCCTCGGGGACGAAATCAAATTGCTCGATGAAGAGTTGCGTGAAGTCGAGGCCGAATTGAACTTGATTCTCCTCAGTATCCCGAACATCCCGCACGAATCAACGCCGATTGGCGAAACGGAAGACGATAACGTCACCATCCGTGAAGTCGGAACAAAACCGACGTTCGAATTCGAACTCAAACAGCATTGGGACGTCATGGAAGATTTGAAAATCGTCGATGTGGAACGAGCGGGTAAAGTGACAGGCAGCCGGTTTGTCTTTTATAAAGGTCTCGGCGCCCGTCTCGAACGTGCCCTCATCAACTTCATGATGGATATGCATGCCGATGAACATGGCTATTCTGAGGTGCTCCCTCCTTATATGGTCAACCGCGACGCGATGACCGGGACGGGACAACTTCCTAAATTTGAGGAAGACGCATTCAAAGTGGCGGATACGAACTATTTCCTCGTACCGACGGCAGAAGTTCCGGTAACGAACATGCACCGTGACGAGATTATCATGGAAGACCAACTTCCAATCACGTATACGGCGTATAGCGCTTGTTTCCGTTCAGAAGCGGGATCAGCCGGACGCGACACGCGTGGGCTCATTCGTCAGCATCAGTTCAACAAAGTCGAGCTCGTCCGATTCGTGAAACCTGAAGAGTCTTATGAACAACTCGAGCTCTTGACGGGCCACGCTGAAGAAGTGCTTAAGCGTCTCGGTCTCCCATATCAAGTGCTCAGCATGTGTACGGCCGATCTCGGCTTCACGGCTGCGAAGAAATATGACATCGAAGTATGGATGCCGGCGCAAGGGATGTATCGCGAGATTTCATCTTGCTCGAACTTTGAAGACTTCCAAGCGCGCCGGGCCGGAATCCGTTTCCGTCGCGAAGCGAACGCGAAGCCGGAATTCGTCCACACGCTTAACGGATCTGGTCTCGCTGTCGGCCGGACCGTCGCTGCGATTTTAGAGAACTTCCAACAGGCTGACGGTTCAGTCGTCATTCCAGAAGTGCTACGTCCATATATGGGCGGTATCGAGAAAATTGAAATGCCTCACTAATGAACAAACCAACCCGTCTGAAACGGATCATTCAGGCGGGATTTTTTTGGTTTTTTTTAATGTTTTTGCACAAAAGGGTTTGACATCTGCTTGCCAAGTTGATACTATAAATCATGTCGAGCGAGATGATTGCTCACCAATTGTATATGAGCTTTGGAGGTGTACCCAAGTGGTTTAAGGGAACGGTCTTGAAAACCGTCAGGGGTGTAATAGCCTGCGTGGGTTCGAATCCCACCACCTCCTCCATTTTTATTTTTGGATGCTCAACAATTTCATATTTTTTTTGGAGGTGTACCCAAGTGGTTTAAGGGAACGGTCTTGAAAACCGTCAGGGGTGTAATAGCCTGCGTGGGTTCGAATCCCACCACCTC
>NZ_JACSLC010000022.1:0-6922 GCF_018617905.1 Exiguobacterium sp. s40 | reverse complement strand
CTCCACTTTCTTTTTTTTACACTTTTTTAAGCCTGGAGTTGTACCCAAGCCCGGCTGAAGGGGACGGACTCGAAATCCGTTAGGAGTCGTAAGGCTCGCGTGGGTTCGAATCCCACCAACTCCGCTTGTTTTGGCATCTGCATGGGCAGATGCGTTTTTTTATGGTCGTAGACTCCGGTCTGCGGCTTTTTTTGTTTGTGGCAATCCGACGAAATCTGGCTAAGCCGCGCGTAAACCGGGAATCTACATAGAGTAGACTATAGTGGCGCGTAAGGAAGGAGATGAGCGTCATGGATTGGATTGAGATGTATATCGATGAGGTCGTACGGCATGTTCCTCCGAAACGGCGCGAGGAGGCGGCTACCTCGATTCGGCAATCGATCGAGGCGGCATTGCCCGAACACCCGACTGAGGCGGACGTGAAACGAGTGTTAGAAGAGATTGGGCATCCAACCGTCGTTGCCGCACGTTATAAGGAAGGACAGTATGTCATCGGACCACGTTTTTTCCCAATGTATGTGACCGTAATTAAACTTGTCGTTCCAATCGTCTTAGCTGTCGTTTTCTTCGGTCTCGCGTTGTCTAGCATGCCGACGTTCTCAGGACCGCTTATGCCGACGTTCTCAGGACCGCTTATGCCGACGATCGGCACATTTTTGACGAACATGTTCGATGCGCTATGGGAGGTCGGGATTCAGCTCGTGTTTTGGATTACGCTCGTCTTCTTTTTGATTGAGCGCTATGCACCTGATGATGTACTGGCGCCAGATATGAAATGGGATGTGTCCAAGCTGAAAGAACGGGTGAAGGGCGGTCGAATCAGTAAATTTGACGCAGGGTTTGGGTTGTTTTGGACAGCTGTGTGGTTTGGCGTGTATTTTAACGCCGAACAGTTACTAGGGATTTATGAATCTACGAACGCGGGGTTCACGATGATCACTCCCATCTTCAATCAAACGTTCCTGATGGATGTGATTTGGTTATTTGTGACCGTCATCTTGCTCCAAGTCGTACTTGGGGTATGGAAATGGATGAACGGACATTGGACGTATGCCCTCGCTTCGTTTAATTTGATCTACAATATTGCCTCGGCAACGTTCATCATCTGGATGGCCAGTTCCCCACAGTTACTCGACCCGCGATTTTTGAACTGGATCGAGACGAACGTTTTGAACGGCATGCTCTCGTTCGATTGGGTATTTGGATTGGTCGTCGCCATCACGATTTTGGCAGCAGTGTTTGATTCCATCGACGGTTTCCGAAAAGCTCGGAAGACGCCGACGTACCGGAAACCTCATATCGCCCACACATAAAAAGAAGGTGCACCGCTCAAGCGAGCGGTGCACCTTCTTTACTTATCTGACTTTCGCTTCGCGAGCGATCGTCAATTGTTTCTCGATTTTCTCCAAGATGAGTTCGACCGAGTTAGGGTCATTGATCAAGTCATACTCTTCGATTGAGAGACGAAGTACAGGGCAAAGGTTGAAGTTGTTGATCCACTCCGTATACCGAGCGTACATCTCTTCCCAATATGTGATCGGTGTTTGTTGTTCCATCTCGCGCCCGCGCATTTGAATGCGGTCGAGTACTTGCTCGAATGAGCCTTCAAGATAAATGAGAAGGTCAGGGTGTGGGAAGAATGGTGTCAGTACCATCGCTTCAAACAAACTTGAGTACGTCTCGTAGTCGGTTGGAGACATCGTCCCTTTTTCATAGTGCATCTTGGCAAAGATGCCAGTATCTTCGTAAATCGAGCGGTCTTGGATAAAGCCGCCGCCGTATTGGAAGATTTTCTTCTGTTCTTTGAACCGTTCAGCCAAGAAATAGATTTGAAGGTGGAAACTCCAACGCTCAAAATCATGATAAAATTTATCGAGATAAGGGTTCGTGTCTACTTTCTCGAGTGAAGTGCGGAAGTTGAGGGCATCGGCAAGTGAGTTCGTGATCGTTGATTTACCGATTCCGACCATTCCACCGATCGTGATGATCGTATCGTTCGGAATGTTATATTTTTCATTCAGCGTCATTTGATTTGTGCTCCTTTAGTCAATTCTAATTCACGTTCGATCGTCGAGAGGACGTGCGTCAAATCATCCGGGTTCTGGACAAAGTCGAGCTCATCTCCGCTAAACGAAAGAATCGTCACTTCGGGATGCGTCGCGCGGTATGATTCGATAAACGTTTCGTAATCATGAGCGAGCTGTTCGAGGTAATCGCGAGACATGTTCTCTTCTACTTCACGTCCACGCAAGGCGACACGTTTCATTAACGTCTCGATGCTGGCGTGTAAGTAGATGACGACATCAGGTTTCGGCATATCGTGTGTCAAAATCTTATAGATTTGCTCATATTTGTTCAAATGAGCTGGTCTCAGGGAACGGTGAGCGAAAATTAAGTTCTTGAAAATATGATAGTCAGAAACGACGGATTGCTGTTGACTCAAGTGGTGTTTGTGGATATCGTCTAATTGCTTGAAGCGATTGCAAAGGAAGAACATCTCCGTTTGGAAGCTCCATTCGTCGATATCTTCATAAAACTTGCCGAGAAACGGATTCTCTTCTACAATTTCATTCAACATCTGCATTGAAAAGTGCTGACTGATGATATGGGCCAGTGACGTTTTCCCGACACCAATCGGTCCCTCTACCGTTATAAACATATGATGTCATCCTCCATTATCCAAAGTGCAAGTTCCATTCTAGCATACAATGAAGTGGATAGGGCGAGCGAAATGATTTTCATTTTTTTTCATAATAAGTGATCAGAAACGGAGTGTGTATATGGAACGAGATGAACGATTTATGAGGCTTGCCATTGAAGAAGCAAAGAAGGCGGAAGCAATCGGCGAAGTCCCGATTGGATGCGTCATCGTTAAAGGTGATGAGGTGATTGCCGTCGGACATAATCGTCGGGAAACCGACTTGTTGGCAGCGGCCCACGCCGAGATGATTGCGATTGAGCAGGCAAACCAGACGCTCGGCAACTGGCGTTTAGAGGATTGTGAACTGTTCGTCACGTTAGAGCCGTGTCCGATGTGTGCGGGTGCCATCGTGCTGTCTCGTGTGAAGCGGGTCATCTTTGGTGCCCACGATCCGAAGGGTGGATGTTGCGGGACGCTCATGAACCTCGTCCAAGACGAACGCTTCAACCACCAAGCTGAAGTAACTGAAAATGTTTTAGCAGAAGAGTGTGGGGAGTTGCTGACGATCTTCTTCCGAAACCTTAGAGAACGGAAGAAGCAGGCGCGGCTTGAACAGAGAGGTTGCAACCCATCTGATTAAACAGTATAATGTAATAGCACTCAACGTAGTGCCTAACTTCATTTACCCATTTGCCGTGCTAGGCGGGGAGGTAGCGGTGCCCTGTAACTCGCAATCCGCTATAGCGAGACTGAATTCCGATTCGAGGGAGTGCATTGGTGTGGCCTGTCCTCGTGTAAGTGGCGTTGACGTCTGAGTCCTGCGCAACGGTCACCCATGAACCAGGTCAGGTCCGGAAGGAAGCAGCCTTAAGTGGTGACGTACCGTGTGCCGCAGGGGTGCTTGGGCCGAGCAAACTGCATGAGTAACGCACATTGACGTGCTTTCAGAAATCGGTGCGCGGCAGATTTATTTAATAACTTCAATCTACGGCCCCAGGGTTGTAGATTTTTTTGTATGATGAAATAGAGAATGTAAGGAAGAAAGGAGGCGGGGACATGGCGTATCAAGCGTTGTATCGGGTTTATCGTCCGCAGTCGTTCCAAGAGGTTGTCGGTCAAATTCATATCACACGCACGATTCAAAATGCGTTGCTTGAGGAACGAATGTCACATGCCTATTTGTTCTCAGGTCCACGAGGGACCGGGAAGACAAGTCTGGCGAAAATTATCGCGAAAGCCATCAACTGCGAGACGGCGCCTACACGAGAGCCGTGTAATACGTGCCCGACTTGTATTGCAATCACGGAAGGGACAAGCCCGGACGTGTTTGAAATCGATGCGGCTTCAAATAACGGGGTCGACGAGATTCGAGAAATTCGGGATAAAGTCAAATATCCGCCTTCTCAAGCGCGCTTCAAAGTATATATCATTGATGAAGTGCATATGCTTTCGACAGGTGCCTTCAACGCCTTGTTAAAGACGTTAGAAGAACCGCCGGCGCATGCCATCTTTATTTTGGCGACGACAGAACCGCATAAAATTCCAGCAACTATCATCTCGCGTTGCCAGCGTTTTGATGTGAAACGGCATGAAGTCGGTCAATTGCAGACACGTATGGCATATATCTTGAACGATCAAGATTATGACTATGATCCAGAGGCGCTCAAGCTGATTGCCCGTGCTGCCGATGGTGGGATGCGCGATGCACTCAGCCTGCTCGATCAAGCGCTCGCTTTTAGCGATGGCCGTTTGACCGAAGACGCTGTGCTAGAAGTGACCGGCGCGGTGACAGATGATGCTCTGCTCGATATGGCTTACGGCTTACAGAAAAAGCAACTTGATCAAATTTTGAGTACGTTGGAAACGATGCTGCGTGAAGGTAAGGATTTGAAGCGATTCATTGAAGATCTCGTATTCGTTCATCGTGACGCCTTACTATTAAAGGCCTCACCTCAAGCGGTCGATTTACTCGAACGCGCTCGCCCGACAGAGACGTTCCGACAATTTGTTGAAGCGACGTCGACAGATGAACTATTCCAAGTGATTGAAGAGTTGAATGATTGTCAGCAACAGATGCGATTATCGAATCATCCGAAAGTTTTGGTGGAACTAACGTTTATTCGTATCGCCGAACAAGGGCGGACGATGACAGAACAGATGAAACAACTTCAAGAGCAGGTCCGTGAACTGAGTCGCGAGTTGAGTGAAGTCAAAAAAACGGGAGTTCCTGCAGCGGAAGCAACAACAGAGAAACCTAAAGTTGCCAAGCGAACTCAAATTCGAGTCCCGAAGGAACGCATCCGTCAATTATTGCAACGAGCGGAAAGACAACATTTAAACGCAATACGTGATAGCTGGGAAGATATCATGGGGAATATCCGAACGCAGGATGGTCCAATTTTTGCACTATTCTATGAGAGTGAAGCTGTGCTTTGTGCTAGTGACACCTTACTGGTACAATTTAAAGATGGGATGACGTGGCACTACGAGCAAGTTAGCTCGAACGGTCGCACGCGAGACGTGATTGAACAAGCCTTGTTTGAAGTGACGGGAATTCGTCGAGAAATCATGGCCGTACTAGAGACCGATTGGGTTGAGTTGAAGAATGAGTTCATCCTTCGTAAACAAGCTGAACGTTCGGATCATAAAGAAGAGGAAGTGGTTGAAGAAGATCCACTTGTCTCGAAGGCCGTTGAACGTTTCGGTGACGTCGTTGAAATTGAAGAAGTTTAAAAGGAGGCGCTCTACATGCGTGGAATGGGAAACATGAACAATATGATGAAGCAAATGCAGAAAATGCAAAAAGATATGGCGAAAGCTCAAGAAGAATTGAAAGACTTGACTGTTGAAGGTACGGCAGGTGGCGGCATGGTAAAAGTTATCGTCAGTGGACATAAAGAAGTGCTAGATGTCATCATCGCTGAAGATGCTGTCGATCCAGATGACGTCGAAATGTTGCAAGATCTTGTTTTGGCAGCAGTTAACGACGGGATGAAGCAAGCTGACCAACTCGTTAATGACAAAATGGGACGTTTTACGCAAGGGATGAACCTTCCAGGCTTTTAAGTGAAGAAAGGAACGATGTGAGTTGCAATACCCTGAAGCGATCGGACGTTTGATTGAAAGCTTTACCAAATTGCCGGGCATTGGTCCGAAAACTGCCATACGTCTAGCATTCCACGTATTAGATATGGAAGAAGACGATGTGCTGACGTTCGCTAAGGCTCTTGTCAGCGCTAAACGTGATATTAAATATTGTACGGTATGCGGGCACATTACAGATGTTGACCCATGCGCGATTTGTACGGATTCCCATCGCGACGAGACGGTGGTCTGTGTTGTTCAAGATTCTAGAGATGTGATTGCGATGGAGAAGATGCGAGAGTATCGTGGGAAGTACCATGTCTTGCATGGGGCGATTAGCCCAATGGAAGGGATTGGTCCTGAAGATATTAACGTGTCGAGCTTGTTAACGCGTCTTCAAGAAAATGAAGCGATTAGTGAAGTGATTTTGGCCACTAACCCGAACATCGAAGGGGAAGCGACTTCAATGTATCTGTCCCGACTCTTAAAACCGACTGGAATTCGTGTAACGCGTCTGGCGCACGGTTTACCTGTAGGCGGCGATCTAGAATATGCGGATGAAGTGACCTTATCAAGAGCGATGGAAGGTAGACGCGAACTATGAGATGGTTTCGCAAACCTCTCCGAGACGGATATGACCAACGATTTTTGTTAGAGCTGTTAGATGCTAAGGCGAAGTACGAATCGAAACGTCACATACTTGAAGTGAGTATCGAAGACACTGGGGAATTAGCAGCGCAAGTTAAACAAGCGGAAGCATTGTACTTCTTTTACTTAAAAGAGGCGAAGCAACGCAAAGTTTCACTTTCGAATTTAAGATCGTAAGGCGAGATATTCCATCTCGCCTTTTTATATGCCGAATGGTTAGGTCCATTCAACGTTCACTTTTTTCTCTATATAATGAAGAAACTAGAAATGCGTTCATCATTTTCTACAAAAAATGCAGACGACTAAGAAATAATTTAAAGTTTTTCTGAAAAAGCTATTGTGTATTCAAAGTTTTATTGATATATTAATAGACGTCGCCGAGAGCGGTTTTAAAAATCTAAAAAAGATATTGACTTCTCGTTAATAGCTTGTTAAGATATTTAAGTCGCCAAGAACGACAGACGAACTTTGAAAACTGAACGATGAGGCAAAAATGTTTTACAATTTTTGAATGAAGCGCAAGCTTCGTCATTTTTAAAGAGCTATATC